>NZ_DATJWR010000020.1:0-21680 GCF_035501035.1 Paraburkholderia sp.
GAACAACGCCACCAGATCGTCGCGATGCGCCGCGCGCGCAATGGCAATGAGCCTGCGCCGGATGCGCCCGAGCACGCCCCGCGCGGATTTGCCGTCGCCAAGCGCCGCGGGCAGGTAACGCTCGACGGCTGGCCGCACCGCGAGGCCCGCATACCACGCACGCAGCATGGCGAGTTCGTCGGCATCGGGGAAGCCGGGTGGGTCGGTGAGGGCGGGCGGGGGCGGCAGCGAGGTGGGACGCGTTTTCATGAGGCCAAGTTTACCGCATGAACAGGTATCTGATGATAAGAAAACTTATCTTTATAGTTGCTATTGTTTGTCAGTTTTTCACGACCAACTGGAGGCGCTCACGCGAGCAAATCGGGTCTAGTTTGCAAGGAAAGTTGCTGCAACGTGTGCGAATGGCGTTTCGGTGCGCGCTCTCCTTGGTCACCGGCGCCGGATCGACCGTCGAACTCGCACACCATGAGCGTTTCGCTGGAGCGAATAACGCGCGAGAGCCCGCAAATCTATTGGCCGATTATGGAGACGTTGTGTGCATTCGTGCGTCAATGCTAACGAGAGACGCCCGGTAGCGATTCGAAAATCGCTACCGGCGTCGCGGCGGTGATGGCGGTGCTAGCCTGACGTTCATCTGACGCCAAGGCATATGAGCTTGCCAAGGAGGGTCTGGCAAACGCGGACTTGCGTAAGACGGATCTCCGCAGGCTCGAGTTGGCTCGATGCTCAAGGGCTGTAGTTTTGATCGAGCAAAGCTGTTTGGGACAGTTGCGAGAAAAGCGAGCTTCCCATCCTCAGGTTAGATAACCCTCTCGTCAGGGAGGATCGAACTCACATCAAGGCTGCGGATCTGCGAACTTGATAATGTAATCGAGCGCAAGGTTGATGGGCCGCGTTTCCGCGTCTCCACCGGCGATCGACGCATGGCCGTGTTCGCCGGCGTTGCTGACGTTCACGCACTCGCCGTTCCACGCTGCGTTGTCGTGCCCGGCGCAATAGTCACTGGTGAAATGGCCCTCTGGGACATAGTTGAGCGTGTGGCCATGTTTGCCATCGCTGGATGTCGTGAAGGCGTTTCTTGGCAGCGCGGTGGTGAAGCTGGCGACATTTCCGACGATGCGGATATCGGTCGGTCCGGCCACGAAAAGGCCGCGCAGATCGGGCAAGCTGAAGTAGTTTCCCACGCCGCCGAAGTTGTAGCCAATGCTGTTGAACAGGTCGGCGTACTTTCCGCCGGTCTGGAGCGAAAGCCCGATGCATGGCACAAATCCCTGCTTTTCCAATGCTGCGGCAATCGCGGAATCAGTGACGTCCCCGGCAAATGGCAGGATCGTTCCAATTGGAATCCTCGTAGTCATGGCTAAGCTCCTTTATTCGTGGCTGAGGTCGCGCAAAAGCGAATCAGGTAGTACAGGTAGATGTTCTCCGGACGGGTTTCAGCATCGCCGCCGCCGCTGATCGTGTGGGCGTGCGCCCCATCGGTCGATGTGTTCTGTACGCTGCCAGACCACTCTTCGGCGCTGCCGCCGCCTAGCGCCAGTGCGGTGTTGTGGTCATCCACGGGAATGTGGGGCACCGCGTGGGTATGGTCGGCCCAGCGTTTGTCGGTGGCGAAAGGCACGCCCGGCCGCGCTGTCGCATATCCTTGCGTCGAGCCGACCGCCGGGCCGGTGCGTGGCCCCGGGTCGACGCCCTTGCTGTGGTCGGCGCCACGGATGAAGCGCGCGCGCAGATCGGGCACGGCGAACATCTTCGTGCCGTCACCACCAAAGCTGAAGCCAATCAGCTTGAACAGTTCCGCATAGTCCGCGTCGGCGGACGCATAAAGTGAGCCGTCGCAGAGCAGCCAACCCGCGTGCTTTAGCACGGCGAGCACTTCGCCGGAAATCTGCCCACCGTAGCCGGCCACTGTTCCAACTGGAGCGAACAAGGTCATGATTCATTTTCCTTAGATGTACTTGATGATATGAAACAGCGCCATATTCTTCGGCGCAGTGAAGGCATCTCCGCCTTGGGTGATCACGTGGGCGTGCTCGCCGCTTGCTGGCGTGGTCACCGCGCCTTTGTTGACCGAGGCCATCTCCTTGGATGAGCCCATGTAGGCATTGTGATCGTCGGCGGTGAGGTGGCTGGCGGTGTGATAGTGGCTGCCTGCACTGGAGAGCTGGATCGGCGCCGTGACGGCAGGCGCAGTGGCCTGCCACTCGTACGAACCCACCTCGTTGCCGGTGTTCCCGTTGGCGGCAGCGGCCACGCGAGCGTCCGCGTCGGGGTCGAGGCTGCGGCTCGTGACCGGATTGGTCGCGGTGCCGTTTACGCCGCGGACGAAGCGCCCAATCAGGTTCGGCAGGTTGAAGCGCAGCACATAGCCGCTGGCGTCCAGTGCGCCGCCGTGAGCCAGGCCGATCGCCGCGTACAACTCAGGATAGTCGGCCTTGAGCATCTGGCTGCCATCGCACGGCAGCCAGCCCGCGAGGCCGAGTTGCAGCACGATGGACGCGTTGCGGCAATCGCCCGCGTAAAGGAGGATCGTGCCGACGGGTACGTCCGGACTGACCGGTTCCAAAAGATATTTTTGCAAGATGTCACCTCCGTAGGTGGGTGGGGATACTGCGTTGCCGCCACGGGGCGGTACGCCGTTGCTTACTCCGGAACGCCGGGCCAGGCGGGCGTGCGAGCCCGGTAGGTCACGACGAACAGCACGTCCTTGATCGAGCCGCTTTTGAAGCGCTCGCGCAACTGCGGTGTGTCATCGAATGCGAGTTCCCAGACGCCGAGTGGCTCTTTTCCGACGATCGGAATCCAGGCGGAGCCGTTCCCGCGCCGGCTGTTGATCACACCGTTGATCGACGCTGCGCCTCCGCCCACGGGCGGCTCGACTCCATGCGCGAAGGTCAGCGACTTCACGTCGACTTCGAACGTTTCCCCGTCCGCGCGTGAGAAGTACATAGTCAGCGCTTCGACTGCGAGGCTGTCGAGGCTCGGAGGAAAATCGGCGCGACGAGTATCGAAGGTCACCTTCAGCGGCGTGGGCGATTCGCCGGGGTTCCGCAGCTCGTACCAGAGGTCCGGCAGGTCCTGGCGGAAACTGAAGGGGCGATCCGCGCTAAGCCACGGTGACATAGTCCGCACTACCTGGGCGCGGTAAAGGTCGTTGGAGAACGCGGTGTAGTCGAAAGTCACTAGCACATCGGCTACGCTGGTGAAGTCGAAGCGGTTCGACGCGCGCGGTAACTCGAACTGCCACGTGGCATCGGCACCCATGCCCTCGAACGGTGCTAGCAGTTCCACCTGGGTTGGCGTCAGCTCGAACAGGCCGGTGGCGTCGCGCGGCGAAGTCAGGCCGATCGACTGCGGTGCCTGGTTGATGACGAGGGTGCGGAACGCGCCGTCGTTTTCCACGACCACGCGCGACTGCCCGGCACTGATGAGGGTCGCCTTGATGCTGTCCACCGCGGGAATCAGCGCGATCACCGAAACCCGCACGCGGCGGATCAGACGCAGGTAGTGACCGGGGAAGTCGCGGTCGAACATCGCGGCGGGCGTGGCGAACTGCATGACGCCGGTCTCGCGAAAGCGGGCGAATTCCGCTGGCGAGAGCCGCGAGAGGGAGACGGTGCGTGACAATTGAAGCTTGTTGCGGTTCGTATCGAGTGCGTACTGTTCCAGGCGCACCACGTCCTGGAGGAGCCGCGCCGAACCGGTGAGGCCCTTGCTGCCCGTGTCGCCCACACCGCCTTGCGTGCCGGGCACATCCCAGTAGTCGGGCTGGATCACGGCAGGCGGTTGTGCCTGGCGTTCGAACGCGAGTTGCCTCGCCGCAGTTTGCGCCACGCCGGTGGCCTGTTGCAGGAAGTTGCGGTAGATGTCCTCCAGTACGCGCGCCATCCACTCGTAGAGCGCCGCATTCGTGAACTTGTTGGTGAGGTACTCGACCGCGGTGGCGGCGTTGCTTGCCTGCATGGCTGCGATGTTGCGTTCCTGTGCGGATATGCGCACCTGGTCTTGAGCCACAGCGACTTGCTGGTCGCCGACCGCGACGTCCTGATCGGCCAGCGACTTCTGGAAGCGCCATTCTTGCTCGCGGCGCTCGTAGCTCGCGAGGGTCGACTGGATCGTGGCCTGCGTGCTCGCGGCGCCGGCCATGCTGCTGATGCCCGAGGCCATCGCCATGGCGGAGCCCTGCGGGCTGACGGAGACCGAAGCGATTTCCGGGAAGCCCGAGCCGATCGACGAAGGCAGCGCTGCAGCCAGAAAATTCATTGCCGCTGCACCGAGTTGCAGGCCAAGCGACGCCTCCATGTAGCCGAGGCTCGAGCGCTCATAGTCGCTCAGGCCGGCGGAGAGCTGGCCGGCGTAGTAGTCGGCCTGCAGGGAGCCCCGATCACGGCTCGCCTTTGCGAGACCCACGTTGTCTTGCGCTTCGCGCAGCCGCAGATCCTGCAATTGCACGCCGGCCTGGGCGAGGCCGAGATCCTGGCGCGCCTTAAGCGCGTTGTAGTATTCGGCGTCGCGGCGTTCGAGGGTCGAAAGCATCGTCGTCTCGACCTGCGCGGCCAGTTGCGTGAGCTGCTTCGCGCGCTCGATCAGTGTGCCGAAGCGGTAGCCGGTTGGTGGCGCGAATCCCTGCGCCGGCACCATGAGGTTCCCTTCGCCGCCAATCACAGGAATATTGCTTCCGACATTGTTCGGTAGTGCGTAAGGATCGAGCTGGCGCACCATGCCCGCGAGGTTGCGGCTTGTTCTGATCTTGTAGAGATTGACCGCGATATGCTGCTCCAAAGCCGTGATCACCGAATTGACGGGTACCTCGTAGACGGGAGGTGGCAACAGCCAGGTGACGCCCGCCGATGTGCCGCCGCCCAACGCTGCCCGCAGCGAATCGCGCAGCTCGATCAGCTTGCCTTGGGTGGGCGCCGCGGCCGCGCGCGTGCGTACCACATGCGCTGTGTCGACCTTGAGCAGCCGCGAGATCTGCTGCGCTTGAATATAGAGCGCCCGCGCGCGCGGCACGGATTCGCTGGAATCGCGCGCGAATTCGGCATCGGCGTAGCGGAGCAGGATTTGCGCAATGGTGATGAGGGCGTAGCGGTGCAGGCCGTCCGGGCTGGTCGCCAGCAACAGCCCGACATGGAAGGGATCGCGCGCCCAGGCGAGGTACGGCGGCGTGTTGGAGGGGCGCCGCGAGGCGCCGCCGTCGGCCTTCACGCGGGTATAGTCGAACACCGTGCGCAGCCACGCGAGCGAAGCCAGGTACTGGCTCGACGCCGCGAGCCGGTTGGCAGCCTGGATGGGGATGAGATCGTAGGCTTCGCGCAGATATTCGAGCACCGAGGCATCTTCGCCGGCGTTTTCCTCGAACGCCTTTGCTACGTCGCTCGCGTGCGTCTGGAGTTCGCTTTCGTTCAGCACGTCGGTGATGAGGAATGGCCCGGTGACCTTGGGCGCAACCTTACGGGGCGTACCCGGCGTAAGCAGCGGCGGTTGCTCGTAGGCAATGGGAATAAAAAAACTGCCGTTCACACCGGAGCACGCGGCGTCCAGTCGATTCTTTTCGGGCAGGGTGCCGGTACATGAACCGATCGACGCCGCGACTGGCGTCACCTTCAGCTCCACCGGCTGACCCGGATTGGACAGCGGCGTGTACTGCACCTTGCCGAGCAGCGGCGTGAGACGGAACAGCGCGAACGCCGCAATGCCGGGATAGTTGATGACTCCACTGAACTCGGCATCGTAGATCTTCGGAGCAAGGCCGCTGCCGCACACGGCAAGCTGTCCGATTGCATTCTCGCCGACGGCCCACCATTGGTCCTGGTTCGTCTTCCAGATAAAGGCGCGAATACTTCGCGAATCGGGAAAGTCGTTCGTCACCAGGGGCTTCCAGCCGGTCGCGTCGAGCGCGTTGCCCGCCACGTTGAGGTGGCCGAGAAAAAGCTGCTTGCCGCCTGTGTGCACGACCAGTCCCGGAGGTGCGCTGCTTCCGCGAGATTCATAGGATTGCTGAATGGTTGCAGTAAAGGCACTGGCGTTCTGGGGCGCCTCGATTTGCGCGGGGGCGCTGGTCCATGCGCGGCTCAGCAGGTCGTAGCGTGACAGGCAAAGCCTCACGCCGTCGCTGCCCTGCAGGGCAGCGAAGAGGCAGATCGCGCCGAGCGTGGCGGCGCCTTTGTACGGCACCGCGCCCGCGATGGCGAGCGGCGCGTCCATGCCCGGCACGGGCAGCCACGGCGAGAGGGTATATTCGGTATCGGACTGCGCATCGTGTACGCACCAATAGAGCTTGCGGGTGACCGCGCCAATGGCGAACATGTAGTAGAGCACGCGCGTTGCGCCGGTCGGGTCGCCGGCGGGGCCAACCGAAGTCTCGGCATAACAGGTGGCCTGGATCGACAGCGCGTTGATGTCGCGGAAATAGTCCGCGTAGGGCTGCACTGCGAGACGCGCCTGCGTCGGCGTGAACTGCGCGCGCGAGCCGGTCTCCGCGCAAAAGGCGTCGTAGGCCGGCGACGACCAGCTTCTGAGGCCCGGACCGAAATAGTTCTCGGGGTAGAGCGTGACGAGCACCGAGGGCACCCAGGTGGAATAAGAGCCGATCCAGACCCAACTGGCGTCGAAGGCGTCGTCGGATCGCAGCGTCAAGTCGGGGCGCGTCTTGTGCAGCGACTCGGTGCGGATGGCCCAGAGCAAGCCTTGCGTCGTCTGGATTGCCTGCCCGGTGCGCGTGGTCAGCTGGCTGCTGGCCTGGGTCGCGTCGATCTGGTAGTTCTCGGAAAACCATTCGCCCTTTTCCTGCAAGTTGCCCTCGTGCGGCAATTTCTTCAGCAGCGCGTCGCGTAGCGCCGGCAGGTTGGCGCCGTCGACGGCGAGCGCGGCCGACTTGAGCGCCTCGGCAACCTGGGTCGCCTGTTCGAGGTTCGCCTTCAGCGCGGACTGCCACTCGAGCAGGGTTCGCAGATCGGCGCGCCATGCGGGCAGCGCCGGCAGGGCGGGCGAGGCCGTCGTGTCGGGCGACGGAAAGCAGAAGAATTCACTGCTCGCCACGATTTTCGCGGTCTTCTCCTCAGTCACCCAGATGCTCCAGCGCTGCTGCTTCCAGCCTTCCGTGAGGATCGATTCGACGTCGTGCCATTCGCCTTCCAGCAGTTGCTGCTTCTCGTCCTTCAGCACCTCGTAGTCATGCAGAAGGAGATCGAAGGCGGCGGTCGTCAGCCACAGCGCGGCGATGCGCGCGTCGACGTCGTAGCCCTGCAGGCGGTCGGCGGCGATCTTTTGCAACACGTCCATTTCCACGCCGAGCGCCAACTTGACCATGGCTTCCATGGCCTTCACCGGTGGGCTGACCTTCTTGCGCTGATCCGCGAGTGCCGCCATTTCCGCGGCGATGGCGTCCTTGCGCTGGGTCCACAGCGTCAGTACCGGATTACCCGGCTCGGGATGCGCAATCCACTCGATACCGATCAGATCGGGGTCGATGAGTGGCCGCGCTGGCGTGCTCGTGTAGCGCTCGTCGAACCAGCGCGTCGCAAGGTGCGTGGACTGCCAGCCGGCGAGCTTGCAGGCGGGCTCGGGGTCCAGCGGGGAAGCCGTGGTGTCGGCGAGTCCGAAGAGGGCCGCGAGTTGCGCTTCGGTGATCTGCTCCGGCGCGAGGAACAGTGCGTCGAGCGCGTCGGGCCGTGGCCCGAGATTGATGCCGATGCGATCCGCAATGCGTTTGCGCTCCGCCTCGCTGGCGGTGCGCGCGCTGCGGATCTGGTCGAACGAGGTCCCGATTGCGATCAGGATGCCCTCATAGGACGCCAGCAGATAGTCAGCCGGAGCGGTCTTGTCCGCGAGCACCGCGCGCAGCACCTCCACGCAGATGCGCGTCTGCAGGACCTGGTGCGACTCACTCGCCTCGTTGGCGGGGAGGTCGGCGAATGGCTGGTCGAAGGTGTCCTGGAGCCATTGCACGGTGATGGGCTTGCCGCCATTGAGGACCTGCTCGACGGCAAAGGCGAGCAACGCCGACAGATAGGCGTTGGGGCCGATGGCGGAACCGGAAGCGCCTGCCGTCGCTTCCGGTGGCGCCGCGCTCTGTCGCGCATAGGCGAGTTGTGCCATTCGTTCTTCCCGGACCCCTGCTGCCGCCGTGGCGTTTGCCATGTTCGTTCTCCGCTTGTTGATACGGTGATTGATCCGCTTGCGCTATTCCGTGTTCTTGGGGCCGGAGCTGCCGCCGCCAGGCGGCCCGATCCAGCCGTAACCCAGCCGCATCATTTCGAAGCACAGGCTCGCGAGCCCGAGTCCCACCCCGCCGCGCACCACGGCGGGCTGGCGCATCAGCATGCCGGTCAGCATCACCGCGGGCGACGTTCCGCTCGCGCTCATCGAGAGCGCGTTTTGCCACTCGTTGCGCTGGTACGCACCCGGCACGGCGAGCAGCGTGGGAATGGCCGAGATCAGGCCGCCGAACGCGAACATCCGGCTGCCGAGCACCATGGCCATCGTGTGGGGTCCGACGACGCCGACACCCCAGAACTTCGAGGCCTGCAGTTGCATCATTCCGCCGGTGAGCAGGAAGGCGCGGTCGGTGTTGTCGTGCGTCACCGCGCCGGCGACGATGCTGCTCAGGCCCGACGCGTGGACCAGCAAGGCGCGCAGCGCGCCATAATTCAGGACTGCTGGCCATTCGATGCGCGTCTGGACACTGGTGGCATCTGCCGTGCCGAAGCCCCTGACCGGCACCATCGACAAGGCCGCATCCCGGGCGGCCCGAAATGAGCTCATATCCCACGCGCGCGTCCAGACGGCTGCGGGCATGATCATGTTCGAATTCGGCTTCCAGCCCTGGCTCATCAGGTATTTGATGGCATCCTGGTGGTAGGAGGTCTGAGCCATGATGTAGCCGAAGGCCTTGCTCGCTAGCGTCTTGCCGTCGTTTCCTGACCAGAGGTTGTACATTTCGTGCAGCCAGGCGCCGGTCGCATGGTTGCGTGGCTGGAAGGCCCACTTCAACCCCGAGAGGAGATTGAACGAACCGGTGGCGAGCGCGCGCGGATTGGTGTCGGAAACGCCGCTGGTCGATGCGCGCGCACTGTTGGTCTGCTGGTTTTCCTCGCCTTGCGTGCCATGTGGATCGACGTAACGCAGCGGGTTGGCGCTCACGTAGGCGTACGGGTTCGGCCCATCGGCGAGGCCTAGTGGGTCGGCGCTGAGCCAGCGGCCGAGCCAGGGCATGTAGGCGCGCGCTTCGGTGTCGTAGAGCGCGGACTCCTCGTCGCGCCGATGGTCGGTGAACCGGTAGCGCTTGGCTGGATAGCTGCCGTACACGGTTTCGCCATATGGTGCGTATTCCTCAACATTTTTCCAGCCGTCGAGGCCAAGGGCGATCGTGCTGCTGCCGAGCTCGTCGGGGATCTGCAAGGTGAGCGCCGGCCCGTCGCCTCCGGTCGGATCGGTGCCGTAACGCACGATGGCCAGGTGGCGGTTGCCGTCGCGGATGTGCAGCAGCGTGCCCTTGACCACGGCGCCATCGGCTTCGACCTGCCGGTATTCGAGCAGATCGTCGATGTAGACAGTGATGTCGACGCGGTTTGCCTCCGAGATGCGCTGCACGGTACGAACGCCTGTGCCGTCGCGCAGGTAGTCCGCGTGCACGCCCGCGCCCGAATCGAAACTCACGAGCCGGTTGTGGTAGTCCCAGCCGAAGCGGCGCGCGCTTTCCGTGATGACGTTGCCGCAGCCGTCGTAACCGTAGCCAACGCGGTCGCCACCAATCGCCATTTCCGTCACGCGATTGCAGGCCGGGTCGGTTGTGATCACGCGCCGCCAGGCGCCGGACTCGCTGCGGTGGTCTAGCCCGATGAGGTTGTTCATGTCGTCGTACTCATAGGCCTCCGCGTAGGCGCGCGAGTTTTCCACGCCTTGCGGCCGTGCGTTGTTGACCCACGGCGGGAAGCGCGCCTCTCCGGACTCGCGCCCATCGCCGCCCAGCAGACGGTACAGCGCGTCGTAGCGAAAGCTGCGCTTGAGCCGGTCGGGCGAGGGCGGCAAGCCGCAGCCGGGCGCGGACGATTCGATTTCCAGGGGATTACCGACCAGGTCATACGTGTAGCGGTTGGCCTGCAACAGTTCGGGTGTGGGGCCTGCGCGTTCGGTCCTGATCGCCACGGGCCAGAAGCGCAACGGATCGTATTCGACGCCAATTTCGACACCGCCCGCATACGTGAGCGAGGTGCGGTCGCCTTGCGCGCAATAAGTCGCGTCGAGCACGATGTCCTTGTCGTCGAGCCGGATGCGGGCCAGCGCGCCGGCGCGGTCGTAGCCGAGCACCAGCACGTGACGGTTGCCTTCGGCGTCGGCGGGCGTGGTCAGCGTGCGAACGCGATCTAGTGCATCGAAGTGCACCGCGGTTTCGAAGTCGAGTCCGAGGTTGGCCTCGACGCGGCGCGTCTTGCGGACCTGGTTGCCCTTGAAGTCGTAATCCTCGTAGCGCAGCGTGCCCAGATCGTCGGTGACGAGGTAAGGCCGCGTCAGCAAGTTGTGCTGCGCGGCCTGCTCGCGTGTCAGGCCGCTTTCCGGGTCGTCGCCGTAGACGATCTTCTGGCGGCGCGTCACTGCCGCCTGCGCGTTGTCGCGCGCCCAGATCGACGTGTTGCGTGAGGCCACGTCATAACCAGACAGGGTCAGCGCACCCTTGGCGTCGCGAGTCTCGATCTCGCGTCCGGCGGCGTCCAGCACGAAGCGCTGGACGCCCGAATCGGACAGTTCGGTGCGCAGGCGCTTTTGCCGCCGATCGTAGATCGCGCTGAACGCGAGGCGGCCGAGCGCATCGGTCACCGTGAGCAGGTTGCCCACGAGGTCATAGGTGCTGGTGGTGGTCAACCAGTTCGAAGGGTCGATGCCGTTGCGCTCGACGGCGATGACGGTGCGGCCCAGTGCATCGACCGTGCTCGACCCCGGCGTATTCCATTGCGATTCCCACGGCTTCGAGCGCACGGGATCGGTGCGGCCCGCGTTGTCGTTTTCGTCGTAGAGGTAGGTGTCCCAGGGATTGGGCGCGAAACGACCGGGCGCCGTGAGGTCGAGAGGAATGCCTCGCACCGTGAGGCGCATCGAGCCATCGGCGTTGATGGTGCGCTCGGCCATGCCGCGCGGGTCATAGCGAAAGTGCGTGCTCGCGCCATGCTCGCTCGCGGCATAGGCCCAGCCGCTGCCCATCACCGGCTGATACTTCTCGATCACGCGGCCTTTGAAGTCGTAGCGCTGGGCGGCGCTGATCGCTACGCTCTCCTGCTCGCGCCGCACGCGCACGCTGGTGGTCTTCCACGCGCTGTCAAAAGCGATGCGGCCGAAAAGATCGCCATACACCACGTCCTCAGCCTGATTGCGCACCTGCAGCGAGCGGCCGAAGCCGTCCAGATACTGCACCGAAGCGACGGTGGCATCGCGATCGGCGGGTGGAATCGACTCGTCGCTCGCGTAGCACTCGCGCTGCACTGTGCGGATTGAAACGGGATGCGCGAAGAGGTCGTAGGTCCAGCGGCTCGAGGGCTTCGCTTCGGTATCGCCCACCGCCTCGCCGGGCTTGCCCATGATCCAGCGTGCAGTCTGGAATCCCAGTGGGCTGCGGCGCACGCGCTGGCGGTTGCCGTTCTCGTCGGTTTGCTCGCTCGGGGTCAGAAGCCGCTCGTCGTAGCGGGTGTAGGTCGACAGGCCCAGTGGGTCGGTGATCGACGAGGGGAGCAGCGCCGTGGTGTCGTAGGCATAGGTCGTGGCGTTGCCCATCGGGTCCAGCGTCTGCATCTTCATCCCGCAGCCGGTCCCGGTCTGCACATCGTAACGGGTGCGCTCAGCGTTGAACCAGTAGCCGGGGGCGCGCACGGAATCGTCGGGCGCGTAGTAGAGATAGCCAGCAAGCGGCGCGAGTTGCTCGCGAAACGCCACGGGGTAGTCGTCGGTCCAGGGCGGCGTCACCCCGGGCTCCAGGTACGGCGGCACCTTCGCGCCGTCGGGGGACGCGTAGGCCGCTATCAAGGTCTCGCGCGAAAACGCGTACTGCTCGACGCGCGTTTGCGCGCCCCATGCGCCGATCGATCCCAAAGGCAGCCCGACGAAAGGCTCTCCGTCGTAATAGTGGAAGGTTTGCGCAGTCACCATGCCGCGCGCGGGTTCGGCGACGATTGCGGTGATCAGCGTGTCGAGCGTCATGCTGCCGTCGTTGGGAAACTGGCGCTGGGTGACCGTGGCGAGGCAACCCGGCTGATAGCGTGACGGGTCGAGCGGTATCGCGTAACGCACCGACGTGGTGCCGACGAGATACGCCAGATCCTGCTGCCCAGTGGCGCGAAAATCGCGGCCGCGCGGCACGGCGACGTCGATCAGGAGGCACGGCTGCCCGTAGGCATCGAAGTGCTTCCAGAAGTTGGCCGTGGTGCGCGGATCGTCGCCGCGTTCCCACTGCGTGACGCGCTTGGCGGTGGCGCAAGGAAAGAAAGCACCCCGGCCGGTCGGCGCGTTCGTTGGCGCGACGATGAGAACTGCGACGGTCGAGTCCTCGGTCACCGTATAAGGCGCCGCGCTGAACGGCGTGCCGTCCAGGCCGTACAGCTCGGCGCGCATCAAGGTGCCGCGCAGCGCGCGCGCCGCGTCGCGCTGATCGCGCCGCTTCAGGTTTTCGGGCAGCACGGCGGCTGGCAGATACGGTGCGTCGCCCGACCAGTATTCCTCCGCGAAGGTCGGCATCGTCCACTCGGATTCGGTGCCGACCGGACCGAGGTTGAACCAGCTCACCGTCAACGTCGGCGGGCAGTCGCTGGCGTGAGTTTCGTCGATATCGCGCTGCGCCACCCGGCCAAAGCCCCGGAATTCGCGCTCCACGCCGTCCCAATAGCCGTGGCGGTACGCGTAGACGGTCGTCAGCAGATTGCCAGTCGTATGCTCGCGGCGCCGGACCGCGGCGACCACCTGCACCGGGAACGGCAGGCAGGTCTTCCAGCGCGTCGCGGCGTGCTTCGCGTCTTCGAGGTAGTAGCGCGTGGAAGAGACGAAATCGATCTCGGTCATCATCGCGCCCGACTCGATGTTCGCCAGCAGATAGGGCTTGCGGCCGCCAGTGAAGTCGAGAAAGTGGTAGTTGGCACGTCCGTCGCCATTTGCGGCGCGACTGTAAAGCAGCCCGGCGATGCCGCCGCCGCTGAAGTCGACTAGCCGGAAGGCATCGGAATCGCCCGCGGCTGGCGTCCCCTCACAGACGAAGCCCGTGGCGAAGGCGTGTCCCGAGCGGTTGATCCAGAGATATGTCCGCCCGTCGTCGATGTACAGCAGATCCGCCGCGCCGTCGCCATCGACGTCGCCCAGCACTACGCGCCGCGGGTCGTAACCATAGGGCAAACGGGGCGCGCTGCTCATGCGCACCGGCGTGCCAAAACGGCCTCGGCCCAGCGAGGGCCAGTAGGTCACGCTGCCGCCTTGCACGAGCACGACGTCCTGAAGGCCGTCTCCTGTCATGTCGGCAAGGAACACGCGAGGGTCCGTGAAATCGAGGTCGAGGCCGGGCAGCGCGCCGCGCTCGAGCAAACGTGTGGCGTTCCAGCCTTCGCTGGGATCGTTGAAGAAACATTCAATGCGCGCGCCCGAGCGCAGGGCGTCGGTCACACCGTTGCCGTCGAGGTCCACGAGGCGTACACGAGGGTCCTTGGGGTCGAAGGAGGGCGCGACCTGCCAAGGTTGAAACGATGCGGCGTCCCAATTGCCGTCGCGGGAAGCCGGGAAATAGCCGGCCACGCTGCCGTTGTTGATCATCAAGTCCAGACGGCCGTCGCCATCGCAGTCGAGCAGTGCGACGCCAGGATCGGCGAGATTGAATCCGCCCGGGGAGTCGCGCATCAAGCGCGGTTCCTGCACGGCGCAATCGCCTGCGTTGCCCCAGAAGCGCGGCGTCCCGTCCATGCGCAGGATACCCGGCAGCCCGCAACCGTAGAGATCGGCGACGTTTTGATCGGGATCCGCGAGCGAGTCGACCGGGACACTTCCCGTGACTGCGGAGAACGTGCGCGCGGCCGGGTCGAAGGGTACGTAGGTATATTCAACGGGCGGCAGCGCTTCGGTATCGGTGCCATCGTCGGACTCGACGACAACGCGCTGCAGCAACGATGCGCCATTGCCATCGGGTGTATCGGGATGGTAGGTGATGCGGTAGCGGCGAAACAGGCGCTCGACGCCTTGTACGACCGTGCTGATGACCACGGCGGAGACGCGTTTGGTCGTGCGCATTTCGAAGCCGGCTCGGCGGCTGGAAACGTGGTCGGGGCGGTCTTCGTAGACGAACTCGACTTTGGCCAGATAGTCGACAGGGCCTGCGCCGTAATTGACGTAGCGGATCGTCGAAGGCAGCACTTCTTCATATTCGCGCGATGCCCCGTTCGTGCGCGTGTAGCCGTACTCGATCGTGTTGCCGAAGGGGTCCTTCGTGCGCGCCAGCAACCATGCGAAGATGCGCTCGGGCGAAGCGGGATCGACGATGCGCGAGGACGGTTCAGGGCCGTAGACCGACGTCTGGCCTTCGCGCGTTTCGACGGTCCATTCGTTGAGCGTGTCCTCGCGGCGATGCCGGATGCGCACGAACTGCCCGACCGTGCGCTGGGTGTACGAGTCCGCGTTGGGGGCATTGCGGACCAGCGAATCGGCGCCGGCGGAGAACGTATCGGTCGCGTCGTCGTAGGTCGGAACGCCGTATGTGGTACGGCGTGCGACCTGAGGAATGGAGATATTCCAGCCGATGCCAAAAGGGCCATTGCCACTGCCCGAGCCGTAGCTGAGCGAGAGGCCGGGAGCGAACCCGTTGCGGCCCGGTGGCAGCGCGAGCGCGATGCTCGCATTGCCTGTTCCGGTGAACAGGTCGGCAGTGAAAGTTTCTCCGATGGATTGCTGCGCTCCGCCACCCTTGGGCAGCGAAAGCACGCTGCCAGCCCCGTTTGCCGAACCCATTTCTTGTCTCCAGTTGGGCAACCAGCCCAGCCTCGCGTACGCGTGATGCGCAAATCAACGCTGCGCTTTCCGCACGCGCAGTCAAGAAATCCGAAAGCCTTGATCCTCGAAAGAGGCTGCCGCGATTGTCACGATATGGTCATAGAATTGATAACGGAACGAGTCTATAAATATATGATTAGGATTGCAAATGAAAATGCTGTGTACTTATTATTTTGGGAGATATGTTATCTAATGATTTTTGTAAAAACGGCGCTTGTTATTTGTAGTAATTTGTTTTAAGGGATCGGTGATTTTATTGTCTTTTGCGAAATTATAAACGAATCTTCAAGCAGGGATTTGCGTTATTTGCTGCTTTGGCGACGATGAGTTTAGGATGCCGTTTACACTTGTCAAGCTAGTATTTATAAATGCCTGGATAAATTAGATAACGTAAACACAGGATAACTATCTATTCATTGAATGCCGTATTCTAACGTTTCTATGACCTCGCGAGACGCAGATGACGTGGTGACGTGCCATTGCTCATGATGACAGGAATTTATTCAAATGATAGGGCGATGCGTGGAGCGATATTTCACCAACGTCTTTCAAATTGAAAGACGTTGGCATCGAGAAAAATTAAGGTTGATTATGCTATTCAAATTATTTTTCCCATCCGGTCACCGGCGTGTCGCCGTGAGCCCGTGGGGCCATGCTGGCAACCTCGAACCGATCGTACGCAGGATCGCCTGTTCTCACACCTATCCATGCTGGTAGGAGAGTTGCGTTCGCAAGTCCGCTGGGCGATTCCTCTGCTACCGACAGGGAGCATAGTGAAAGCGAGCAACACGAAGGACGACAGTGAAGCGGCACGCGAAAGCCGCTTGGCATGCATCCCAAACGTTCGCCGATCGGAAACCAATTGATCTGCAATGGTCAAGAGTCGGTCGGAGGGCAGGCGCACTACATCCCCCACCGAAAAGGAAGGGTTTGGCCGTGACCAACGAACGGTCGGCAGATGGAATGTCGCTCTGGGGCGTGACGTAAAGACATCGGGAAGAAAGCTTGCAGACGGATGCGCTTTGCGCGCATGTCTGCGGACACACTCGCCGCATGGCGTCACCGCCGAAGCATCCAACTCGGGTATTCGTTATTTCGTGTGAAGAATGGAGATGGCAAGGGCAGTAGCGCTGCCTGTGGCAACACGGTGCAACCCCGCGTGTCGCGCACGGCAGAGCGATTTGCAGGTGATAGCCAAATTCAGGTTGACAAGAAAATAGATGACTGGTTATCTTTCTACCGACCGAGACAAACCCACCCGTCGTGCATATGCCCAGGCCACCCAACCCCGAGGTTCGTTCAAAATTGCTGTCGATCGGACGCGATGTCGTGCTGGACCGTGGCTTCCACGGCTGCGGCGTCGCGGATATCACCGAGGCCGCCGGCGTGCCCAAGGGGTCGTTCTACAACTACTTCGAGAGCAAGGAAGCCTTCGCGGCAGAGATCCTGGAGGCGTACTGGCAGTCCATCGAAGATCGGCACGGCCCGATCCTGTACGACGCTCGCGTCAAGCCGCTCGACCGTATTGGCCCGTTTTTCAATGCGATCACGCAGGACCACGCGAGCCGCAATTTCGAGCTCGGATGCCTGATCGGCAATCTGTCACTCGAACTTTCGAACGGTAGCGAAGAAACGCGTCGCCGGCTTGGTGAACTGATCGGGCGTTGGGAGGGCGCGCTCGCGGCGTGCCTGCGCGAGGCGCAACAACGTGGCGAGTTCGACCGGGCAAGGGACGCCGATGAGGTCGCTGCGGTTCTTGTCGAGTCGTATGAAGGCGCGGTCATGCGCGGCAAAGTCGAGCAGAGCGGCAAGGCATGCGAGCGCTTCGAAAAAATTGTCCTGCCCTTTTTTCTGAGCTGATTTTTTTGTCTTTTTTGTAAAGCGACTGGTCATTTATGTTTGGCGCGAGCCCCGCCGTGCCGCTTCCCCATCGTGTCCAGTCATTCCTGGAGAGCGTTTCATGAGCAATGAAAACCCAACACGGCAAGCCGGCCCCGGGCCGTATGCCGATCCCGCCAATCCGGCCCTGCCGCAGTCCGACTTCAGGTTGGAACGCTCGAAGGCTGCGCTCGTCGTCGTCGATCCGCAAAACGACTTTCTGAGCCCGAGCGGCGTGAGCTGGCCATTTTTTGGCGAAAGTATCATCGAGAACAACACCGTCGAGCACATCGGCCAGCTATTCGAGGCCGCGAAGGCAGTGGACCTGGTCGTCGCGGTGTCACCGCATTACTACTATCCGGTCGATCACCACTGGCACTTCGGTGGACCGCTGGAGAAGGTGATGCACGGCATCAACATGTTCGGCCGCAAGGGGCCGACAACGCTGGAAGATTTCGAAGGCTCCGGCGCGGATTTCCTGGAGGTGTACAAGCCGTACATTCTCGATGGCAAGACGATCATCGCGTCGCCGCACAAGGTCTATGGTCCCGAGACGAATGATCTCGCGCTGCAACTGCGCAAGCAGGGTGTCTCCCAGGTCATCCTCGCAGGCATGGCGGCGAATCTGTGCATCGAGTCGCATCTGCGCGAGCTGATCGAGCAGGGCTTCGAAGTCGTGGTTGTTCGCGATGCAACCGCGGGGCCGCGCGTGCCGGAAGGCGATGGGTACCTTGCGGCGATCATCAACTATCGGTTCCTTGCTCACGCGCTCTGGACCACGGCAGAGACCATCGAGCATCTGAAGGGCTGAGGCGAGCGGTTCGACCGCGGTACCTCGCACGAGCGTCTGCGTCCGCGGATTGTTGTTCCTGCACGCGTCATTGACTTCGCGGTTTCGCGAGTCGTTGTTGCATTCACCTCGTGGGTGATGGTTTCACCTCACACAGTCATCTATTTTTACCGGAGAACTTGCCATGCAATCTCAAACTTTCCAGGACTCTCGTCTCGCTCTCACGGAGAGCATGCTCGTCGCCAAGGCCCGCAAAGGGCTGACCTACGCCGAGCTTGCCGAAGGCACCGGCCTGAGCGTTGCCTATGTCACGGCGGCCATTCTGGGCCAGCATCCGCTACCCGAGGCGGCCGCGCGTAGCGTCGCGGAAAAGCTCGAGCTCGACGAGCAGGCCAGCGCGCTGCTTCAAACCATTCCGCTTCGTGGCAGCATCCCGGGCAACGTCCCGACCGACCCCACAATTTATCGGTTTTACGAAATTGTTCAGGTGTATGGCACCACGCTGAAGGCGCTCGTGCATGAACAGTTCGGTGACGGCATCATCAGCGCGGTCAACTTCAAGATCGACCTGAAGAAGGTCGACGATCCGGAAGGTGGTTCGCGTGCGGTGATTACGCTGGACGGAAAATTTCTCCCGTATAAGCCGTTTTGACGCGAGCGTTGCGCAGCGCGCCCGGGCGATGCCACCCGGGCGTGCTTATATCGATGAACCTGGCGCGCAAGGATGGGGTAATTGTTCGAATCGTGCGAAATCTGGCGGTGGCCACGCGGCAGCGTGGATACAAGGAAAGTGACGCACTTGCGGCGATGTTTCAGGGAGGCACGTCCGCAATCATCCACGTCGAAGCCTTATCGGCAACGCCGGGCGAGCGCGACAGAGAAACGCGTGCAACCAGCCTCCCGCCATTCGAAGTGGGCGTAACGCCACATTCGCTCCGCGAATTCCGGCGGACCCGATCGCGGGATCGTCATCGCGATGCCGCAAAGGCATGACGCGTCGTCTCTACCTTCCCCGCAAACCCCAGGCTGCCCCCTTGAACTTCGACTATATTGAACAGGGAAAAACGCTTTACCGCGACTCCATCAAGCGGCTGGACTTGCCCTTCATGCCAGCCCGCATTTTGGTCGCGTAAGGGAAGGACTGCCATGTTCGCGCCACCTGTCACAAGGACACAGAAGAACGTTTCAATCCGGAGCAGCAAGTCCGGCCGTGATATCACCGGGAAAAGCCGCCCGGCCCGCGAAGCGGCACGGCACAGCGCGTGGCACTTCAACAGGCTCCCTGTCTTTTCACCCAAAAAGAAGAACGTGCACAATGCGCAGTCGCCGTGCTGCGCGACATGCGCGTCGGGCGCCGTGCAGGGCCAACTCGTCATTGGCGCGGTCAACGATCCGCTCGAGCAGGAGGCGGACCGCGTCGCCGACCAGGTGATACACATGCCTGCGCTCGCCGCTCAGCCCGCACTCGCGGCGCCGCCTCAGATCAGCCGCCGCTGCGCCGCCTGCGAGGAAAAGGAAGAGAAAAGGCTGCAAACCCTGGTCACGCCGTTCCACAAGCCCGCGAGCGACGTGCCGCGCGTCGTCCATGACGTGCTGCGTTCGCCAGGACGCGCGCTCGACGGGCCGACGCGGGCCTTCTTCGAGCCCCGGTTTCAGCGCGATTTCGGCGAAGTGCGCGTGCATACCGATGCGCAGGCCGCGCGATCGGCCGAGTCCGTCAATGCGATGGCTTATACGGTCGGGTCGCACATCGTCTTCGGCAGTGGACACTTCTCGCCGCATGCGGAATCCGGCCAGCGCCTGCTCGCTCACGAACTGACCCACGTGGTGCAGCAGACCGGCCATGCCGCTGCGGCACAGGATTCGTCGGTGCAGACGCTGCGGCGCGCACGGGTTCTGTCGAGCACGCTCGAGATCTGCAAGCGCGTGCTCATCGGCGAGCATGTATTTCACGTGTCCGACGGCGGCGTCATCGTGACGGCCAACGCCAGTTGGGAGCCGAGCGAGGAATGGCAGGGCGAGGACAGGCCGAAATGCGGCAGCGACGAGTATCACGTCACGCTCAGCGACAAGGGGTGGCTCTACGACTCCGACTACGGCACGTGCAGCTTCGCCGCGGGACGCCCGTTCTCGCGCCAGTGGACCGACCTGCCGGAAAAGGACTATCACCTGACGATCTGGACCAACAACACCAATCCGAACTGTTGCCTCAAAGGCGAGATCGAAGTCTCGCAGGAGAAGGGCCTGACCGGAGACTCGTGCACCAAGCCGCCGCCGGGGCCGCTTGAAATCCTGCACGATGCGCTCACCATCGCTGGCCTCGTGCCTGTCCTCGGCGCCATCCCCGACAGCGTCAACGCCGGCCTGTACATCATCGAGGGAGATTGGGTGAACGCCGGCATCTCCGCCATCGCGATCATTCCGATCTTCGGCGAGGCCGCATCCGTCGTGAAGATGGGCGAGAAGGCGACCGTCCACGTCACCGGCGAAGCGATCAGCAAGATCGGCAAGGAGGAGATCGCGACGGGGCTCAAGGAAGTCAAGGCCGAAGCCAAGGCCACGCAGGCGGCCAAGGACGCCAAAGAGGCCAGCGCGGC
This sequence comes from Paraburkholderia sp., assembly GCF_035501035.1. Lineage (GTDB taxonomy): Bacteria > Pseudomonadota > Gammaproteobacteria > Burkholderiales > Burkholderiaceae > Paraburkholderia. The sequence continues at coordinate 20,275 of NZ_DATJWR010000020.1, forward strand.
AAGAGAGGCGATCGCCGGGGCCGAGGAAGTCCGGCTGTCGGAAGCCGAATACGAAGCGGCGCTCAAGATGGTGTTCCCGAGCCAGTATGCCGACAACGTGGCGCGTCTGGTGGACGAAATCGGCCAGAAGGCGGCCACCCGCGCCATGGGCAATCCAAGGTTCGTCCAGGCCATGAAGGACGGGAATATGACGCTCGCCGGCACGTTCTTCCACAGTGCCGCTGCCGACGCGGTGGAAGACGCCGCCAAGGCCTCTTCGGACTTGATACCGAAGGGCTGGACCCTGGAAGCCGAGAAGACCATCCAGGCGGGTAAAGGTGGCAGTCGCGCCGATGTCCTGCTGCAAGGACCCGGCGCCGATGTCGTCGAGTTCGACTGGAAGACCTCCGGCAGGAGCGCGCTCTCTCACGGCTCGCGCAAGGAAATGGAGCGCCATGCCGGCCAGATTTCCGTCAAGCTTGGCGGCAAGCTGACGACGCAGCAATCGCGCAGCTGGATGGATTACATCCGCCCGCTGCTATAGTGACACCTGCGCGACACGCAAACTCCATGCGCAAGAATCGTTCGAAGTCCTGATCAGGGCACGTGCTAGCCCGTGCCAGGTGCGCGGTCACGTGGAAACGTTGTCAATCGTCGCTGAATGCTGGCGTGCCCATTTGCGTGCGCGACCGGTGACACGCTTGGGTTCTGGTGCGAATAGTGGAGGTGAACCGGTTAAAGTGTTGTGCCCCGATGTCATCATCCGACAATGAGCAAGCTGAAGAATCTGGACGAACTGTTCTCAGGCCGTCACTTCAACCGCGACGTGATCATCCTGTGCGTGCGCTGGTACCTTCGCTACAAGCTCAGCCTGCGTGATCTTGTCGACGGATTACGCGCTGCGCAATCGGCAGGGCCGAGGCCGAGCCGTTCCATCACCCCCGGGCGATTGCCTTCGATCAGCACGTCGGCGCAGGCTATCCGTGCCATCGCCGCTGCAACGCCCGCTTCCTGCTTCAGATCGAGCGTCAACACCGTTTTGCCACGGCGCACTGGGTTATCGTGCTCGCTGCGGAAGCGTTCGTTGACTGGCCCCCGTCCCGGGCGGGCAATGACGGTGACATCCGCTCCCATGTTCGCAAGCATGAGCCCCGTCAGCGGGCACGGTCCAAGTCCCTCGAATTCAATTACGCAGATGCCAGCGAGAGGCGGCTTCATAACATGAACCTATCCTGTGTGCAGAGCTTGCTCTGCATTTGCCCGGCCGCGAGTGCCTTGCTGATCACCATGGCGTTGTTGCGAAAATCAGGCGTAGAGACGACATGACCTCTGTGCTCTCAATCTCAGGCGATACGGACGGACTGCGGGCGAGCAAGGGCTACCATGCGATTGAGTACACCCGCACGGATCGACACCTCGGTGGCTTG
>NZ_DATJWR010000021.1:0-12115 GCF_035501035.1 Paraburkholderia sp.
CCATGTCGGCGGTGCGATTGGCGGCATTCTCGCCGCGCGTCTCTTCACTCGAACGGCCCGCACGCATCGGTCTTGAAGTCTTGTCGCGATCCCGCGCCACGAGCCGGTGCACTACCTTTCCTGACTGCACAGGATCACTAATCAATCGGAGCCAACATCAAATGACCAACGATATCAGGGTGCGCCGCGTGAGCACCGAAGAAGCCGACGCATGCGCGCCCGCGCTGGCCGAGGTGCTGATCGATTGCGTGGAAGGCGGCGCTTCGGTGGGCTTCATGCTGCCGATTTCGCGCGATACGGCGCTCGCCTTCTGGCGCGGGGTGGCTCAGGGCGTGGCGCGCGGGGAGCGCGTGCTGCTCGTGGCCGAGAATGCGCAGCAGTGCATTGTGGGCACGGCACAGCTCGTGACGGCGCAACCCGAGAACCAGCCGCATCGCGCCGATGTCGCCAAGGTGCTGGTGCACCGCGCCGCGCGCGGCCGCGGCGTGGGGCTGCGCCTGATGCAGGCGATCGATGATGCGGCTCGCGCGGCGGGCAAGTCGGTGCTCGTGCTCGACACCGTGACGGGCGGCGTGGCCGAGCGCCTCTATGCGCGCGCGGGCTGGCAGCGCGTGGGTATGGTGCCGAACTACGCGCTGATGCCGGACGGCACGTTCTGCGCTACGACCTTCTATCACAAGCAGCCAGGTCAAGCCGCTCGCAGCGCCTCCGAAGGCCGCATGCCGAACATGCGCCGATAATCCGCGGAAAACTGGCTCAAATGCCAGAAGCCCCAGGCGGCGGCAACGTCCTGCACCGAACCCGCCGCCCGCCCGCACAGATCGCGCCGCGCCCCGTTCAGGCGCAGCGCGCGCAGGTAGGTGGCGGGCGCCATGCCGAGCACATCCTGGAAACAGTACTGAAGCGTGCGCCGGCTCACATGCAGTTGCTCGCAAAGCTCGGGGACGCCCACTGGCCGCGCCCGATGGGCGAGCACGTAGTCGCGCGCCTGCTCGACGATCCAGCGCCGCCGCGAAATGTGCTCGACGGCCTCAGAGCCGCTACCCACGCAGGCGTCAAATAGCGCGGCGAGCACCTCGGCCTGCACCTCGTTGCGTTCGAAATCGGAAAGCGGTGCGTGCGGTGCGTCCGCATGCGCATGGTCGTGCTCGCCGTCGAGACGCTTCGCTAGCAATGCGCAGAGGCGCTCGATGCGCGCCGCGCCTGCCTGCACGATGGGCGTGCGCGCCATACGCTCCTCTAGCGATGTTCGCTCGACCGAAGCCGCATAGTGGCGCAGCACGTCGCCGCGCACGACCACGCCGTAGATCGAGAATTGCGCCGGTGTGAGCAACTCGAACTCGACGTTGCCGGGTCGCAGGGCGAACGCGTCAGCCGCGATGGGTTGCGCGTCGATGCGCGCATGTCCTTCTCGCGCAACCGGAATGCCGAACCAGTACGCATCGCCGCGCACCTCGCACGCCTGGCGCAGCGTGTGGCTCGTGGTCTCGCGAAACACCTTCATCGCGTCGAGCGGCAATTCCGTCAAGAGGCCGCAGAAGCGGCCCGCCGCGAGTTGGTCGTAGGTCTGCCGCCAGCCCACGAGGTTGCGCGCCTGCTCGTCGGCGTCGTGCGCGACGCTGACCACGGGGCGGCCCGCGGGAACCGCCGCGCCCTGCGCGTTGCACTGTGTGTCCTCGGCCGTGGCTTCGGTACGCTCAGCCGTTTCGTTCATCGTTGCCTCGCTTGCATTCATCCGGTCGGCCAATCATGCAAGAGTCGCGCCAGCGTGAAAACCAGGGCGAACGGCCAAGGACGCGCGCACCGCTGCTCCACGGCGGCGCAATGAGTTGTCGCATAGGTGCTCAATCGCGGCGCAGGGGCGTTGCGCACCGCTGCAGTGCATCGTTTGCTGTGCGGGGTCCGAGCGGAGGATGGCCCGCGCGGCGCCATGCAACACGCGTCGCACGTGGCGTGTCGCGCTCAGGCAAGCTGTGCGGCCGGTGTCCCTGCGGGCAACGAGGCGTCGCTATCGTCCTTCTGGCCGACGCCGGCTTCCGACAAGCGCCGCCCCAGATCCGGACGGCACGTGAACCAGTCCGTATCCCTCTACTGTGGACGGAACTGACTGTGCACATTCACGTGCAACGTCTCGCGCCTGCCTACGATCTGCCATGCGTACCGAGGCGATTGATGATGACGGCGCGCGGCTCGATGCCCACGGCAATGGCGTTGCGATGCGCATGGTAGCGTTCGAAGGCCGCGTAGCAGTCCGGAGTGGTTTCCGGCCAGTGATCACGCTCCTCCAGACGTGCCCCTTCGGGAGCGGGAACGTAGCGCGTGTGGACGATCAGTGAGCAGCCATCCCACCGCTGTGCGCGACTCGTTGTCCAACTGAGGTTGATGTTCTGCGCTGCCGCTGCGCTGTAAAACCGCGATTTCCGGATGCCGGAGAGAAATTCCCGATCGGCTCCTGGACTCAGGCCGCAAAGGGACACGGGGACGCCTTGTGCGGACATGCTCATGGCCTCAGCCGCCTTGGTTGCGTGGGCTTGTGCGGCCTTTTTAGCAGCAGGTTGAGAAGCTCGCGCAGACGATTCTGCTGTCACGCCATCGCCATTTGCATCATCAGATCGGTAGCTGTGACGAAACGGATTTCGATGCCGGCGTGAGTCGCTCGGTACGCCAATGCGCGAGAACACCGGCGGCTAAGAGCACTGCAACTCAGCCGATTGATGAGATGGAAAACGCGTCCGCATGCGCATGTCCGTGTTCGCTGTCAAGACGCTTCGCGAGCAACAGGCAACGGCGTTCGACGCGCGCCAAACCGGCCTGCACGATAGGTGAGCATGGCCTTCGCGCACGACCGGAGTGCCGAACCAGTACGCATCGCCGCACACATCTCACGCCTGGTGCGGCGTGTGGCTCGTTGGTCTCGCGCACCACCTTCATCATTTCGAGCTGCAATGCTATGAAGGTGCCGACGGAGCGGCCCGCTGCGAACAGGTCGCCGGCCTTCCGCCGGACCACAAAGCGGCATGCCTTTCGTGGGATTCGTGCGAAGGCATGGTTTGCTGCGCGGAGTTCGTGCCGAGGATGGCCCGAGCGGCGCGATACAACACGCTTCGCATGAGAACATTCACGCTCTGTCGATTTGCGCGGCCTGTACGCCCGCGGCCAGCGAGGCGTCGCTATCGTCCTTCAGGCCGACGCCGGTCAGCCCGAGCCGCCGCGCGTGCGTGAGCAGGTAATGCAGCTTGTGCGCGGCCGCATCATAGGGCAGCCCTTGTGGCCGCACGTTCGAGATGCAATTGCGCTGCGCGTCGTGGCATCCCACCCTGGGCGCGTAGGTGAGGTAGACGCCGAGGCTGTCGGGCGAACTCAGACCGGGCCGCTCGCCGATCAGCATCGCGACGAGCTTCGCGCCCAGCAATTCGCCGATCTCGTCGCCGAGCGCCACCCGCGCCTGGCGCGCGACGACCACGGGCCCGATGCGCCATCCCGCAAGGCGCTCGCGCACAGCCAGCAGCAGCGGCACGGCCTGCTTCGCGGCGGCGAACGCCGAGAGGCCGTCGCCGATCACGAACACGACTTCGGGCGGCTCGCCTTGCGCCAAAGCGGCAGCCGAAGCCGCCGATTCGGCCAGCGCCGCCCGGCTCGCTTCCGACAAGCGCCGCCCCAGATCCGGCCTGCGCAAATAGTGCTGCCTGTCGGGCGCCGCGCTCTCGACGCCGAGCGTCGCGAAGCCCTCGGCTTCGAGCGTGCGCCGCAACGCCTCGGCGTCGAGCGGCTGGTGCACCGCGTCGCGCGCCTGCGCATGTGAAAGATTGAACGCGAGCAACGGCGCGGTGGGCAGGCCGTTGCCCGCGCGCCCCAGCGCGATGCGCGCGTTCGTGAACGCCTTCAGGCCGCCCCACGGATTCTTTTCGACGGCTTCGCTCATGCGTCGATCCCCATCCATTGATACGCGCCCGCAAGCAGCGGCACGCGCGCCGAGGCCGGCAGGAGCGCGCCCTTCGCATCGACGATCTCCATCGTCTCCAGCCACTCCTCGAACTCGGGCGCGCGGCGCAGCCCGAGCAGATCGCGCACATAGAGCGCGTCGTGAAACGACGTGCTCTGATAGTTGAGCATCACGTCGTCCGCGCCGGGAATGCCCATGATGAAATTGATGCCTGCCGTGCCCAGCAGCGTGAGCAGCGTGTCCATGTCGTCCTGGTCGGCCTCGGCGTGATTCGTGTAGCAGATGTCGCAACCCATCGGCACACCTAGCAGCTTGCCGCAGAAATGATCTTCGAGGCCCGCGCGGATGATCTGCTTTCCGTCGTACAAATACTCGGGGCCGATGAAGCCCACCACCGTGTTGACGAGGAACGGCTCGAACTTGCGCGCGACCGCGTAGGCGCGCACCTCGCACGTTTGCTGGTCCACGCCGTGATGCGCGTTCGCCGAGAGCGCGCTGCCCTGCCCGGTTTCGAAATACATGAGGTTGTTGCCGACCGTGCCGCGCCTGAGCGAGAGCGCCGCTTCGCGTGCCTCGCCGAGCAGCGCGAGCGAGATGCCGAAGCTCGCGTTCGCTTTCTCGGTACCCGCGATCGACTGGAACACGAGATCGACGGGCGCACCTTTCTCGATTGCCGCGATCGTGTTGGTGACGTGCGTGAGCACGCAGGACTGCGTGGGCACGCGGTAGCGCTCGCGAAAGCCGTCGATCATCGCGAGCAGCTTCACGATGGCCGCAAGGCTGTCCGTTGCCGGATTGATGCCGATCATCGCATCACCACAGCCGTACATCAGACCGTCGAGCATCGAGGCTGCGATGCCCTTCACGTCGTCGGTTGGATGGTTCGGCTGCAGGCGCACCGACATGCGGCCAGGCAAGCCCACGGTGTTGCGAAAACGCGTGACCACGGGGCGCTTCTTCGCCACCGCGATCAGGTCCTGATTGCGCATGAGCTTGGATACCGCCGCGACCATTTCCGGCGTGAGGCCAGGAGCCAAGCGTTCGAGCGCCGCGCTATCGGCCGCGCCGGAGAGCAGCCAGTCGCGGAAGTCCCCCACCGTGAGGTGCGAAACAGCGGCAAATGCGGCGGCGTCGTGATCGTCGACGACGAGTCGCGTCACCTCGTCGTCTTCATAGGGAATCAGCGCCTGCGAAAGGAACGCCTTGAGCGGCACCGCCGCCAGCGCCATTTTCGCGGCGACGCGCTCCTCCTCGCTCGCCGCCGCGACGCCCGCGAGCTGGTCGCCGGAGCGCAGCGGGCTGGCCTTCGCGAGCAGCGTCTTGAGATCCGCGAAGCGGTACGTGCGCGCGCCGATCGTCTCCGTGTAGTTCATCCTCTGGACTCCTGCAGAACCTGCGGCTCACTCCTCGAGCACCGCTTCGCCGGGCATGGCGTCGCGCTGGGCGCGCGTAGCGAGAAAATACGCGTAGCCGAGCGCGAGAAACACGACGAAGACCCCTGCGACGAGCGCATTGAAGTACACCATCGTGCCGAGGCACACCACCGCGGCCACGAGCGCGAACGCCGGAAAGTACGGGTACAGCGGCGCGCGGAACGGCCGGTCCATAGCCGGCTGCACGCGACGCAGCTTGAAGAGCGCCGCCATGCTGACAATGTACATCACGATCGCGCCGAACACCGACATCGTGACGATGTTCGCCGTGAGCGTCTGGCCGCCGAACTGGATCAGCTCGTCGCTATAGATCGCGGCGATGCCCACCACGCCACCCGCGAGAATCGCGCGATACGGCGTCTTGAAGCGCGGGTGCACCTTCGCGAGCCACGCGGGCAGGTAGCCTTCGCGGGCGAGCGCGAAGATCTGCCGCGAGTAGCCGAGGATGATGCCGTGAAACGAGGCGACGAGACCGAAGAGGCCGAGCCAGACGAGCATGTGCATCCAGCCGCTATGCTCGCCCACGATGTACTTCATGGCCTGCGGCAACGGGTCGTTGATATTGGCGAGCTTCGTCCAGTCGCCCGCGCCGCCTGCGAACACCATCACGCCCACGGCCAGCGCGACGAGCGTGAGAATGCCCGCCACATACGCAATGGGAATCGAACGACGCGGATTCTTCGCTTCCTCGGCCGCCATCGCGACGCCTTCGATCGCGAGGAAGAACCAGATTGCGAACGGAATCGCGGCGAACATGCCGTGAAACGCGCCGAGCGAGAAGTGATCGCTACCCGACCAGCCGCCCTTGAGGAAATGGCCCCATGCGAAGCCCGGCGACACCACGCCCATGAATACGAGCAGTTCGAAGATGGCGAACAGCGTGACGATCAGCTCGAACGTTGCGGCGATCTGCACGCCGACGATATTGAGCGCCATGAACACGAGATACGCGCCCATGGCTGCATGCTTCGGTTCGAGCCCGGGGAATTGCACGTGCAGGTACGCGCCGATTGCGAGCGCGATGGCAGGCGGCGCGAACACGAATTCGACGAGTGTAGCCGCGCCCGCGAGATAGCCGCCCGCGGGCCCGAACGCACGCCGCGCATAAGCGAACGGTCCGCCCGCATGCGGAATGGAGGTGGTGAGTTCGGTGAAGCTGAAGATAAAAGTGGTGTACATCGCCGCGACGAAAAGTGCGGTGATGACGAAGCCGAGCGTGCCGGCGCTGGCCCAGCCGTAGCTCCAGCCGAAATATTCGCCGGAGATCACGAGGCCGACTGCGATGCCCCACAACTGCCACGTGCCGAGCGTCTGGTTGAGCGCCGGCTGGGTTGCCTTGCCGCCTGCGGCGGCGCGGGCGTTGGACTCGCGTTGCATGGTTTTCTCCCTCTGGATGGCCCGCGCGGGCGGCCTGCCGTGGCCGCCAAGGGCGAGTGAAACCATGCTATTGGGTCATTAATCGACGTGTTATCGAAAATCGGCAAACCTTGCACGCGCTGCGGCACGCGGCGCGCGTTTGCGCCATACCTTGCAGAATGCTTTCGACCATCCCGTCTACGGCGGCCAGGACATGCGCTTGAGCAACTCTTTTCCGAAGCGCAGGCGATCTTGCGCCTTGCAGCGAGCGGGGCTATTGACTGAGCCAGACGTGGCAGCAGAACACTGCCACGAACGGTCGATGCGCTGCGTGTGGCATCGAATCATTGCAATCCTGATCAATATTTGAAGGACGAAATAGCGAAGGTAGCGAATCCGGAACAGGACACGGACTCCCCCAACCTCGATCATGTCCGGGGAAAGATGTGAAATCGAAATCGCGCGACGCCATGGCTACAACTCGCGATGGTTGCCATGCGCGTCCACCAGCACCGGATTCTCGAAGCATGGGCTGGTCAGCACCCAAACGTTATCCAGAAGCGGCACCACGCCAGCGGCGTCGCGGTAGAACTCGGAAAGCTGACGCGGATGCACGATCAAGGCGCTGGGACTCTCATCGTGCTCGGCCATGTACCGGCAGATACCCTGCACGAGTCGCTTCGACGAAGTGCCGAGCATCTTCGCCTTCCTTGCCGACGCAACCACTTCTGGGCCGGCTTCGGTACCATGCCCGGGCAAGCGCTCCGGGTCCAGCCGGTAGAGCCCACCCGTTTCGCTCTTCAGCGCCGGCTGATCCAGATGCAGGTCCACCAGGACCGTCAGCCCGCAAAACGGTGCAAGATGGTGAGTCTCACCCCTGCCCAGCGCGAGCACATGCGCCTCCTGCACGAGAAGCACGGTTGGCTTGTGCCCATATATCTGTTCGAATTCAGGGATGCCTCTCGTGACCCGCTTGCGAAGTTCACCGATGATTTCTCGTTTGCTCATGGAAATCACGCCCTATGATTTTTGGTTCGGTGGCGCGTGCGGGGGTCGATCGCCTCAGGCAAATGCTCAAGGATCATCGACATGCAGGCCAGTTCGGGCGCGCTTGCGGCAAGCGTCACCATGACCAGCAATCCATCGAAAACCATCACGTCTTCGCCCGTCGTTCCGAAGAGTTCCCGCGCGAAGTCGGGAGACATGAAAAGCGCATCGGGCTGGCAACCGTTGCGCTCCACGAACCTCGGGATCATGTTTTGGATTTCCTCTCGGAACAGCTCGAGAAGTTCTTCTTTACTCATTTGCCGTGCTCCGGGTGGGTCTGCATTGTACTTTGAAGGAATCCACGTTAAATGCGAACTCCGCCTGGCAAAAGACTAAAATTCCCGCCCTGTGAATGCTTTGTTAAAAAACTGTTAGTCATGCAGATTGAGTAAGCTGAATTCGTGTATTAATGAACACGCGATTATGAGACGCAGCAAGTCGCTTGCTGCCCATAGCGGACGTATAACGTTGCGATGGGTCAGGGAACTAAACCAATGCATCGTCGACCGAAATTCGGGACAACGGATCGCAGCCACCTTCATCATTTCCATGAGCAGGCTTCATGGCCCACATGCGATCAACATCGGCTCCGAGCCGCCCTCGACACCCCCCCCTCTGGCCGCCGAGCGCATCGGCGCGGCCAGTCACTCTCGCAGCCCGAGCCCTCTGCCAAACCATCCCGTCGCGCACAAGCCCGCCCTTGCATCACCTGATGCGCGCAGGCGCATACTCACGGGCGCCCACTTATAATCGAAAATCGGACCGACGGCGGGCGCGTCCCGCCGCCGCGCTTTTTCTGGGTTTTCGCACGCGAAGAGGAACGCCGCATGTACATCGCCATGAACCGCTTCAAGGTCGCATTGGGCTCCGAGGCCGCATTCGAGGAAGTCTGGGCGAACCGCGACACGCATTTGAAGGAAGTGCCCGGCTTTATCGAATTTCATCTGCTCAAAGGGCCGCAGCGCGAAGACCACGTGCTCTATGCGAGCCACACGATCTGGGCGAGCCACACACACTTCGAAGACTGGACGCGCTCCGAAGCTTTTCGGGCCGCCCATCGTAATGCGGGCAACGCGGGCGGCACGAACCGTCCGGTCTACCTCAGCCATCCCGAATTCGAAGGCTTCGAAGTCGTGCAAACGGTGAAGTAGGCGAAGTCAGTGAAGCAGGCGCCGCATGCGAAACCACAGTACGTGCATCGGTAAAACTGCACACGCGCTGCGCCAAAGCTACATGCGCGCAACGCGGACCGCGAGCGGACCGCATGCGCGCAGCCCTCTCAGTACATGGCACCTGCAGGGTGCAAAAATCTCGCCAGGCCCCGCGCATCGGCCCTTGTCGGCGCCCGTCCCGCATCTCTCCGCCGCGCCACAGCTTATTGCGCCTCATTGGCCCAAACTTTGCTTGACTGAAATCCACGCCTTTGCGCGCACGCGCGCGGGCGGCGCGCTCACGCACGCCGCTCGCGACCGGCCACTGCGTTCCCAACCGTCGAGCCCATGAGGAAGAAAACCGCCCCCCGCATCGTAGAAGGACAGCCGTTTCCGCTCGGCGCCACCTGGAACGGGCGTGGCGTCAACTTCGCGCTCTTTTCCGCGAATGCGACGAAGGTCGAGTTGTGTCTCTTCGACAAGAACGGCGTGCGCGAAATCGAGCGCATCACTCTGCCCGAGTACACCGACGAAGTGTGGCACGTGTTCCTGCCCGATCTCGAGCCGGGCGCGATCTATGGGTATCGCGTGCACGGACCCTACGAGCCGCAGAGCGGCCACCGATTCAATCCGAACAAACTGCTGCTCGATCCCTATGCGAAGGCGCACGTAGGCGCGCTGCGTTGGCATCCGGCCGTGTTCGGCTACACCATTGGCAGCCCCGAAGGCGATCTCTCCTTCGACACACGCGACAGCACACGCTACGTCCCACGCTGTCGCGTGGTCGATCAGACTTTCGCCTGGCACCATCCTCTGCGTGATCGGGAACGCGTGCCCCGCGAGCGTACGATCCTCTACGAGACGCATGTGCGCGGCTACACGATCCGGCATCCCGACGTACCGCCCGAGGAACGTGGCACGTTCGCAGGCCTCGCGCAAACGCCGGTGCTCGAATACATTCGCGGGCTCGGTGTGACCTCCGTCGAATTGCTGCCCGTGCATACGTTCGTGAACGATTCGCACCTGCTCGATCGCGGCCTCGTGAACTATTGGGGCTACAACACGATTGGCTTCTTCGCGCCTGATCCGCGCTACTCGGTGGGCGCGCACGGCTCGATCGACGAATTCAAGAACATGGTGGACCGCTTCCACCAGGCCGGCCTCGAAATCATTCTCGACGTGGTCTACAACCACACGGCCGAAGGCAGCGAGCTGGGGCCCACGCTCTCGTTTCGCGGCATCGACAATGCTTCGTACTACAGATTGCCTGACGAAAAGCGCTACTACATCAACGACACCGGCACGGGCAACACGCTCAATCTCTCGCACCCGCGCGTACTCCAGATGGTCACCGACAGCCTGCGTTACTGGGTGCTCGAAATGGGTGTGGACGGCTTTCGCTTCGACCTCGCGACGATCCTTGGGCGCGAACCCTATGGCTTCGACGAAGGCGGCGGCTTTCTCGACAGTTGCCGCCAGGACCCGATCCTTTCGAGCGTGAAGCTGATTGCCGAGCCGTGGGACTGCGGACCGGGCGGCTACCAGGTGGGTGGCTTCCCGCCCGGCTGGGCCGAGTGGAACGACCGCTTTCGCGACACCACGCGCGCCTGGTGGAAAGGCGACGAAGCGAGAGCCGCCGACCTCGCCACACGCCTGTGCGCTTCGGGCGACCGCTTCAACCGGCGCGGCCGGCGGCCGTGGTCGAGCGTGAACTTCGTCACCGCGCACGACGGTTTCACGCTGCACGACCTCGTCTCGTACAACGAGCGCCACAACGAGGCCAACGGCGAAGACAACCGCGACGGCCACGGCGACAACCTCTCATGGAACTGCGGCGCCGAAGGCCCGACCGACGACGCGCATATCCGCGCGCTGCGCGAGCGCCAGAAGCGCAACTTCCTCGCTACGCTGCTGCTTTCTCAGGGCACGCCGATGCTGCTCGCGGGCGACGAGTTCGGCCGCACGCAGCGCGGCAATAACAACGCGTACTGTCAGGACAACGAGATCAGCTGGGTGGACTGGGAGGGCATCGACGATTCGGGCCGTGCGCTGGCTGACTTCGTGCGCAAGCTCACTGCGCTGCGCCACGCGCTACCTGTTCTGCGGCGTAACCGATTTCTCATTGGCGAGCATAACGAAACACTCGATGTGACCGATGTCGAATGGATCTCGCCCGCAGGCGTGCCGCTTGCGTCCGGGCAATGGGATGACGCCGCGATGCGTTGCTTCGGCATGCTGATCGATGGGCGTTCGCAAACGAGCGGCATCATGCGTCTCGCCTCTGATGCAACCATGCTCATCGTGCTCAACGCGTACCACGACATGGTGGAATTCACGCTGCCTTCCGTGCCTGGTAAGGACCAATGGAGCTGTCTCATCGACACGAACATGCCCGTGCGCGACGAACTGCCCGAATTCGAGGCCGGTGACGTCTACCAGGTCACGGGCCGCTCGCTGCTGCTGTTCGCGCTGCATGTGCGCGGTGCGACGCAGCGCGTGTTTCAGCGGCTGGAAGAGAATCTGACGGGATGAATGGCACGCCCCTGCAGCCCATGCCTGCTGGCACGGCGAGCACACGGGCCCGGGGTACGGTAGCCGCCCTGCAGGGCGACGTCGCCCGGGATTGACAGTTAGTTGCGCAATTGAATAACCGATGTGCCTGCGCGTGCGAGAGGTTTTGCGTACCTCAGCGCAACACCGCAGACATCGCCGACAAGCAATTGAGCGTGCGCACGAGATGCTCCGCAGAGGGCCTGCAAAACGGATCACGCACCCCGATACGCGCTCGACGTCCGGCCACTGTCCAAATAGATCGGCAAGCGCACTCGTCTGCGTGTGCAGTTCGCACACGCGCACACGCCGCGGCGCGCAAGCGTGATCCCACCACGCGCCGTCGCGCGCCACCTGCCCAACGGCCTCGCGCGCCGCCTCGCGAATAGGCTCGCGGCTGGCGGTCGGCGTCAGCATGTCGCCGCTCGCGTGTGCGCAGGCGCGCTTGACGACTACGAACTTCGCGTCGGGAAAGGCTGGCCGCGTTTCCCTTTCGAACACGTCATCGCCGCTCAGCAGCGCCACGCGCGCGCCATACTCGTTTGCCAGCGCGCCATACAATCCCGCTTCGCCAGTATCCGTGCCATCCACGAGCACGCGTGCGAACGCAAAGCTATTGATCGTGTGCGCGAGCA
>NZ_DATJWR010000022.1:0-3161 GCF_035501035.1 Paraburkholderia sp.
CACGTCGCCTTCGGGCGTCACGATGATGAGCAGGATGCGCTTGTCGGACAGGCGCATGAACTCGATCTGCTTGAACACGTGGCTGCGCCGCGGCGTGAGCACCACGCCCGCGAACTGCGAGAGGTTCGAAAGCACGCTGGCGGCCGCCGCCACCACCTTCTGCGGTTCGCCCGGGCGCAGCGTGGTTTTCACCGCGCGAGTGAGCGCGTCCTCGTCGGAGCTCGGCTCGACGGTGAGCATGGTGTCGACGAACAGGCGGTAGCCGCGCGGCGTGGGCACCCGCCCGGCCGAGGTGTGCGGGCTGGACACGAGACCCAGTTCCTCGAGGTCCGACATCACGTTGCGGATCGTTGCCGGGCTCAGTTCGAGGCCCGAATAGCGCGACAGCGTGCGCGAGCCGACCGGCTGACCTTCGGCGATGTAGCGCTCGATCAGCGTCTTGAGGAGGGTTTGTGCGCGGGGATCTAGCATGACTGAAAATTTTAGCCTAATGCCGGGTTGGCGGCGAGTGGCCCGGCAGACAAGGCCCGCCGGGCCGGCATGCGGCAAACGCCCGCCTTGCGCGGCACCGGGCCTTGTTGTCGCCCTCCTTCTTAGCTCCTTGTTTTTTGCCTGGTTTTTCGCCCGGACTTTCGCCTTGTCATGACCATGTCACCGGCCGCGGGTTCGCTTCGAGCTGGAAGGCGCGGTACGCAAGGCGCGGCAGCGCCCGCGCCATCGTCGCCAGGTTCTTTTCGTGACCTGACTATGGTGTAATGCCGCCATGCAGATCCAGAAGATCCAGAGCCAGTTCAAGACTGTTGCGCTCGTTGGGCGCAGCAACACGCCAGGCATCGGCGAGCCGCTGATGGCGCTTGCGCAGAACATTTCGAAGCGCGGCTTCGAGGTCGTGTTCGAGGTGCAGACCGCCCAGGAGATCGGCGCGTCCGGCTATCCCGCGCTCCAGCCCGCCGAGATCGGCGCGCGTGCGGACGTGGCCGTCGTGCTCGGCGGCGACGGCACGATGCTCGGCATCGGCCGCCAGCTCGCGCCCTATCGCACGCCGCTCATCGGCATCAACCACGGTCGGCTCGGCTTCATCACCGACATCGCCTTCGCCGACATGCAGGAGGTCGTGCCGCAACTGCTCGCGGGCAGCTTCGAGCGCGAGGAGCGCTCGCTGCTCGAATCGCGCATCACGCGAGACGGCGACCCGATCTATCACGCGCTCGCCTTCAACGATGTCGTGGTGAACCGCAGCGGCTTCTCCGGCATGGCGGAGCTGCGCGTGAACGTGGACGGCCGCTTCATGTACAACCAGCGCTCGGACGGCCTGATCGTCGCGACCCCCACGGGCTCGACCGCCTACGCGCTCTCGTCGCAGGGGCCGATCCTGCATCCGCAGCTGCAAGGCATCGTGCTCGTGCCCATTGCGCCACACGCGCTCTCCAACCGGCCGATCGTGCTGCCCGACGACTGCAAGGTCAGCATCCAGATCGTCGCGGGCCGCGACGTCAACGTGAACTTCGACATGCAGTCGTTCACCGCACTCGAACTCGACGACGTGATCGAGGTGCGCCGCTCGCGCCACACCGTGCCGTTCCTGCATCCCGTGGGCTACAGCTACTACCGGACGCTGCGCAAGAAGCTGCACTGGAACGAGCATCCCTTGCTGCAGAACGATCCGGAAGACTGAACCCGAGGCCAATCACACGCATGCTTCGCCATCTCTCGATTCGCGACTTCGTGATCGTCGCGGCGCTCGACCTCGAATTCGACAGCGGCTTCACCGTGTTCTCCGGCGAGACCGGCGCGGGCAAGTCGATCCTCATCGACGCGCTCGCGCTCACGCTCGGCGCGCGCGCCGACGCGGGCGTGGTGCGCACGGGCGAGAACCGCGCCGATATCACCGCAGAGTTCGACGTGCCCTCGCACATTGCGCAGTGGCTCGACGAGCAGGCGCTCGCCAACGACGAAGGCGACAACGAGCACACCGTCATGCTGCGCCGCGTGGTCGACAGCGGTGGTCGCTCGCGCGCGTTCATCAACGGCACGCCGGCCACGCTCGCGCAGTTGCGCGAAGTGGGCGAGATGCTCGTGGACATCCATGGCCAGCACGCGCATCAACTGCTCATGCGCCCCGACGCGCAGCGCGCACTCTTCGACACGCACGCCGGCTTGACCGAACTCGCCGCGACCGTCACGCGCGCGTGGCGCCTGGCGCGCGACGCGCGCCAGGCGGTCGAGACGGCGCAGGCGCGAGACCGCGAGCTGCAGCTCGAGCGCGAGCGTCTTGCCTGGCAGCTCGCCGAGCTCGACAAGCTCGCGCCGCAACCGGGCGAATGGGAAGAAGTGAACGCCGAGCATCGGCGGCTTTCGCATTCGGCGAACCTGATCGACGGCGTGCAGGGCGCGCTCGCGGCGCTCTCCGAATCCGACGAGGCGATGATCTCGAACCTGAACGCGATCGTCTCGAAGCTGCGCGACCTCACCGATATCGATCCGGCGTTAGGCGATGCGCTCGCCGCGCTCGAACCGGCTGCGATCCAGTTGCAGGAGGCCGCCTACTCGCTCTCGCACTACGCGCAGCGGCTCGAACTCGACCCGGAGCGCCTCGCGCAAGTCGAGCGCCGGCTCGACGCGCTGCATTCGGCCGCGCGCAAGTTCCGGCTGAAAGCCGAGACGCTACCCGAGGAGCATGCTGCGCGCCGCCAGCAACTCGCCACGCTCGACGCCGCCGCCGACCTCGACAGCCTGCGCGCCGCGGCCGCGAAGGCGCACGAAGCGTATCTGGTCGAAGCGAGGCAGCTCTCGAAAGCGCGCGCGAAGGCCGCAAGCGCGCTGGGGGCGGCGGTCACGCAGGGCATGCAGGAGCTTTCGATGGCGGGCGGCAGCTTCGAAGTTGCGCTCGTGCCGCTCGGCAGCGGCTCGAATGGCGAACCGATTGGCGGCGCAAACGGCCTGGAGCAGATCGAATTCCGCGTAGCCGGCCATGCGGGCGTGCCGCTGCGCCCGCTCGCCAAGATCGCCTCGGGCGGCGAACTCGCCCGTATCAGCCTCGCGCTCGCCGTGATCGCGAGCGCGGCGAGCCCCACGCCCACGCTGATCTTCGACGAAGTGGATACGGGCATTGGTGGCGGCGTCGCCGAAGTGGTGGGACGTTTGCTGCACCAGCTCGGGCG
>NZ_DATJWR010000023.1:0-2568 GCF_035501035.1 Paraburkholderia sp.
ATCGTCAACTACATCCGCCGCAACTACGGCATGCTGATCGGCGAGCAGACCGCCGAAGCGATCAAGAAGGAAATCGGCTCGGCCTTCCCGGGTTCCGAAGTCAAGGAAATGGAAGTGAAGGGCCGCAACCTCTCCGAGGGCATTCCGCGCAGCTTCACGATCTCGAGCAACGAAATTCTCGAAGCACTCACCGACCCGCTGAACCAGATCGTCTCTTCGGTGAAGATCGCGCTCGAACAAACGCCGCCGGAACTGGGCGCCGACATCGCCGAGCGCGGCATGATGCTCACGGGCGGCGGCGCGCTGCTGCGCGACCTGGACCGCCTGCTCGCCGAAGAAACCGGCCTGCCGGTGCTGGTGGCGGAAGATCCGCTCACCTGCGTCGTGCGCGGCTCGGGCATGGCGCTCGAGCGCATGGACAAGCTTGGCAGCATCTTCTCGTACGAGTGAGCGCGCAGCGCACCGCTGCGGGCGCGCGCGGCGCCGTCGAGGCGCTTGCGCGCCGATGGCCGGGCGGCACATAGGCCGTCTCGCCGCCCGCAACGGGGCGTCCTCAGGGGCGCCCCGGTTTCGCCCTCCGTTTCACCGAACCGCACACGCCCCCGGCGCCGACCATGGAATACAGTCCGCCGCCCCTCTTTAAGCAAGGCCCGTCGGCACTCGCACGGCTGATCTTCTTCGTCGTGTTGTCGCTCGCACTCCTGATCTCCGATGCGCGTTTCAAGACGCTCGAGATCGTGCGCGGCGTGCTCGGCGCCGGGCTCTACCCGCTGCAGCGCGCGGCCCTCGTGCCGCGTGACTTCTTTACGGGCGCCGCCGATCTGGCCGTGACGAGCTCCACGCTGCGCGCCGAAAACACGCAGCTGCACACGCGCAATCTCCAGCTTTCGCAGCAGGCCAACGAGGCCGCCTCGCTCGCGGCCGAGAACGCGCATCTGCGCGCGCTTCTGCAGCTGTCGCAGCGCATCGGCGCGCAGACCACGCCCGCCGAGATCCAGTACGACACGCGCGACCCGTTCACGCAGAAGGTCGTGATCGGCGCCGGTTCGCAGCAGGGCATCCAGAACGGCTCGCCCGTGTTGAGCGAGGACGGCGTGATCGGCCAGGTCACGCGCGTGTTCCCGGAGCAGTCCGAAGTCACGCTCGTCACCGACAAGGACCAGGCCGTGCCGGTCGAAGTCGTGCGCACGGGCCTGCGCAGCGTGATCTACGGCACGGCCAAGGGCGACCTGCTCGACCTGCGCTTCGTGCCGATCAGCGCCGACGTGCAGGCCGGCGACGAACTCGTGACGAGCGGGCTCGACGGCGTGTACCCGCAAGGGCTGCCGGTTGCGAAGGTGCTGCGCGTGGACAAGCAGGCCGATACGGCATTCGCCCGCGTGGTCGGATTGCCGCTCGCCGCGGTGCGCGGCGCGCGCCAGGTACTCGTGCTTCACTATGTCGCGCAGGTGCCGCCCAATCCGATCGTGGCGGAAGAGGCCGCTGCGGCCGCCGAAGCGAAAGACGCGAAGAAGAAGCCCGGCAAGGGCACGGACAAGAAGGGCGAGAAGCCTGCCGACGACGCGAAGGCAAAACCGGCCGCGGCCGCACCGGCTGGCGCGTCCGGCCCTGCGACTGCGACCGCGCCAGCGGCCACGCCCGCTCCCGCGCAGGCAAAGCCGGCCGCGAACGCCGCCGGCGCGAAAAAGCCGGCGGACAAGCAGCCCGAGAGAAGGCCCAAGGAGAGCCTCCGGGAAGAAGCGGCAAAGGCCGTCGAGCAAGGGGGCCATTGATGCCGCGTCCGCAATACATCCTGCAGCCGGTCAATCCGTACTTCATCGTTTTCAGCCTTGCGGCGGCGTTCCTCCTGAACCTGCTGCCGTGGGGCAAGCTGCCCGGCGTGCCGGACTTCGTCGCGCTCGTGCTGCTGTTCTGGAACATTCACCAGCCGCGCAAGGTGGGCATGGGCGTGGCGTTCATGCTCGGCCTCCTCATGGACGTCCACAACGCGAACCTGCTCGGCGAGCACGCGCTCGCGTACACGCTGCTCTCGTACGGCGCGATCACCATTCACCGCCGCGTGCTGTGGATGTCGATCGGCCTGCAGACGTTCGCCGTCATGCCCATTCTGGTCGGCGCGCAGGTCGTGCCGTTCGTGATCCGCCTGCTGATGGGCGCGTCGTTTCCCGGCTGGGGTTATCTCATCAGCGGCTTCGTCGAAGCCATCCTCTGGCCGGTCGCGACCGTACTGCTGCTTCTGCCGCAGCGGCGCCCCGTCGACCCCGACGACACCCGGCCCATTTGATGAGCGGCGCACGCCGCTCGTCGCTGGAATCTTCGCCTGATGACTCCGCCTGCTCCTTCTAACGCACCCCGGCCCGCCACCGCGCGCACGCGCACGTGAGGGCCTGACAGCATGACCGAATTCAAGGACACCCAGCAACAGCTCTCGAAGTTCCGCCTGCGCGTCGCGGCGGCGGGGCTGTTCGTGTTCGTCTGCTTCGGGTTGATCGCGTTCCGCTTTCTCTACCTGCAGGTCTGGAACCACAGCAAGTACTCGCTGCAGGCGGACGAAAACCGCATTTCCGT
>NZ_DATJWR010000024.1:0-13869 GCF_035501035.1 Paraburkholderia sp.
CGGCAGCGTGATCGTGTTGTTGCCCACGGTGATCGCTTCGGACGCCACCACGAAGAACCAGCCGCCCGACATCGACATCATCATGTTCCAGATGAGGCCCGGCATCGAGAACGGCACTTCGAGCTTCCAGAAGCGCTGCCAGCCCGTGAGGTGGAAGCCGCGCGACACTTCGTCGAGATCGCGCGGCACTGTGCGCAGCGACTGGTAGAAGCTGAACGTCATGTTCCAGGCCTGGCTCGTGAAGATCGCGAAGATCGCCGCGAGCTCCGCGCCCAGCACGCGCGAGGGAAAGAGCGCGAGGAAGAACGTGACCGTAAATGAGATGTAGCCGAGCACCGGCACCGATTGCAGGATGTCCAGAATCGGCACGAGCACGACGCCCGCGCGGCGGCTCTTCGCGGCGAGCGTGCCGTAGACGAGCGTGAACACGAGCGAGGCGACCATCGCCGCGAGCATGCGCAGCGTGGTGCGCAACGCGTACTCGGGCAGCCTCGCCGGATCGAGCGAGATCACCTCGGTCTTGAGCGTCGAGATGGGCGCCATCGTTTCGTGAAAGCCGATGGCCGCCATCGCAATCAGACAGATGATGAGCGGGAACGCCACGAAGTCCCAGCGGTTGGGCAGCACGCGCCACGCCGAGGCGTTGGCCGTGCGGTTCAGGTTGAAGCTGAACTCCATTAGCGGCCTCCGTTGGCAGGTACAAGCGTGAGTACAGGCGCAGATACACGCGCCTGCGCGAGCGAGCCGGCGCAGGCGCGCGCTGCGCGGCGGATCGATCGCAATGTGTGGTGGAACTGGTTCATGTCGAAAACACCGGCGTTTAGTGGTTGCGCGAAGCCCTCGCGCGGCGCGTACGGCCGGCTGGGCCGGTAGAACGTACGCGCGGGGATCGTAGGATCAAGGTGGGATCAGACCCGGAACACACGTGCTCGCAAGTCTCGCCAGCGCGCGGCGAGTCGCGATTTCCCGCAGGGCGGCGGGGCCGGCGCGCGCTCACGGGCGCCGAGTACGTCGGGATGGAGCGTGTGTTGTGTTTGCGGCAGGTGCGGCAGAAGAAGGCCGAAGTTCATACTGGTTCTCCTTGCGTCACAGGGGACGCATTCGGGAGGAAAGCCAGCAGACCGGCAGCGCGCTATCAGCACGCAACGGCGCACGTCTGCCCGCTTTCCTCAGTGCAATTCAAAAGGAAGCGGCATAACGGACAACTGTCACTGTCAGACATCGGAACTCCTTATCGTCACGGCGGCTGACCCCGCAGGCCGCGCTCGAGCATGAGGCTCGAACGCGAAACGGCCCGGGGCAACGCATGTGTCGATCCGCTCGTCGCGCCGTTGGCGAAACAAACGAACCGTGCCGCGAGCGAACATGGCTCACGGCGCGATGTCGGCCACGCGCGGCGCGTCAAAGCGCTGCGGCGTCGGTCGACGCTAAAAAGAGTGCACGAGAATTTACTGCTGGACGCGCACCATCTGCCTGGCTGGCAAGACGGCGGCTGAGAAGAAAGGGAGCGCGGACGTCCTGCCGGTCAGGCAGCGAAACTGTTCGAAGGTCGACTACTGCTACTGTCCAAGGCGTCAGCCCCTTTTGTTAAGACGGGCGAATTTTAGTCACGCCACCTGTCCGAAGTCAACACGATTCGCTTCCGGCGTCAAATCTCGTGCCAATGTCGCCACAGCGCCCGCTGGCCGCCTCACCCGCGGCACCGGGAGGGTGTGACAGGGGCCGCCCCGCGATTTTGGGGGCGCATCGCCGGCTGCCTTCGGTCATGCGCGTCGATCCGGCTCGTCTCTCAAAGAGGGATCGTTCGTTGCACCGTACTGCTTACTGTCCACTGCCTGGGAACCTGGGCGACGGCGTACATCCGGAGCGCAATCCGCGTACCCAGCGTGAGCAGCCGTGCCGCCCACTGCTATTCCCGTTTCATGCGCTTTTGCGCATCGCTTGCTCGTTGCCTTCACCCGCGCCCATGCGCTCGAGCCGCTCGCTCGCCTGGGTGAGCACCCACAGCGGGGCGCTCTGCAACTGGCGGTCGTACACGGTCACGAGCTGCGCGAGCACCTCGAAGCCGGCCTCGTCGAGCCGCCAGCCGCCACCCGCATTGCCGCGCTCGAAGCAGTCGATCAGCGCGGCATCCGCCATGCGCACCCGCTCTGGTTCGAGCTCGCCGTAGCCGGCCCCGGCGATCGATTGCGCCAGTACATGCGCGTGCAGCAACGCGCGCGCGTCGTCGCCGGTGCCGCCCCGGCGTAGCGCGGCGAGCGCGAGATGCACTTGCAGAGCGAGTTCGTCGGCGACGACATGCGGCATCGGCAATAGCATCGATTTGTTGCGACGCGCCCGACCAGCTTGCGAGCGCTGCGGAAAGAGGATCGTCCTGGCCATGGAAACGGGCACGTTGATTCTGTTCCGTGCAATAACGGCACGCCGCGCCGAAGGTTAAGCGTGGACCATCAATTCGATGTGTAACGATCGGTGACAGCTATGCGGCGCGCATCGGAGCGACGGGCGATGGGCGATGGGCGCGACGGCCACGACGGCCGTGCGCGCGCGTGGCGACAGCCTCAGCGTGCCTCGCCCTCGCCGTGCCGCGCGGCCATGAACGCTTCGACGTGCGCAATGGCCTGCTCGCACTGGTCGAGCGTGAGCAGATGAATGGAAGGATTGGGCAAGTCAAAGCCCAGTTCGCCAGCGATCCAGCGTATCGCCTTGCCGCGCGCCTCGAAGGCGTTGACCTTGTCGCGACGCATCTTCGCGGCGACGAGCGGTTCGAGTGCGTCATGCAGGCGGCTCTTGGCGTCGCGCAGGGCGGCGTTCGCGAGCCGGCCGAGCGGCACGTTGCGCGTGCTGCGCGCGGGCACGCCAATCCACGCTTCGCACGGTGTGCAGACCCAGAGCGGGCCGTGATCGTCGCGATACGGGTAGGCCTCGTCGGGAAAGCGCGCGAGTACCGCTTTCGCGCCGCAGTAGTCGCAGAGCGGCTGCGGGAGTGCCTTGACGGGTCGGCCTACGCGCATACGGCGCTCCTTGGGGCCAGGGTCGAATGTTCCATGACGTGATCGGTGAATAAAAGAAACGGCGGCTCGCTTCGCGCAGCCGCCCGGCAACTCCCCTGAATGGGACAAGACAAGACCGCGGTGAGCGCAGAAGACCCAACCATTCCAGTCGACAAGCATAGCGGCAAATGCCGCTGCGTTGCGTCGGCGGGACGGGGGTGCCGCAGCCAGCGCACGAGGCTGCGCGCAAACCACGCCACGGCCGTGGCACGGCTACCGCTGCTGTCAGCCCACGCTCGCGGTGGTACGCGTCTCTTCGCGTTCGAGCGAGCGCGTGTCGCGCAGGGCCGGGAACAGCCGCATCCACAGCAGCGCGACGCAGATCGTCGCCACGCCGCCAACCAGTACGGCGCGCTGCGCGCCCCACCAGCCGGCGGTCAGGCCGGATTCGAACTCGCCGAGCTGATTCGAAGTGCCGATGAAAAGCGAGTTGACCGCGCTCACGCGGCCGAGCGTTTCGGAAGGCGTGCGCAACTGCACGAGCGAGGTGCGCACGACCACGCTCACGACGTCCGAGGCGCCGAGCACCGCCAGCGCGATAAGCGACACGACGATGTTGTGCGATAGCCCGAACGCGATCGTCGCGCAGCCGAACACGATCACGCCGGCGAACATCGCGCGGCCCGGCCGGTGGCGCAGCGGAAAGTGCGCGAGCCAGATCGAGCCAGCCAATGCGCCGGCAGCCGACGCCGATCGCAAGAGCCCGAGTGCGATGGGGCCCGCATGCAGGATGTCGCGGGCGAACACGGGCAAAAGCGCCGTCGCGCCGCCGAACAGCACGGCGAACAGGTCGAGCGACAGCGCCCCGAGAATGACCGGCTGCGAACGGATGAAGGCAATGCCCGAGAACACCGATTCGAGCGTGACGGGCGCGCGGGCGGG
The DNA here is from genome assembly GCF_035501035.1 of Paraburkholderia sp. GTDB lineage: Bacteria > Pseudomonadota > Gammaproteobacteria > Burkholderiales > Burkholderiaceae > Paraburkholderia. The sequence continues at coordinate 3,936 of NZ_DATJWR010000024.1, forward strand.
TGGTTTCGCGCGCATCGGGATCGTGCCCGAGAGCGTGGCCGCCGCGGCGAAAGCGAGCGTGCAGGCCATATAGGCCGGCGTCGCGCCGATTCCATAGAGCAGGCCACCCAGCGCCGGTCCGACGATGTTCGCGGTCTGGTTTGCCGAGGTCGACCACGCGGTCGCGTTGGGCAGTTGCGAACGCGGCACGACGCCTGGCAGCAGAGACGAGATGGCGGGCGACTCGAACGCGCGCGCCGCGCCCACGCAGGCGGCCAGCGCGTAGATGAGCGGCGCGCCCAGCCAGCCGCCCAGCGTGCCGGCGGCAAAGGTCAGCGCAGCGGCGCATTCGACCAGTTGGCAGACCGATGCAATGCGCCGCCGGTCGTAACGGTCGGCCACGTGGCCGACCACGAGCGTAAGGGCGAACATCGGCAGGAACTGCGCGAGGCCGACGAGACCGAGCGCGAACGCGCTGTGCGTGAGCGCGTAGATGTGCCAGCCCATCGCAACGGCGAGCATCTGGAACGCCACCGACGACAACACGCGCGCGCCATAAAAGCGCTGGAAGCCGCGATTGCGCGCGAGACTGGGAGGGTCTTCGGAGACCTCGTCCGAAGCCGGGGAAGGAGTGGTCATGAAGAGCAGGGGAAAAGCGGCAAGCCGCAAGCGAGCCGCGGCGCAAACCTGCAATTTTAGTTCATGCGGCGCGGCACCAAAGGAATACAACGCCGCGCGACTTGTGTGGGGCCGCCGCATTGTGTACGTGAGCGGGCGGCCGGGCTCGAATCACGCGTTCAGGCGCTGGGTGGAATCGGCGGGGGGCGAACCGACTGTGCACGACGGCGGCGTGGAGGATAGCAAGGGCTTGCTCGCGGCAGCGCTCGCGGGCGCGGATCTCGCGGTGTTTCCCCGTCGACGGCATCGATCACGATTCGATGAATGAGCTCAAGCGCGTATGCGAACGACACCAGGTGACATATCACCCGCTACGCACAGCGAGCCTTGCAAGCTTCGTCAAACTAATGATGCGGCTGCACGCCTGCGCTGGCGCCGGCGTGCCGCTTCGCGTGCGATCTTTCAGGGGTTGGGTCATGCGCGCAAGCACACACGGTACGTGCCGCGCGCCTGGCTGAACGGCCAGGCTCTGATCCCAGGCTCGTCCAATGCGAACAAACTCTAGCGCCCGGCGGGAAAACAGAAGGCGAAGTCCTCGCAGCCTGGGCAACCGGGCGCGGGACCGGGTGTCGCGCCCACCGCCCGCGCGAGTTCGCGTGCAAGCAGCTTTTTCCAGCGCAGGCCTTCGACGTTGCGCGCCACGACCTCGGGAAAGAAGCGCTCCAGCATGTGCGTGACGTCACCGCGGCCGCGCAGGCCGAGATCGCGCCACAAATGATCGGGGCGCAGGCACGCCTGCGCGATGATCGCGGCGAGGCAGCGCGCGTCGTCGGGGTCGGACTGCGGCGTGGCCAGTGATATGAGGAAACCGGACATCGCCGTGGCGAATGCGGCATGCGCCGCATCCGTGATGACGTGTGCGCGCAGCGCCCCCTGCGCCACCGCACCCGCGAAGTGGCGTGCGCCAAGCGCCTCGAGCTGCGCCTGCGATAACCCGAGCAACGGCAATTCTCCGCGCACCTCGCGGGCCGCGACGAGCCGCGCGAAGAGCCAGGCGTCGGGCGTGCGAGGTGCCGCGGGCGCACCCGTCAGCGCGTCGCAGCGCGCGGCGGCGAGCTGATCGAATTCGCAGGATTGCGGCTGCGCAGTCGGGTCGTGACTCATGGCGCGGTTACATGCAACCGGAGCGAGCGCACTGGCCCGTCAGGCGTCTACGCCGACGATCACGCTCGACGCCTTGAAGAGCGCCGTGGCCGGCTTGCCTGCCGCGAGGCCCAGGCGATCGACGCTGTCGTTGGTCACGATGGCCGCGACCTGCGCCCCGCCCGGCGCCGCGAGCACGACTTCCGCGTTCACCGCGCCCTTCGTGACCGAAGACACCGTGCCCTCGACGACGTTGCGCGTGGACACCTTGCTCGCGTCGCCGTCGACCATGAGGATCACGGACGATGCCTTCACGAGCGCGAAGGCCGGCTTGCCGGCGGCGAGACCGAGCGACGCGGCGCTGCCGTGCGTGATGATCGCGACGATCTCGAGCCCGCCCTCGGCGCGCAGCGTGACTTCGTCGTTGACGGCGCCGGCCTTGACGGCGCCGATCTGACCGGAGAAATGGTTACGGGCGCTGGTACGCATGACAGTCTCCACGGGATGACCGGCCTGTGAGACGCCGGTCTCGACGATTGAACGAGGGAACTCAGCGGGACTCCCAGTTTAGCCGCGTCAGTGTGACGCGCGCGCCTGGGCATCCGCAAATTCGCCATTCGGATGAGTACATATCTCGGCAGACCATCGTAATATATGAGCCTTTATAACGGTACGGGGTGTCGAATATGTTGATCCGCAAGCTGCTGGCCTCAGTCGTCGTGATGACCGGTGTGATCGGTGCAAGCGCCAGTGCATTCGCCGACGACAACGACGTCAACGTGCTCTACGCAGGCTCGCTCGTGAACCTCATGGAAAAGAGCGTGGGCCCCGCGTTCGAAAGGGAAACGGGCCTGCGTTTCAGGGGCTATGCGGCCGGCTCGAACAAGATCGCCAATGAAGTGAAGGGCAAGCTGCGCCGCGGCGACGTATTCATCAGCGCAAGCCCGAAGGTCAACGCGGGCCTGATGGGCGAGGAAAACGGCAACCACGTTTCGTGGTACGTCAATTTCGCCGAATCGCCGCTGCTGATCGGCTACAACCCGAAGAGCCGCTTCGCGAACGACTTCAGGACGAAGAAATGGGATCAGGTGCTGCAGGAGCCGGGCATCCGTCTTGGCCGCACCGATCCGAAGCTCGATCCGAAGGGCGCCTTCACCGTCGAACTCATGACGAAGGCCGCGCAGGCGTACAACCAGCCCGATCTCGTCGAGAAAACGCTCGGCGCGCCGGAGAATCCCGAGCAGGTGCTGCCGGAGGAAACGCTCGTCGGCCGTCTGCAGTCCGGCCAGCTCGACGCGGGCTTCTTCTACTCGACCGAGACCTCGGACCTGAAGATTCCGTCCATCCATCCCGCGCCCGAACTGAAGATCAAGGCGAACTACACGCTCACGATCCTCAACGACGCGCCCAATAGCGCGGGCGCCGCGCGCTTCGTGAACTTCCTGCTCTCCGCGCAAGGCCGCACGCTGCTCGCCGAGCATGGCGTGGATGTGACGAAGCCCACCGTCAATGGCCAGGTCGAGGCGATCCCGCCGTCGGTGCAGGCCGTCATCGACGCCGCACAGCAATGACGCAACCCGCACAGCGGGCCGCGAGGCCGCTCTGGTGGCTGGGCGCGCTGCTCGCGGTCTACCTGTGCGCGCCGTTCGTCGCGAGCATCCCGCAGATCGGCCAGGCGGACTGGGCCGGCGTCGACTGGCGCACCACCTGGTCGGCGGTCGGCGTTTCGGTGGCCAGCGCGAGCGTGGCGTCGCTCGTCATCCTCGTGGGCGGCGTGCCGCTCGGTTACTGGCTTGCGCGTTCGCAAGCGCGCCGCGTCGCGCTGCTCGGCTTCGTCGTGCAACTGCCGCTCGCCTTGCCGCCGCTCACGAGCGGCGTGCTGCTGCTGTTCCTCATCGGGCCATATAGCGGCATCGGCCAGTTCTTCGGCGGCACGCTCACCGACTCCTTCACGGGCATCGTGCTCGCGGAAACCTTCGTGGCCGCGCCCTTCCTGATCGTCGCGGCGCGCTCGGCGTTCACCGCCGTCGATCCCGTCTACGACGACGTCGCCGCCACGCTCGGCCATCACGCCGGCAGCCGCTTCTTTCGCGTCACGCTGCCCATGGCCTGGCCCGCCATCCGCGCGGGGCTCGCCCTCGCCTGGCTGCGCGCGTTCGGCGAATTCGGCGCGACCGTGATGGTCGCATATCACCCGTATTCGCTGCCCGTCTACACCTATGTGGTGTTCGGCGGCCAGGGCCTGCCCGCGATGATGCCGCTCCTGCTGCCCACGCTCGCCATCGCGATCGTCTGCGCGGTGCTCTCCGTGTACAGCCGCGGCGCGCGCTCCACGCTGGCGGCGAATCTCGACAACGGCGACGAGCTCGCCAGTTTCACGCCGGCCGCCACGGCGGCGGAGCACGCCGATCTGCGTCTCGCCTTCGCGGCGCGGCGGCATCTCGGCGCGTTCACGCTCGATGTCGCGTGGCGGCCGCAAACCCGCCGGCTCGCCATTATCGGGCCGTCGGGCTCGGGCAAATCGCTCGCGCTGCGCATCATCGCCGGGCTCGAGCGCAACGATGCCGGCTCGGTCACGCTCGGCGCAACCGACCTCGGCGCACTGCCGCCGGAGCGCCGCCAGATCGGCTACATGCCGCAGGACTACGGGCTCTTTCCGCACATGACGGTGGCGCAACAGCTGGCGTTTCCCGTCGACGCCGACGCCGCCAGCGCACGCTACTGGCTCGCGCACCTCGGTCTCGACGCGCTCACGCAGCGCCTGCCGAGCCAGCTTTCATTCGGACAACGGCAGCGCGTCGCGCTCGCGCGCGCGCTCACGCGCCACACCCAGCTGCTGCTGTTCGACGAACCGTTCGCCGCACTCGACACGCCACGCCGCCGCCGTCTGCAGCAGTCGTTGCGCGCCTTGCAACGCGAGATTGGCGCGGTAACGGTGATCGTCACGCACGATCCCGACGAAGCGGCCCTGCTCGCCGACGAAATCCTAGTCATCGAACAGGGACGCGTACTGCAGGCAGGCCCGGTGGCCGAGGTATTCCAGCGGCCGGCCACGCCGCGCGTGGCCGAATTGCTCGGACTGCACAACGTCGGCGAGGGCGTCGTGCTGGCCGACGGCTCGATCGGGACGCCGAAGGGCCTGCGCCTGCCCTGCGCCGATCCTGCGCTTGCCGTTGGCATGCGCGTGATGTGGCGTGTCTCGCCGCGCGCGCTCGTCGCGACGCCCGGTGGCGCGTGGGAGGGGCGCATCGCCGGTACGTCGCTGCGTCACGGCGACCGTTACGTTGCAGTCGAGATCGCGGGCGAAACCTTCGACATCGCCGCCGAAGATGCGCCGGCAACGCAAGCCGGGGAACTGCGCTTCGCGATCGACTCCAATGGCGTGCTGGCATGGCCGGCGCCCAACCCCTGAAAAGACTCACCTTTCGTACCGGAGTGCGCGCAGCGGCATCTCGCCCGGCGATGAAAAAGCCCCTTTCGAAGGGGCTTTTTGCGTAAACGGTTAGCGCTTCGAAGCACGTTTTCGCACCTTGACGCACCGTCGCGCGCTGATCCCGAAAACCCTCACCTTTCGATTCTTCGTGCAAGAACGTGCAAGTTTTGGACTGCAAATGCCTGGCACACAGCAAGATTCGCATCCCTTAACCTGGGACTACCAGGAAAATCTTGCGCGCCATATTCAAGCGCTTCGGTATATCGGGACCACGAAACGTCGGCAACCGGTGCGCAGATAAGGTGATTGCCGAACGCCCCGGCAACGAACCGTTGCGATGCTGGCGCTCATCTCCCGAATCTTCTCACCTTGGAATGCGCCACCACGACTAGATCACGAAACGGCTGTCCTCGTCGAGCAGGCGCGGAAGTGGCTGGAGATCGGCGCGCGCAAAGCGAACGAGCGAGAACGCGCGCACGCCCTGCGGACTCGCCGGCAGGCGCGCGAGCGCAAAGACGATCGACACGCTCGCGCGCGGTCCGCCGTTTTGGAGCACGACGTTCATCGGGCTCAGACAGACTTCGCGCATTTCGACGTTCGTGTATTGCGCCGGACTCGCGAGCACTTCGCAGATCACGGCGAGTTCGTGTTCGAGCGCTTCGCTCTTGAGCCCGAGCGCGGCAAACTCGCGCTCGTTCCCGGCAATCTGCGCTTCGATGCGCGACACTTCGGCGGCGTTTGCGAATACCTGGTCGCCCAGCATCTTGCGCGTGCCCGCGCCGTGACGCGTGAGCAGTTGCAGGCGCGTTCTCAGCAGCGCGCGCTCCTGTTCGAGCGCGTCGCGGCGGGTCTCGTCGGCGCCAATCCGCTCGAGCGCTTCCAGTGCGATCTGCTCGACCACGCGCTGCACGATCTGCTCGCGCAGATCGCTTTCCGTTTCGCCGCACACGCGCACCTGGTGGTCGTCGAAGCTCAACGTGGTTTGCATGACGTCCTTGTGCACCTGGTCGCCACGCTGCTCGACGCCGAAACCGCGACGCTCGTTCATTGCCATGCCGAGCACCGCGTACGTCTCGCGCGCGAGCGGATGCTCCTCGAACCATGCGTGCAGTTCGTGCGAGCGGCTCAGCACGTGCGCCACTTCGTCGGGTGCGGCAAAGAATGCGTGAATGTAGGGGTCGCTCATCCACGTCGCGGCGCTCGCCTCGCGCGCGGGCGGCACGCGGTTCAGCACATCGCGCACATAGTCGACCGAATGTGTGAGCGCGGGCGCGATCCGCTCGCGCCAGTCGGGCACGAGCTTGAGCGTGGGGCTCAACACGAGTAGCCGCTCGATCAGCGCGCGGATTTGCGGCGATTCCGGCGCCTGCTTCGCGCGGTGGCGCGGCCAAAGCCAGTCCAAAATGCTCATGGGAAACTCCGTTGCAGACCGCCCGGGCGCGGCCGGGTCTGGAGCAGGGCAGAAGCAACCGCCAACGGCGGCGATTCGGAGGTTCGCTTGCGGGCGAGGTACTCACCAGGCACCGGACGCACGGCGAAGCCTCCTGTCGCAAGCGAATATACCCCGAATCCCCTCGCGCCCACGAGGAGACTGCCGCGCCGCAGCAACGACATGCGCTGTGTCATGCTCCCGGAAACGCTCACCTTTGTGTTGCGCATGACGGGCCACGCTCGCTCGAGCATTGCCGCGCAACATCGTGTCGTGAGGGGCTCTCATGCATCAATGGCGGCTCTACGCACCACTCCCGTAAACGCTCACCATTGCGTTTCACGGTGCAAAGTCGCGCGCGGTATTTCTCACCAACCTTCTCACCAGCAAGCGCTGCCTTCCCACGATGTCGCCCAATGCATAGCGTCGCCCGCGAATTAATCTGCATTCCAACCCATTGCGTGCAGGAATGAAGACCCACACGCCGGCTTTCCTTGCGCTTTCAACGATCGTGCTGCGCGTGCGGTGATAGCCAGGCGCGCGATCAGCGATAGCGTTGCAGTTCGGGATCGGTGATGGGTTGTGCGGGCAGGTTCAGCATGCCCGGCAGTTCGCTCAGCTTCGGCAAGCCGCTGATATCGGCCCAGCGGCCACCCGAACCTTGATAGACGAGCGTGGGCGTGCCATCGAAGCCCAAGTCCTGGAACACCTTCATGTTGCCGTCGAGCCGCGTCTGGTCAGCGGCAGGAACGTGCGCGAGCGGTGCAATGCCGCCCGACTCGTCCTTCTCCGAGTAATGCGTCTCCAGTTCCTTGAGCAGCGCGGCACCGTCTTTGGCCTCCAGCAAGGCAGCGGCCTTGCCCGCCGAATCGGGCTTCAGAAAGCCCATCGGAATCCAGTGCACCTGAAGGCCCGCAGCTTCATACGGTTGCAGCGCCTTCCACACCAGGTGGCAGTAAATACAGTTTGGGTCCATGAAAACATAAAGCGTCGACTTCACGTTCGAGCCGCTCGCTCCCTCGACAATCGCACTCGCACTCTGGAACCTTGCAGCCGCCGTTGCCGGCAGCCATGCGGTTTCCGGGGCGTCGGCAGCCATGGCGGATGCCGACACGGTCAGTGCGGCTGCGGCGATCAGCATGCGTGTGAACTTCTTCATTCGTTTCCTCTAGCCTGAATTGCGCATCATGTCACGCGCCCTCGAACGCGAAGCGAAACATCTTAGGGTCGCGCCATGGCGCGTCCCTGACGCCAATATGGCAAAGCGGTCAGTTTGAGCGCAAAGGTGAGTGTTTGCGGGAGGCTGTTGCGCCGCCCTAGAACTTCACCCGCAGTTGAAACCCGATGGTGAAAGGCAGGTCATCGGAAGGGATTGGTGGAATCACGATGAAGTTCACGCCTACTCGCTTGTACGCGACCATCACGATCGGCGCGGCCACAGGACCGATCGTATGGTTGCGACCGAGGCCCCAGTTGCCGTAGTTGTAGCCGGAAATGATGCCGCCCATCGCCGCGAGACGCACGAAGCCCCAATGCAGGAACTCGGGCGCCCACACCGCGCCGCCGTAATACGACGGCCGCCGCAACGAGTTACGAAAGCCGCCGGCGGTGAGCGCCCACGTGTCGCCCGGCCAGCATTCGATGCCGAGACCCGGGTTGAACTGCTCGAAGTCCTTGTCGGGATGAATGTGGTACGAGCCCACCATCGCGTCCACCCAGAGCCCCGAACTGCACCAGTTCGCGGCGCGCGCCGTCTGCGCCGCGCCCAGTAGCCACAGCGGCAATAGCAGCAGGGCGAGAGCCGCACTTTCTTTTGTCTTCTTCGTTTTCCTTGTCGTTGCCGCGCTACCTTGCTTCTGCCAAAACCGCATGGGCTCTCCGTCCTTTCTTGCGCCGATACGCTACGGGTCGTCTGTCTTCTTGTTGCTGGTTCGGGGGGAACACGAACTGTACCGCAACCCGATGCGCGCGCAATGGAGTCCATGCTCGGATCGGGCGACTCACTCGCTATCGCTCGTCGCAGCCATCATGGCAGCTTCGTGAGTCGTCCCGATGAAAGCGGCGCTTCAGAGGCCGAGATCGCTCAGGCCCGGATGGTCGTCGGGGCGGCGCCCGAGTGGCCAGTGAAAAAGGCGATCCGACTCGCGGATCGGCAGGTCGTTGATGGACGCGTGACGGCGCGCCATCAGGCCCTTCTCGTCGAATTCCCAGTTCTCGTTGCCATACGAGCGGAACCAGTTGCCCGAATCGTCATGCCATTCGTAGGCGAAACGCACCGCGATGCGATTGTCCGTGAACGCCCACAGTTCCTTGATCAACCGATAGTCGCGCTCACGCGCCCATTTGCGCGTGAGGAACGCGACGATCGCCTCGCGGCCCGTCACGAAATCGGCACGATTGCGCCATACGCTTTGCGGCGTGTACGCGAGAGAAACGCGTTGCGGGTCGCGCGTGTTCCATCCGTCCTCAGCGGCACGCACTTTCTGGATGGCGCTCTCGCGCGTGAATGGCGGCAACGGCGGACGCACTTCGGTCGAATCACTCATGGTCTTGCTCCTTGTGTTGGACGGCGCGCCGGGATGGCGCGCGCGAACCGGATGCACTACGGGAATCGTGGACACCGCGCTGTGCTTTCGATGAAGCGCGCGTGCCACGTGGGGTTTGTGTCGGGTGTGTCGAGCGTGCCGGGTGCTCACTGCCTCGAGGCGCGAGGGCGGCGAGCAACGATCGGCCCGCCGCGCGTGCGTCGAGCGCGGCGTCAGCGTCGCCGCTCACGAGCGCCACGCCGATGGCGCCATCGATCAGGATCAGCCATTGGCGCGCGAGGCGCGCGGCGACGCGGCCGTCCGAACCCGCCGCTGCAGCCCAGGCGTCGCTTTGCTCGCGCACGAATTCGAGCACGCGTGCCTTGTGGGCTCGCGCGACCACGCGTACGGGATCGTCGGGCGAAGCGGTTTCGCCGGCCGCGTTGAGAAACGCGCAGCCATGAAAGCCTTCGGACACGAACCATTCGCGCAGCACGTCGAACATGCCGATCAGGCGTGCCTGCGGCGTGCGCCCTTTCGCGAGCGTGCCCGCGATGAACCAGCGCATCCAGCGCTCGTCGCGCCGCGCGAGCGCGGCCGCGACGAGTTCGTCTTTCGACCCGAAATGCGTATAGAAGCTCTTGCGCGCCGCACCCGACGCACGGACGATCGCATCGACGCCCGTCGCGTGTATGCCGCCCGCGTAGATGAGCGCCTCAGCGGCGTCGAGCAGGCGCTCGCGTGCGTCGGGCTGGGGCGCTTCGGTGTTCGGGTTCATGGCGTTTATCGATCAGCAGTTTCACGGAG
>NZ_DATJWR010000025.1:0-44064 GCF_035501035.1 Paraburkholderia sp.
TTCACCGCCACGAGCGAATCCGACTGGCTTATACGGTACGAAAGAAGGCCCTGTCGGGGCAGGAGCAGACACGCGAGACGGCGTCGCCGGAGTTGCAGGTCGCCCTAGAGCGGATAGCCAGGCTGGAAGGCGAAAATCGCCGCCTGGAAGCGGAGAACAACGCACTGCTTGAGCAGTTTGCACGATGGGCCTACAACGCCCAGACGCGGAATCTGACCAAGGAATTCCTGAACAATCCGCTTCCTGCCGTGGACCGCGAACGAAGCAAACCACTTCAGCCGGCAAAGAAGTCATCGTTGGCCGGCAAGAGCCGTCGATGAGGGGCCGCGCAGGGACCTGTGGATAACTTGCGCTGCTCTCCCCCCTGCACGATTAAAGATATTTCCTGACCGAAAAGCGAAAGCACCAAAAATTAGAGCCCGGCTACGCCGGGCTGAACAAAAGCGTAAATAAGATGGGACATCTGGCAAGATTAGCTACGTCTACTAGTACGATGGGATTGTGTGAGCCTTATGCAGCAAGCTTTCCAAGCGTTATTGACAAACAAAAGTGCCCATAACCATTTTGAGGTTGCGTAACCGCGGAATATGAGCATCAACCCCGCCTCTGTGCGGGGTTTTTCTTTTTCACCTGCGTTATTCATTGCGCCTGGAAATCTGTCTGCCGGACAGCGGCACGCCGAACTCGTCACCGCGCACATGCAGGCCGCAGCCGGCGCTGCGACCTTTTTGCACACGCAGTCTCCTTTCCGCCTGAGCCTGCACATTTCCTGACCAAAATCACGGCAAATCCGCCGCTGCTGAGTGACCATAAAAAAGATGCATTAATTTTGCATCTTACAGAGATCGCGCATCGATCCGACAGTCGATCAGGCGCCTCTCGATCACGTCATCGCCGTCACCCACAAGGAAAGGAGCAAGCCGTGTTTTGCTATCAATGTGAACAGACCGACCGCACCCAGGCCACACCGGGGTGCGCCTCGGCGAGAGGCAACTGCGGCAAGGACGCCACGACCTCGGATCTGCAGGATCTGCTGATCTATGCCGTCAAGGGCATCGCACAATACGGCGCGCTCGCGCGCAGCCTCGGCAGTCCCGATCGCGAGGCCGACCGTTTCATGCTCTACGCGCTGTTCACGACGCTCACCAACGTGAACTTCAACGCAAGCCGCTTCGTCGCGATGCTGCGTGAGGCCGCGCAGCATCGCGATCGCGTGAAGGCGGCCTGCACGGCGCTCGCGCTCGCGCAGGGCGTCGCCGTGCAGGAGCCGGCCGGTCCCGCGCACTGGCAGCCGGGCAACGATCTCGCCGAATTGCAGGCGCAGGCCGCGCTCGTCGGCATCAAGGCAGGGCTGCCGAACGTGGGCCAGGATATCGTGGGGCTTCGCGCACTCGTGCTGTACGGTCTGAAGGGCGTGTGCGCCTATGCGCACCACGCGCGCGTGCTCGGCTACGAGAGCGAAGAGGTCTATGCGGGCGTGGAGGCGGCGCTCGTGTTTCTCGCGAGCGACCCCGCACAGGCCGGCGATCTGCTCGAGCATGCGCTCGCGCTCGGCAACCTGAACCTGAAGGTGATGGAACTGCTCGACGCGGCGAACACGGGCCGCTTCGGCATGCCCGAGCCCACTGCCGTGCGCATGACGCCGGTGGCGGGCAAAGCGATCCTCGTCTCGGGTCACGATCTCGGCGACCTGGAGGCGCTGCTCGAAGCGACTCAGGGCACCGGCGTGCAGGTCTATACGCATGGCGAGATGCTGCCGGCCCATGCTTATCCGAAGCTGAAGGCGTATTCGCACCTCGCGGGCAATTACGGCGGCGCATGGCAAGACCAGCAAGCCGATTTCGCGAACTTCCCCGGCCCGATCCTGATGACGTCCAACTGCCTGATCGAGCCGCTCCCGCAGTACCGGCAGCGCATCTTCACGGCGGGGCCGGTGGGCTGGGCCGGCGTGCGCCATCTCGAGCATCACGGCTTCGCACCGCTCGTGCAGGCCGCGCTCGCGCTGCCGGGCTTTCGCGAGACGGCGCCCGAAGAGGTCATCACGATCGGCTTTGCGCGCAATACGGTGCTCGGCGTCGCCGACAAGGTGATCGACGCCGTGAAGGCCGGCCAGATCCGCCACTTCTTCCTGATCGGCGGCTGCGACGGCGCCGCACCGGGCCGCAACTACTACACCGAGTTCGCGCAGGCGGCGCCCGAGGACACCGTCGTCATGACGCTCGGCTGCAACAAGTACCGCTTCAACCGTCACGCGTTCGGCGACATCGGCGGCATTCCGCGCCTGCTCGACGTCGGCCAGTGCAACGACAGCTACTCGGCGATCCAGATTGCGATTGCGCTCGCGAAGGCCTTCGATTGCGGCGTGAACGATCTGCCGCTCACGCTCGTGGTGTCGTGGTTCGAGCAGAAGGCGGCCGCCGTGCTGCTCACGCTGCTCGCGCTTGGCATCCGCAATATTCATCTCGGACCGACGCTGCCCGCCTTCCTCACGCCGAACGTCCTCGACATTCTCGTCGAGCAGTTCGGCATCCAGCCGATCGGCGTGGCGCACGCGGATCTCGCGGCAGCGCTCGCACGCAAGGCCGCATGAATGCCGGTGGGAATGCGATGAGTTATCGAATCGAGCTCACCACGCGCGACGGCCACGCGTTCGGCTTTGCGTGCGAGCCGGGGCAGGACGTGCTGGCGGCGGCCGCGGCGGCGGATATCACGCTGCCCTCGCAGTGCCGGCGCGGCAGTTGCGGTGCGTGTCACGCCACCGTGACAGAAGGCGCGTACACGCTCGGCGCGCATGGCGCCGACGCGCTCCCACTTGGCGAAGCGCAGGCGGTCCTGCTGTGCCGCACGACGCCTTCGGGCGACCTGCGCGTGGCCGTGCCGTACGACCACACGAAGGTGTTGCTGCAGCCGGTCGCCGTGCGCGCGGCTCGCATCGCCGCGCTGGAGACGATCGCCGACGACACATGCCGCCTCGAACTGCAACTCGAACCCGACGACATCAACGGCAGCGCCGCCGAATTCGAAGCGGGCCAGTTCGTCGAGCTGGCGCTGCCCGAGCTTGGCGTGCGGCGGCCGTTCTCGCTTGCTAACACGAGCAACTGGGAAGGGCGCCTCGAATTCCTGATCCGGCTGCGGCATGGAGGCGAGTTTTCGGCGTATCTGCGCGAGCGGGCGCGGCCAGGCGACGCGCTCACCGTGCACGGCCCGCAAGGCGGCTTCGGACTGATCGCGGATAGCCTGCGTCCGCGCTGGTTCGTTGCGGGCGGCACGGGGCTCGCGCCAGTGCTTTCGATGCTGCGTCGCATGGCCGAGTACCAGGAGATGAACGACGCGCGGCTTTTCTTCGGCGTGAATCGCGAGAGCGAGCTCTTCATGCTGGGCGAGCTGGACGCGCTTCGGGCGGCGTTGCCGCAATTGCGCGTCGAGCTGTGCGTGCGCGAAGCGGCCCACGGCTGGCAAGGCTCGCACGGCACGCCAGTCGATGCGCTTGCCGCCGCGCTTGCGCCCGGGGGGGCCGTGCCCGACCTCTACGTCTGCGGGCCGCCCGCCATGGTCAGCGCCGCGCAGGCGGTGGCGGCGCAGGCGCGCGTGCCGTCCGTGCAGTTCGTCAGCGAGCGCTTCGCAGTCTGAGCGGTCGGCGCTTCGTCTGCTTCTTTCCCCGTTTCTGTTGACCCCGCCCTCGGGCGGGTTTTTTTTCGCGCGTCGGTCGACCGGGAGAGGCGCCGATTCGTAAGTAATTGACATTTGGTCATTAACTGTCAAAATGTCCAGCATCATGAAGCCAATCCGCGAAATCCGTTCCAGCCAGCCGTGCGACGAAAACGAGCTGCTCCTGCGTGAGGGCAGCAAGATCGTCGAGGCGCTCGGCCAGACGCTCGCGCCGCTTGTCGAGGTCGTGCTGCACGACCTGACGCGGCCCGAGCATTCCGTCGTGGCGATCTCGAACAACCTGTCAGGGCGGCAGGTCGGTGATGCCGCGACTGAAATGGGCCTCGCGCGCATTACCGACCCCGGCTTTCCCGAGGTCGTGCCCAACTATCCGAACCGCTTTCCCGACGGGCGTGCGGCCAAGAGCACGTCGATCGGCCTCAAAAACAGCGCGGGCGAATACGTCGCGGCCCTCTGCCTGAACATGGATGTTTCGCTGCTCGGCGCGGTGACCGCGGGCCTCGGCCAGCTGATCCAGACCGAAAGGCACGCGCCGGTGGCCGAAACGCTCGCGCCGCGCGCCGCCGGCGACGTGCGCGCGGCACTCGAACGCTTCGCCGCCGCGCGCAACACCACGCCCATCGGCATGACACTCGCGCAGCGCCGCGAAGCCGTGCGCGAACTCGCGGCGAGCGGCCTTCTGAACCTGCGTCATGCACTCGCCGACGTGGCTACCACGCTCGGCGTGGCGCGCTCGACCGTATACACCTACTTGCCAGCCGAAGACCGACCATGAGCACTCTGCCTATCACCTTCGAAGACGTTGTCGCCGCCCACGAACGCCTGCGCGGCGTCGCGCATCGCACACCGGTTCTAACCTCAAGCACTGCGAACGAACGCACCGGCGCGCAGCTTTTCTTCAAATGCGAGAGCTTCCAGCGCATGGGCGCGTTCAAGTTCCGCGGCGCCTACAACGCGATTGCGCAGTTCACGCCGCAGCAGAAGGCGGGCGGCGTGATCACGTTTTCGTCGGGCAATCACGCGCAGGCGATAGCCTTGTCGGCGCGTCTTCTCGGCGTGAAGGCCGTGATCGTGATGCCGCACGACGCGCCCTCCGTGAAGGTGGAGGCGACGCGCGGCTACGGAGGCGAGATCGTCTTCTACGACCGCTATACCGAGGACCGCGAGGCATTGGGCAAGCGGCTCGCGGCCGAGCGCGGTCTCACGCTGATTCCGCCTTACGACCATCCGCACGTGATGGCCGGGCAGGGCACCGCAGCGAAGGAGCTGTTCGAGGAAGCGGGCGAACTCGACATGCTGCTGACGCCGCTTGGCGGCGGCGGCCTGCTCTCGGGCTGCGCGACGGCCGCGCACGCGCTCGCGCCGGCATGCACGGTGGTGGGCGTCGAGCCCGAGGCCGGCAACGACGGCCAGCGCAGCCTGCAGACGGGCAAGATCGTCCACATCGACACGCCGAAGACGCTCGCCGATGGCGCGCAGACCCAGCATCTCGGCAACTTCACGTTCGAGGTGATCCGCGAGCGCGTGAGCGAGATCGTCACGGTGAGCGACGCCGAGCTGGTCGAGACGATGAAGTTCTTCGCGAGTCGCATGAAGATCGTGGTCGAGCCCACGGGCTGCCTCGCGGCGGCGGCGGTGCTGCACGGCAAGGTGGACGTGCGCGGCAAGCGCGTGGGCGTGCTCATCTCCGGCGGCAACGTCGACTTGCTGCGTTTCGCGGAGCTGGTTCAGGCTGCGGGCTGAGGTGCTTTAACGGCTGAGGTGCTTTAACGGCTGAGGTGCTTTACGGCTGAGGCGTGGTGCGCTCAGCCGCGCTGTTGCGCGCTGCGCCGTGCGCGCGTTCGTCCCTGGCCGAATTCCTTCCATTTGCGGCCGGCTCAACCGGGCGCGGCCGCGCCTTTCACCGCGCTCGCTACATTTGCGTGGAAACCGCACTCGCGCTGGGCAATAACGGCGTGTTCATCGCTTTACTGGCCCCTCCTGCAACTACTCCATTGCGCTAGTCGTGCTTTGCATGGCCGTCTTTGCGCGTCGGCGTGAAGTAACCTCTTTTGGGGGCACTTTCGGGGAAAGGTGGCCTCATTGAGCATAATTCATGCGAAAAATGGAGACAGGAGAGTTAATGTTTCGGAAATCTCCGATTTCGGCGGTCGAGATTCAATGGTCAGATAAAAGACCCTGCTGACGTTGGCGCATTCTGGCGCGCGCTCGGGGCGCAACGCGCCACGGCAAACTCACCTCGAAGGAGATTCAGTGTGAAGCTACGTGTCGTCCTGACGGACGATCATCCATTCGTTTTGCCTGGTCTTCGCTCCGTACGCATCGTTGTGGGGGACATCGAGGTGGTTGGCCTGGCGAGAACCGCAAGCCAGCTACTCCAACTATTCGAAACGGTATCGTGCGAAGTCGTGGCGGCCCACCTCGCGATACCCGCAGCCTCCGGCGAAGCCGAAGATGATTTGCGTCTCGTGCGGCGTTTGCGTCGCGATTGGCCCCATATTCGCGTGATCGTCGCGCCGGGCGTCACGAATGCCGCAAACCTGCGCGCAATGGCGTGCGCGGGCGTGACCGGCGTGTTGGGCAAGAGTGCTCCCATGGATCAGATCGAGGGCATCGTGTGCGCGGCGGGGCAACGGCACACCTCGATGAGACCCGCCATTGAGCGTGAATTCGAGGTCGCCGGTAGCAGGCCCGCTATGCGCGCGCCGCGTTTGACGCCACGCAAATCAGCGGTGATTCGCAGGTTCGCCGGCGGCTGCACGCCCCCCAGAATCGCGCGCGCCCTCGGCCGCGAAGTGCACACGGTGAGCCGCCAGAAGCAAGACGCAATGGCGAAGCTCGGCGTGAGCAACGACGCGGGACTCTTCGCCTTTGCGAGGGCGTACGGACTCCTATGAATTGGTCTACCTTGCCGTCGGCGCGTTGCGCCTCAATGCGTGCGGCTCCCATGCGCGAGCGCGACGAGACGCGTGTCGCCTCGTCCGCCTCGGCCCTCGTGCTAGCGCCCGAGACGGTCGAAGTCGCGGCGCCTGTGCGCGTAATCGTCGCGGACGATCACCCGGTCGTCCTGCATGCATTGGAAAGCCTCCTCGCGAGCTATCCCAACCTGCAGATCGTCGCGCGTGCGCAGAGCGTGCCCGAACTGTTCGAGGCCGCGGCGCGCCATCCCTTCGAGCTCGTTCTGATGGACCTGTATATGTCTCTGCCCGGCGAGATTGACGGTCCTGGCGCAATCCGCGCCTTTCGCAGCGATTTCCCGCACAAGGCCGTGGTCGTGCTCACTATGGAAAGCGACGCCTCGGTGTTGCGCAAGGTCATCGATCTCGAGGTGAACGCTTTGCTCAGCAAGTGCGACCGGATCGACCTGATTCCGGTTGCGATCATGTCGGCGATGGCGCGCGAGCACTATGTCGGGCCCGTCGTGCGCGATTTGCTGGAGGCTGCGGTGCGCACCGAGCGGCGCGAGGAGGTGCAACGCATTCTCACGCGGCGCGAGTTCGAAGTGATGACGCACTATGCCGCGGGACTCGGCGTCACGGAAATCGCAGGTCTGCTCGGCCGCAGCGTCAAGACGATCAGTGCGCAGAAGTGCGCGGCCATGAAGAAGCTCGCACTCAGCAACGACATCGAGCTGTATCGATTCGCGGTCGAATGCGGCGTGACGCAGGGCGAGCAAGCCTGAGCGCGCGTTCGCACACAACGCCGACATGCAAGACATTCGCGTCGCGCGAGAGGCGCCCACTCGCGCGAACAGGCCTCAGTGGATGATTGCCGACGCGCAAGCGAGGGTTCGCGATCGTGTCGCGAATTTTGGGACGCAACGGCGCGCGGTGTAGTCGGCGGCGAGGCCAGTGACACGCTTGCGCTCGCTACGCAGATCGATACGACCGAGCGTGACGTTTGTCGCTTCCGCACTCTGTATACGTGGCTTGCGCGGCGAATAGCGATCGTTTGCCGTGCTGCGTGCGCTTGCGCGCACGGTGTGCCGCTCTGTCAGATCGTCGGTCGGCTCCCACGCAGCGTCAGAACACTCAGCGCGCAAAAAGCGCAGCAGGAAGCGAGATCGGGGCCTTGCCTTCGACTCACCAACCGCGATCGTGTCGATTTCGCAGCGCAGGTCGAACTCGCCCAGTTCCGCCCGAGTCGCGCACATCTCAATTTACCGCCCTTTTTTCTGTAGGAATTCTCTTCGTTTATCTCGCGCAATGTCCTGTTCATTTTCAGAGTTGTCCTATCTGAATGCCGGGATTGTCTCTCCATAATTTCAGATTAGACGCGTGGTCCGTCAGATATTCCCGCTTTTGCTATGCGATAGACGGGCGGCCCAGTCAGAGCCGGCCGGAAATGGTGTAGCAGGCTGCCCGCGGCTCCGACGGCTTCCGCGCGAATCTGCGATGGATTGGAGGCAGGACGATGAAGCTCGGAAAGCGTTTGGCGGTCGAGGGCGCAGGCACCGCGTGGCTCGTGTTCGCGGGATGCGCGGCCACGGCGCTTGGCGCGAACCTTTCCGCGCAGGGCAACAACGTGCTCGAAATGGCGGCGGCGTTCGGCTTCGCGCTCATGGTCGTGAGCTATGCGGCCTCGCGCGCGACGAGCGCGCACTTCAATCCCGCGGTCACGATCGGCTACGCGGTTTCCCGGCGCTTCCCGGTGCGCGACGTCGCGCCGTACATCGCGGCTCAGACCGTAGGCGCCATTCTCGGCGCCGCCTTGCTCATACGCGTCGCGAGCGGGCGCCCGGGATTTTCGGTCGCGGTCTCCGACTTCGGCAGCAACGGCTACGACGATCATTCGCCCAGCGAATACGCACTCTCCGCCGTGTTTGTGCTCGAAATGGCCGTGTCGTTTGCGTTCGTCTTCATCCATCTGTTGATGTCGAGCACGGCTGCGCGGCGCAAGGCGGCACCTCTTGCGCTGGGCGCGTGCCTTGCCGCCATCTATCTGATCGCCATTCCTGTGAGCAATGGCGGCGCGAATCCGGCGCGCTCGACAGGGCCGGCGCTTTTCGTCGGCGAGTGGGCGCTCGATCAGCTCTGGCTCTTCTGGGCGGCGCCGCTGTTGGGAGGCGCCGCGGCTGGCATGGTGTACCGCCTCGTGTGCCGCCGGCGTTCGTACACCTTGTCCGCGCCGTTGCGCGAGGGCGCGTGAATGCTGTTCGCCGTACGCCGGGTGCCGATGAGGTCGACTTTCGACATCCCCGCTTTGCACGCATACCCAGCCAATTCCCGGAGCGTGTGCGGGCTTTCTGGCGCGCTTGCACTCGTCGTGGCGTTTCTGCTCACTTGTTTCGCAACTGCGGCGGACGCTGCGCCTTCGGGCGGGCCGCTCGGCCAGGGCGCCGAACTTTCGCGACGTGAGCCCACGGCGTTGCCGCCGCGGCTCGTCGTGGGTGTCGTCGCGGGGGGCTGGCCGCCGCTGGAAGTCTTCGATGGCGGCACACTCACCGGCTTCAGCGCCGATTATCTGCGCCTGCTCGTTGGCACGGGCGTCAAACTTCAGGCGCGTATCTTTCCTGACATGCCGACGCTGCTCGCGGCGGCCTGCGCGGGCGACATCGACATCGTAATGAGCCTCGCGCGCACCCCGTCGCGCGAACGCTGTCTCGCCTTTACGGTGCCTTACCTGAGCGGCAACACGGCATTCGTCACGCGTGCCGGCAACACGTCGCTAGCCACCCAGCCGGAGCGCCTCGCGCATGCGAAGTTCGCCGTCGAGCGCGGGTATGCGCTCGAATCCGCATTGCGCGAGCGTTTTGCACAGGCGCGAATCAAAACGTTCGTGAGCACGCAGGCTGCCCTGCACGCCGTCGCAGAGGGCGAGGCCGACGTTTATGCGGGCTTCGCGCCGGTCACGCGCTATCAGCTTACGCTCGATGCACTCCGCGATTTGCGCGTCGCTTTCGAGGAGCGCGAGCGCATGCGCGAGTTGCGCTATGCCGTGCCGGTGTCGAAATCGGGCCTGCGCGATCGACTCGATCTGCTTCTTGCCGGTGTGCGGCCGGCGGCGGCAGCGACCGTGCGGGAGCGCTGGCTCGGCAGCGAGGTGCACCAGAATGCCTCGTCGCCGACGTTCAGCCTGAGCCCCGACGAGCGTGCATGGCTGCGTGCCCTGCCGCCGCTGAAGGTCGGCTATGACGCCGGCTGGTTCCCGTTCAGCTACAAGAACAGTGCCCGTAAGCCGTCAGGCATGGCCAACGATTATCTCGACTATCTGAGCCGCTCGCTCGGCGTGACCTTCGAACGCGTGCCGATTTCCCCTTGGGCGAGCGCCGCGGACGCACTGCAGCGTGGCGAGATTGCGCTCGCCGCGACTTCGGTGAACGACGGCGCGTTCGGCACCGGCGTGCACTATTCGGAGGCTTTCGAGCACTATCCGCTCGTGATGGTCGGGCGCCGCACCGAGCCGATGGCGCGCTCGCTTGCTGACTTCGCCGGGCGCCGCATCCTGCTCGCACCGCACGCGCCGGAACTGCAGGAATTATTGAGTGCGCCGGACGGCGGCCTGATCGGTGCGCAGGTCGCACGCGCGGCGAGCCTCGATGAGGGGCTCGAGACGGTCGCACACAACGAGGCAGATGTGCTGGTGGTCAACGCGGCCGTGCTCGACGAACCGCTCAGCGGCAAGTACCTCGAATCGCTGAAGGTGTTGGGCGCAGTAGGTGTCGACGAGTCGGCGGCTTTTGCCGTGCGCGGCGACCTCGCGCCGCTTGCGCGCCTGGTCGATCGTGCGCTCGACTCGATGACGCCCGCCGAACAGCAGCAGATCCGCAATCGCTGGACCGCCGCCGCGTCGACGCGAGCCGGCGGCTGGAGCGTGAACGCATTGCGCCTTCTGCCGCTGCTGATCGTGTCCGGCGTGCTGCTGCTCGTCACGATGCGCGCGTACATGCAACTGCAGCGCGAGATGCAGCGGCGGCGGCGCGCCGAGCAGGTGCTGGCGCGCCAGGTCGAACAGCAGGACACGATGATGGAGATGATCCCCTATCCACTCGGCGTAGTGGATCTCGACAGCCGCTTCGTCGCGATCAATCGCGCCTACGAGGAGGCGACAGGCCTGCAGCGAGCCCAGGTGCTGGGCCAGACGGGCTGCGCGATCATGGCGTGGGGGCTTGAAAACAGCCGCCGCATGGACGAACTCTACCGGCTCACGATCGCCGACGGCGAGAGCCAGCGCGTCGAACTGACCTTTGAGAACGCCGGTGGCGAGGCGCGTCACGGCATCTTCTGGACGCGCCTGTGCCGGGACCCGCAAGGCACGCCGTTCTGCGTGCTCGGCACGCTGATCGACGTCACCGACATTCGCCGCGCCGAGCTGCGCGCACGCGAATCGGAGCGCTTGCTCTCGGACGTCACGAGGTCTGTGCCGGCGATCGTGTTCCAGCTGCGCCGCGCGGCCGACGGCAGCTACTCGTTTCCGTACGTCGGTGGAGACACCCAGCGGCTGCCTCGCGGCACGGCCGAAGCGCTCACGCACGCCAGTTCGGTCGACCTCACGCGCATTTGCCGACGCGACCGCTCTCGCCTTGCCGCGCGGCTCGAACGTTCCGCGCGCCGTTTCCTGCCGGTCCACACCGAGTTCCGCTTCAATGGCCCGACGGGCCTCATCTGGGTGCGCGCGGAGTTCGCGCCGCCCCGCGCCGAAGACGGCGCGATCCTCTGGAGTGGTTACGCGGTGGACATGAGCATCGAGCACGCGCGCGCCGAAGAGCTCAAGCACGCACGCGACATGGCTGAGGCAGCCTCGCGGGCGAAGGACGATTTTCTCGCCATGATGAGCCACGAGATCCGCACGCCGATGAACGGCGTGCTCGGCCTGATCGAGGTGCTCGAGCGCACGCCGCTCAATCCCGACCAGGCGCAGATGATCGGCATGGTGCACGAATCGGCAGGGGCGCTGTTGCAGATTCTCGACGACCTGCTCGACTACTCGAAGATCCAGGCCGGCCATCTCGTGACCGATTCCGAGCCGTTCGACGTGCGCGAGCTCGTCGACAATGCCGTCGGGTTGCTGGCGGCGCGTGCGCACGAGAAGGGGCTGAAGGTGCGCGTGGACGTGGAGGCGGGCGTCGCGGCGCTATTGCGCGGCGACAGCGTGCGGCTGCGCCAGATACTCTTCAACCTGCTCAGCAATGCGATCAAATTCACGCTGGAGGGCGAGGTGAGCGTGCGCGTTCGCGCGCTCGACCTCGGCGGCCAGGTCGACGCGCCCGTGCGTCAACGGCTCTCGGTCTCGGTGGCCGATACCGGCATCGGCATTGCGCCCGAGGCGCACGCACAGCTGTTCGAGCCCTTCGTCCAGGCCGAGACGTCGACTACGCGGCGCTTCGGCGGCACGGGGCTGGGTCTCACGATCTGCCGCAAGCTCGCGGCGCTGATGGGGGGCGCGCTCGAGCTGGAGAGCGAACTCGGCCGCGGCACTTGCCTGACGCTGCACATCGAACTGCCGGTGGAGGCTCGGTACCGCACGGCCGACGACGGGCTGCTGCAGGGCAAGCGTGCACTCGTCGCTTGCAGCGACGCGAAAGTGGCCACAGCCTTGATGCACTTTGGCGTCGCGCGCGGTATGAAGATGCGTCAGGTGGCGCCTGCGGAGCTTGCCCGCGCCGCGCGTGCGGGCAAAGTCGACATGATTTTCGCATCGGAAGCGCTGATGGAGGGCTTGGGCAAGCTGGAGGCGCCCATCCTTTGCCTGACGGAGAAGCCGAAACCGGTCGGCTATCGCGTAGCGGAGAGCGGCGTGCGCGTGAGCGTCAACCCGCTGTCCTGGCGCGGCTTGAGCGTCGCTTGCGCGATGGCGCTGACGGGGCTGCCGGTCAAGGCGCCTGGGCTGGCGCGTCCGGTCGACGAAAACGCGATCACGCTTCCAGCGCCGGATCGCGAGAAGGAGCTCGCAACTGGACGTCTCATCCTCGTGGCGGAGGATCATCCGGTGAACAAGGAGCTGATTCGCTATCAGCTGACGCTGCTCGGCTTTGCCTGCGATGTCGTCGACGACGGCGCGCAGGCGCTCCAGGCGCTCGCCGAGCGAGACTACGGCTGTCTCATTACCGATTGTCATATGCCGAACGTCTCGGGCTACGATCTCGCGCGGCGCATACGCGAGGCGGAGCGGGAGGCGGGCGATGGGCGGCGTTTGCCGATACTCGGCATCACCGCCAACACGTATCTCAGGAACAAGCGCCAATGTCGCGAGGCGGGCATGGACGATTGCCTGATCAAGCCGACGCGCGTGGCCATTCTGCGCGAGCACCTCGTACGCTGGTTCGGCGCGCAAGGCGCGCAGCGCGTCGTATTGGACGAAGCGGCGAGCGAGGGCGGCACCACCGGCCAGGCCGAGTCAGGGGCCGGCCCGGCGGCGGCCTCCGGTTCCGGCACGGGAGCCGACAGGCCAGTGAGCGCACGCAGGTTCGCGCCGCTCGACCTCGCGCACATGATCCGGGTTTGGGGCGGCGAGGCGACTGTGAAGACGCTCCTCGGCACATTCGTCTCGTCAATGCGTGACGACCTGGATGCGCTGCCGCCGCTGCTCGAGCAAGCCGATGTCATGCGGCTGCGCGAATGGCATCACCGGCTCGCCGGGGCCGTGGGCGTGCTGCAATACCCGGCTCTGCTCGCCGAGCTCGAGACGTTTCGCCGTCACATGAATAGTCATACGGCCGGGCAGTTGCGCGAGGAGGGCTACGCGCTCATCCGTACCTGCCAGGAGATGCTCGGCGGCATAGAACAACAGGCCGCACTGCTGACGTGAATGGTGCGTAGCACGAGCGTTCGGGCGCAGGAAAAAACGGGCGAAAAAAAACGCGGCCGAAGCCGCGTTCAAGCTTGGAGACCCTTCGATGAAGAGTCACTTCTCGCAATCAAAGCTTAGTCGCGGTGCGAGGAGAAATCGAGATGAATTCGATCAATTGATTGTTACGGTAAGTGCCTGTAATCATCGCGCTTGCGAAACCATTCGACGGTGAAATCCACGAACGATCGCGTTTTTGCCGGCACGTGGCGACGGCCTGGGTAGACGAGCGAGAGTTCCTTCTCCGCATCGCGGATTTCCCACTCGGCAAGCACGCGCACGAGCAGGCCCTTTGCGAGATCGGCGACCACCTGGTTCGCAGGCAGGATCGTGATACCCATGCCCGCTATCGCGGCCTGGCGCAGCATCACTGAATTGTTCACGGCGTATGTGGGCTCGAGCAGCATCGGCACGCGGGCGCCGTCCGGACCCTCGAAGTGCCATTCGTTGCCGTGGACGTCGGCGGAAGGAGCAAGCAGCTTGTGCGCGCTGAGATCGGCTGGATGGTGCGGCGCAGCACGGCTTGCTAGATAGGTGGGTGAGGCGACGGCGGCGGGCGCGACATTCACGAGCGGCCGGCGGATCAGGGTGCCGCCGCTCACCTGGCGTGGCGCGACGATGCCGGCGTCGAAACCCTCTTCGATCAGTCGACGGGGCGGTGCAGCAGCGTGAGCGAGAGCCGGACTTTGGGGAACGCGGCGAGATACTGCGCGAGCATGGGCGTGAGGTCGTGCAGCGAGAACGATGCATGCGCGACAACGCGAAGTGTGCCCGACGGGACCGATACGCCATGAGCGATCTGCGTTTCGATGCGTTCCAGGTCGTCGAGAACCTGGCGGCAGCCCTGTGCATATGCGGCGCCCGCTTCGGTGAGCGACGCGCTGCGCGTGTTGCGGTTGATGAGCCGTGTTTCCAGGTGAGCTTCGAGCAATGCCACATAGCGCGTGATCACCGCGTTCGACATGTTCAAGCTGGCTGCCGCCCGACCGAACGAGCCGTGCTCCGCAACGCTCACGAATACACGCATGGCCTGGAGCTGATTCATGGTTTTGGGGCGCGAGGACATGGAGCAGAGCGGGACTTCAATGAATGAGTAATGAGGGTGGGGTAAATGCGCTATGCATACCCTGATTGATGGTACCGATGCATACCGGGTGAGTGGAATGGGAATCGTCCGAATCAACGCTTTATCTCGAATTAAGGTGTTGCATTGCGACAACGATTTATCAGGATCCCGTATGAATTTGTCGCCCATCAAAAAAATAGAGATAAGACGTGAGCGTTGAGGAACAGGAGCTTCAGGGTTGACCCCAAGCGTTTTCTATTTGTTCAAAAACTCTTTTATATAGCTTCGGGGTGGTGAGCCAGAAAGCGTCAACCATAAACTTTGCGATGCAAATCAATGCGATGTCGCATACACCGCACCATGGAATCGCTATGCCGGCGTGAGGCCGGTGACGGCATCCACTTTTGCCGAAAGGCCTTGCATCGAAGGAAGCATATGAAGAAGAACCTGGCTATCGCAGCGGCAGTCGCTGCGACCTTTGCTACGGCGTCGTACGCACAAAGCAGCGTCACGCTCTACGGCATCGTTGATGCCGGCTTTACCTACACCACGAATATCGGCGGCAACGCGAACTACGCGTTGACGAGCGGCAACATTCAGCAGAGCCGTTGGGGTCTGCGCGGCGCCGAAGATCTGGGCGGCGGTCTGCGCACGATCTTCACCCTCGAAAGCGGCTTCGACGTCACGAACGGCCAGCAGAACGGTGCCCTGTTCAGTCGTCAAGCGTATGTCGGCCTGGCGCACGACCAGTACGGCACGCTCACGCTCGGTCGCCAGTTCGACTCGGTCGTCGACTACGTTGGCCCGCTCATGGCCGTCGGCACGTGGGGCGGCACCTACATGGCGCACGTCCTCGACAACGACAACGGCAACGCCACGTTCTCGATCAACAACTCCGTGAAGTACCGCAGCGCGAACTACTCGGGCTTCGAGTTCGGCGGCCTCTACGGCTTCTCGAACCAGGCCGGTGGCTTCGCGAACAACCGCACGTATAGCGCCGGCGCAAGCTATAGCTATGGCGGTCTGCTCCTCGGCGCGGCGTACCTGCAGGCGCAGGGTCTCAATCGCAACGCGAACGGTTCGCTCCAGGGCGCACCGCTCGCCACGACTTTCGACAACGTCTACCGTCAGCGTACGTGGGGCGCGGGTGCGAGCTATACGTATGGTCCGATGGTCGGCGGCGTCGTATTCACGCAGTCGCGCGTGAACTCCGAGGGGAGCAGCGCGCTTCGCTTTAACAACATCGAAGCCAACTTCCGCTACAACCTCACGCCGGTTCTCGGCATCGGCGCGATGTACACGTACACGAACGCCAATGGCGACGGTATCGACACGGGTACTGGCAGCCGCTCGGCGCACTGGAACCAGTTCGGCGTGCAAGCAGACTACGCACTGTCGAAGCGTACCGACGTCTACGTCGAAGGCGTGGGCCTGTGGGGTGCTGGCCAGAACGCGGTGGGCCTGACGCAAGTTGGCTACACCTCGAACGGTGGTGTTTCGTCATCGAAGAACCAGGGCGTCGTCTCGACGGGTATCCGTCACCGCTTCTAAGGACTTCAGGAGCTTCGCGTTCCCGGTCCTGCACGTCACAAACGTTGCAAGCGGGAACGCGTAGCACTGGATAGCAAATAGGGAGTACCTGGGTTGAAGGGCGCTGCTTGCAGCGCCTCTTTTTATTGCAGGCAGCTTACGTTGCGCCGACTTTGGCGCATCGGACACGTTGCGCGAATTTGCTCTAGCATGTGAGAGCGCGGCTGCGACCTTATGGTGCAGCGCGCCACAACAACAGGAGAAATTCCATGAAAGCGCTTCGTCCGCTGCAGCTCGCTCTCGCCCTCTGTGTTTTCGCCTCCGGCGCCGCGTTCGCCGACACCGTCGCGCTGAAAGCCGATCTCGAACCGTCCAGCGAAGTGCCGCCGCGCGTGAGCCAGGGCCACGGCATGCTCAACGCGACGTTCGACACGTCCACGAAATCGCTGAACTGGACCATCACGTACGAAGGACTGTCGGGGCCGGTGATGGCCGCACACTTCCACGGTCCGGCGCCAGTCGGTCAGAACGCGAACGTGCAGGTGCCGATTCCGAAGGGCGAGCTGGCGAGCCCGATCAAAGGATCCGCCACACTCAACGAGCAGCAGGTCACCCAACTCATGGGCGGGCAGTGGTATTTCAACATTCATACGCAGCAGAACCCTTCGGGCGAGATTCGCGGCCAGGTGCTGCCTGCCAACTGACTGGCGCTCGGGCATTTGCCTGTCGGCTCGTTCCTGCAATCGACGTTTGATTGCAGGACGGTATCGATGGACCTCCGCCCAGAGGTGAGGCGATGAGCTGGCAATGCAGGCTGATTTGCGGGTTCTTGCGCCGCAACTTCCTGCCGCAAACGCGCAAGCCGATAGACATTGCGCGCGTGCGCCTGTTGACGCAGAGGCGCATCTGGACGCCACGCGTGCCGCGCGGCTGGCGGTTGCGCGAACAGTACGAAGTCTCCGATGTCCCCTTGCGCGGCGAGTGGCTCCTATGCGAGCGCTTGCCTGCGCAGCGCACATTTCTTTATCTGCATGGCGGCGGCTATTACTTTTGCTCGCCGCGTTCGCAACGCGCGATTTCGTTCGGCCTGGGCAAACGCGCCGATGCCGATGTCTTCTCGCTCGAATACCGCCTCGCGCCAGAGCATCCGTTTCCGGCCGCGCTCGAGGACGCACTGGCCGCCTATCGCCGCTTGCTGGCGAATGGCGCTCGGGCTGGCTCGATCGTGATCGGCGGCGATTCGGCGGGCGGCGGCCTGGCGCTTGCCACGCTCATTGCTTTGCGCGACGCAGGCGATGCGCTGCCGGCCGGCGCGTTGCTCTTTTCGCCCTGGACCGATCTTGCCGTGACGGGCGCATCGATACGCGAGAACGACGGGCGCGATCCCATGTTCTGTGGCGACGTATTTGCGCGCATCGCGCCGCTCTACCTCGGCGCGGCAAGCGCAACCGACCCCTACGCCTCGCCGCTTTACGCCGATCTTCGCGGCCTGCCGCCGCTGAGTTTCTTTGTCGGAAGCACGGAGACGCTGCTCGATGACACGCGCCGCGTGGCCGAACGCGCGCGGGCTGCCGGCGTGGAGGTGGAGTGCGAAGTGGCGCGGGAGCTGCCACACATCTGGCCGATCTACGCGCCGTTCATGCCCGAAGCGCGCCGCACGCTCGACGCCGCTGCGCATTTCGCCCGTCGCGTCACCGCCGCAGCCACCGATGCGCGCGGCGATGGCAATCCCAGCCCGTCTCAGTCTAGCGAGACGTCGATCGCGTCATAGACTTCGCGCACGGCGGCTTCGCCGTAGCGGCGTTCGAGCCGGCGCACGGTGAAGTGTCCGTGGGCCACCTGCTGGAAATGATCGATGAAGACGGTGTTGACCATCGCGCCGAGCACCGCGCCGATGGCCGGAATCGACTTTGCCGCGACCTGCTCGCTCACCTGCACGGAGAACCGCGCGGCCACGGTTTGCATGAGCCTGAGGAGCGCCGTGGAGCCGTGCGCGGCGAAGCCCTTCGTCGCCAGTTCCGACGAGGCCTTCGACACCGCCTGCGCCAGCGCACCGCGAACGATGAAGTAGCCGAAGTCCGCTTCGTCGTCGGCGCTCGAGCGTCCGCCCATGCCGAATACGGTCAGGCACTGCAACTGCGTTTCCGCCCGTGTCAGATCCTCGCCCTCGCTGCGTGCGATGTCGCAAATCGAGCGAAACATCAGCGTGGTCGTGACTGGCAGCTCGACCGGTAGTGCGAAAAGGCCGAACGCACCACCCGCCGCGCCCGTGGTCGCTACCGCGAACTTGTGCAGCAGGTTGCTCGGCCTCGCGTTTGCGCCCGCGCCAGGCACGCCATGCGCACCATCGGACGGCACGAGCGCGCCTGGTTTGCCGAGCGTCTTCAGGGCGAGCTGCAAGCACTTGCGCAGCGCGGCTTGCGTGGCGTCGGTCACCTTCTCGTTCGCGACGCCGGGCAGCCGAGCGATCAGCTTCTCCACCGGCGCGCCGACGATCGCCGCCAGCTTCATGCCGAGCGGTGGTGTTTCGAGTTGATGTCTGGCGCGCCGCAGCGCGTCGAGATCGGCCGCGGAGAAGGCAGCGGCGGGACCCTCGCGGGGCACGAGCGCGGGTGTCGGCTCCATGACTCTCCTTCGATTCGGAACGGCAAAGGCGGATAGCACCGCCACTCGACGCCCAGTGTAGTGGATCGGGTCGTGCTATGATTCAAACCTTTGACGCGTCAACCGTTGCTGGATCAAAAAATGGCCGTTCATACCGCCGCCCATCACTCAAGCGGGCAGGTTCTGCCGTTCCGGGAGTCGCTGCTCGCGATGCTCGGCGTCTCTTTCGTGACGATGCTCGTCGCGCTCGACCAGACCGTCGTGGGCACCGCGCTGCCGACCATCGTCGCCGAATTGCGCGGCTTCGAGCTTTATGCGTGGGTCGCCACCTCCTATCTGCTGACCTCGGTCATCACCGTCCCCATTTTCGGGCGGCTCGGCGACTATTACGGGCGCAAGCCGTTCGTGATTGCGTCGATCGTCGTCTTCACCGGCGCTTCGGTGCTGTGCGGCGCGGCGAACAGCATGTTATTCCTCGTGATCGCGCGCGGCCTGCAAGGCGTCGGCGGCGGCATGCTGGTCGGCACCGCGTTTGCCTGCATTCCCGATCTATTTCCCGATTCCGTGGTGCGCCTGCGCTGGCAAGTGCTGATGAGCTCCGCATTCGGCATCGCCAATGCGGTTGGGCCGTCGCTCGGCGGCTTCCTCACGCAGTACTGCGGCTGGCGCTCGGTGTTCTACGTGAATCTGCCCGTCGGCTTGCTCTCGCTCTTTTTCGTCTGGCGCTATCTGCCGCATTTGCGCCACGTCGCGCACAAGGAGCGTATGCGGCTCGACTGGCCCGGCGCGCTGCTCATCGCGCTCGCGCTCGGCAGCCTGCAGCTCTTCGTCGAGCGCCTGCCGGGGCACGGCCTCAGTGCCTCGGCCATCGGGCTGCTCGCGCTCGCACTCGCGGCCGGCTGGGCGCTGTGGCACTGGGAGCGGCGCTGCCCGCAGGCGATCCTGCCCGTCGACATGTTCCGCAACGCTAGCCTCAACGCACTCTTCACGCTGGCCGTGCTGGGCGGCTTCACGATGTTCTCGCTGCTGTTCTATGCGCCGCTGCTGTTCCAGGGCGGCTTCGGCATGACGCCGAAGGAAGCGGGCGTCGTCATCACGCCGCTCGTGGTGTTCATCACGATCGGGAGCATCGCGAACGGGCGTATCGTCTCGCGCATCAAGAATCCGAACCTGATGCTCTACATCGGCTTTGCGATGCTCGCCGTAGCGTGCTTCGCGGTTTCGCTCGCCACGCGCGGAACGCCGCGCGGACTGCTCATGGCGTTCATGATCATGGCCGGCGTGGGCCTCGGCTTCGTCATGCCGAACCTCACCGTCTTCGCGCAGCAGACCGCCGGGCGCGAGCATCTAGGCATCGCCACGGCGCTCTTGCAGTCGCTGCGCATGATCGGCGGCATGATCGGCACGGCGTTCACCGGCACGATGGTCACCCAGCTCTATTCGAGCGGCGTGCAAAGGGCGCTCGATGCCGACCACGCCACGCACTGGCTGCCGCAGCTTGCCGACCCGCAAATTCTCATCAACCGCGACGCGCAGGCTGCGCTGATCGCCGATCTCACGCACGCCGGGCATAATGGCGCGCCATTGCTCGAAGCCGCGCGCGAGGCGCTAGTGGGCGCGATTCATCTTGGCATTGCCGTGGCTGCGGCGGTTGCGCTGGTGTCGGTCTGGCAGACGCGGCGCGTGCCGCCCGTCAAGCTGCAGCGCAAGGTCGAGCCCGTGATTCACGCGGATTGAGTTCCGGCCGTTCGCGGCACATACCAGAACACCCAGCACATACCGGCGGACACCGGCAGATATCGGCCCTAGCGCCGCCAGGAAATCAAAGCATGGAAATTCAGGACCGCGTCGCCATCGTCCAGCAGTTCGGGCGGACCTACCGCTCGTTCATGTCGGCGTTCGAGGCGCAGGTCGGGCATCCGCTGCCGCGCTGGCGCATTTTGCTCGCGCTCTACGACCAGAACGGCGAGTCTTCGCAAAAGCGGCTCGTCGAGCGGCTGCGTGTGGATCCGGGCGCGCTCACGCGGCAGTTGAAGGCGCTGCAGTCGCTCGGCTGGATCGAGCGTCGCGCCAACGAGCGAGACAACCGCATCACCAATGTGACGCTCACCGACGCGGGCCGCGCCGTCGTGGAAGAGGGGATGCCGCGTCGCAACGCGTTCCTGAATCAGACGATGTCGCTGCCCGACGACGTGCTCACGGCGCTCTCGGGCGCGCTGGGGATGATGGAGGCGCGCATCGGCGAAGCCGCCGCCGCCGCGGCGATCGCGCGGGCGCCAGAGGCGCAATCCGAAGCGGGCTGAGCGCGCTACATTCGCTGAGTCCGCATCCACGCGCGCGGCGGCGTGCCATGCGCCGCCGCGCCTCTTTCTCGAAGGCGGCGGCTGCCGCGATCAGAAGAACGTCTCGATCACTTCCGTTACGCGATACGACGGATCGACCATCAGCACCTGGCGCCACTTGTCGAACGTGAGGCAGGGGTGCGAGATGTCGAATGCGATCATGTCGCCGACCTTGAGATCGGCGAGCGCCGGAATCTTCAGGTACGCGTGCTGATCCATCATCTGGAACACTTCCCAGCCTTCGCTCGCGGCCACTTCGCGCGGCGTGCCGCCGTTCGCGGGGCGATAGTGGCGCGACGGTTCCGGAAAGCCCGCGTCGAATGCGGCGTCGCGCTTGCCGAAGCCCACGATGGCGCGGCCCGGCTCGGGAATCGACTGCACGTAAGCCCATAGCTGCAGCGCGGGCAGAAGCGCCACGCCCATCTCGCGCGCCACCGGGTTGCGCGTGAGGATCTGCGTTTGAGCCTGCTTGTACACGCCCACGTCGTGCGTCACGTAGCAGCCGGGACGCAGCACCACGTCGATCGCGCCCGCCTGCGTGGCCGGTGCGAACTCTTCCGCCACGATGTCGTACCAGGCCGAACCGGCGCCCGAAAGGAGCGCTGGGGTACGCGCGAAGCGGCCCGTCGCCGCGAGCTCCTGCGTGACATTCAGCGCATCGCGCAGGAAGGTGCGCACTTCGCTCTCTTCCTTGAGAATGCCCTCGTACAGCTCCACGCCCGCCAGCTTGAGCGAGTCGGGGTAACGCGCGATGGCCGCGAGCACGGCGTTGCGCGTGTCGGTGTCGCGCACGCCCGTGCGGCCGCGCGGCACGCCCAGTTCGAGCAGCACCTGCAGCGTGCGGCGCGAGGCGCGGAAGAATTCGCCAAGTTGCTCGACGCCCTCCACCGAATCGACCAGACAGAAGAACTCGAAGTCCGGATCGCTGAGCAGCTCCGCGATGATCGCCATGTTGCGGCGGCCCACCAGCTGGTTCGCCATCAGCACACGCGAGATGCCGCCGCGGTACGCGGCACGCGTTTGATGTGCCGTGGCGAGCGTGATGCCCCACGCACCGGTCTCGATCTGGCGGCGAAAGAGCTGCGGCGCCATCGTCGTCTTGCCATGCGGGGCGAGCTTCACGCCATATCGCGTGACGAAGTCCTGCATCCACTTGAGATTGTGCTCGACGCGATCGGCGTAGAGCACCGCTGCGGGCAGGCTCACGTCCTCTTCGAGCAGATTCCATTCGAGGCGCGCAGCGTCCCCGAGCGGCACGCTCGATCCCGGCACGTTGCCGAGGCCTTTGCTGTTCGGGTCGATCGTCGCACTCTGATAGTTTGTAACTTTCATTTCCCTTTGCTCCATACGCTCCATTGCACCGCCGTATTCCGTGCCGGCGTTGACTCGGAGATAGTACACAAAGTAACATCGCTTCGTGAATTGTTATTTACTAACAGGCTCCCTGCGATGAACACTGCCGCCGATCCGGCCCGCTTCGACATCGTCGCGCGCATCGCGCAACGCGTGCCCGATCTGCGACCGGCCGAGCGCGACGTCGCCGCGCTGATCCTCGACGATCTCGCCGGCGCCGCCCGCGCGAGCATCGGCGAACTGGCGCAGCGTGCGGGCGTGAGCATCGCCTCCGTTACGCGCTTTGCGAAGGCAGTGGGCTGCCACGACGTGCGCGAACTCAAGCTGCGGCTCGCGCAGGCAGCCGCCGTGGGCGAGCGCTTCCTGCGCGGCAGAGCCGCGGCGGCAGGCGAGGGCGAGTCGAGCGCTTTGCATGGCGCCGCGGAATCCGCGCCCGAGCCGCTTGCCACGCGCGTCTACGAGGAGATTCACACGGCGCTCGCGCGCAACCATGAGCTGCTGCGCGAAGCACCCTTCGTGCAAGCCGCCGCCGCGCTCGCGCAGGCGCGCATGATCTACGTGTTCGGCATGGGCGGCGGCTCGAGCGCGCTCGCCGACGAAATGCGCTTTCGCCTCGTGCGCCTCGGCCGCCCCGTGGCATCGTACCAGGACAGCCTGCTGCAGCGCATGGTGGCGAGCACGCTCTCGCCCGACTGCGTGGTCGTCGCGCTTTCCGTAACAGGGCGCGTGCCCGAGCTGCTCGATGCGTGCCGCATCGCGCGCGATTACGGGGCGACGCTCGTCGCGCTCACGGCGCCCGCTTCGCCGCTCGCCGCGCTCGCCGACTGGCTCGTGCCGATCGTCGCGAGCGAGACCGATTTCATCTACAAGCCGTCTTCGTCGCGTTACGCGATGATGATGGCACTCGACGTGCTCGCGACCGAGCTGGCGCTCGCCCAACCCGAAGCGAGCCGCGAGCTGCTGCGCCGCATGAAGCACACGCTCGACGTGCACCGCGGCGGCGGCGAACGCCAGCCGCTCGGCGACTGAGCGCCATCCTGAGGAGAAACGCATGCATTCGCACCCCGAAGCCGCCGACACGCTGATCGTCGGCGCCATGCTTTACGACGGCACCGGCGCGCCGCCTGTCGAGCGCGACGTGGCGCTGCGCGACGGGCGCATCGTCGCGATCGGCAATCTGTCGAACTGGCTCGCGGAAGAGGTGATCGAGGCCAATGGGCGCGCGCTCGCGCCGGGCTTCATCGACGTCCACACGCACGACGACACGCACGTGATCCGCGCGCCGCAGATGCTGCCGAAGATCAGCCAGGGCGTGACGACGGTGGTCGTCGGCAACTGCGGGATCAGCGCGTCGCCCGTCACGCTCAAGGGCGATCCGCCCGACCCGATGAACCTGCTCGGCGAGCGCGACGCGTTTAGCTACCCCACGTTCCAGGCTTATGTCGACGCGGTGAACGCGGCGCGGCCTGCCGTCAACGTCGGCGCGCTGATCGGCCATACGGCGCTGCGCAACAATCACATGGACGACCTCAAGCGCGCCGCCACCGGCGACGAGATCGCAGCCATGCGTGCGCAGCTCGAAGACGCACTCGCGCTGGGCGCGCTCGGCCTTTCCACGGGTCTCGCGTACGGGTCGGCGTTCGAGGCTTCCACCGAAGAGGTCGCCTCGCTCGCGCAGCCGCTCGCCGCCGCGGGCGCGCTCTACACGACGCATATGCGCACCGAGTTCGACGCGATTCTCGAAGCCATGGCCGAGGCGTACCACATCGGCAAGCAGGCGCGCGTGCCGGTGGTCATCTCGCACCTGAAGTGCGCGGGCCCTTCGAACTGGGGGCGCAGCACGGAGGTGCTCGCCTCGCTCGAAGGCGCGCGCAAGTATCAGCCGGTGGGCTGCGACTGTTATCCGTACAGCCGCAGCTCGTCCACGCTCGACCTCAAGCAGGTGA
This sequence comes from Paraburkholderia sp., assembly GCF_035501035.1. GTDB lineage: Bacteria > Pseudomonadota > Gammaproteobacteria > Burkholderiales > Burkholderiaceae > Paraburkholderia. The sequence continues at coordinate 24,297 of NZ_DATJWR010000025.1, forward strand.
CGGGCGACATCGACATCACGATCACGTGGTCCACGCCTCACCCGGAGCAGGCGGGCAAGCTCATCAAGGACATCGCGGCCGAGTGGGGCGTCTCGCAGCAGGAAGCGGGCAAGCGCCTGCAGCCGGCGGGCGCGGTGTACCACAACATGTCCGAGGAGGACGTGCGCCGCATCCTGTCGCATCCGGCCACGATGGTCGGCTCGGACGGCCTGCCGAACGATCCGCTGCCGCATCCGAGGCTGTGGGGCGCGTTTCCGCGCGTGCTTGGTCATTACGCGCGCGACGCGGGCTTGCTGCCGCTCGAAGAAGCGGTGCGCAAGATGACGGGTCTTTCGGCGCGGCGCTTCGGCCTCACGCAGCGCGGCGAGGTGCACGTGGGCTGGCATGCCGACCTCGTGCTGTTCGATCCCGCGAAGGTGCGCGACGCGGCCACCTTCGACAAGCCGCAGCAGGTGGCCGAAGGCATCGACGCGGTGTGGGTGAACGGCGTGCTTTCGTACCGCGACGGCCAGCCCACGGGCGAGCGCGCGGGTCACTTCGTCGCGCGCGGCAAGCGCGAAGCGCAGGCCGAGGCGGATGCCTTCTAGGCAGTCGACATCCGGCGAATTTCGAACTCCGGCGCGTGTGGATAACCAGGCCGCGCGCGCTGCACACTTCTCACAGGAGCAAACGATGAAACGAATTGGAGTGGAAGGCGGCAAGGGCCAGGGCGGACAACATCTGCCGTTCGCGCGCGCCGTGGAAGCCGACGGCTGGCTGTACGTCTCGGGCCAGACGCCGATGGAAGGCGGCGAGGTGATCAACGGCGGCATCGTCGAGCAGTCGCACAAGGCCATCCAGAATCTGTTCGCAATCCTTAAGGAAGCGGGCTACGGCGCGGAGCACGTGGTGCGTTGCGGCGTGTGGCTCGACGACGCACGCGACTTCTCCTCGTTCAACAAGGTGTTCCGCGAGTACTTCGGCGAGCATCCGCCGGCACGCGCATGCGTGCAGTCGAGCATGGTGGTCGACTGCAAGGTCGAGATCGACTGCGTGGCGTACAAGGCGCCGGCCGGCAAGTAACGGCGCGTCGCGAAGCTGCACCGAAGCTGTGTGAAACGGCTGCCGGAGTCATCCGGCAGCCGTTTTTTCTTGTGCGCCGCCGCCGCGCGGGGCCGTGGTAGTACTCCATTCAACAGAGGATAACGATTTCGTGAAAATTCCCAATATATGAGCGACCCAATCACATATTGGAGAAGTCAAAAAAACCTGCCTACAATCTGACCCATCCGACAAGCCGCGCCGACAAGGCCCGCGGCAAACGCAGTCGGCAGACCCCAATAAATCCGGCGCACGCGGCAACACGCGCAGCGAACCGGACCGCAAAGGAGACGTTCGCCATGTTCCAGCCTGCGCAAGGTGCGGCCACGCGCTGCTGCCTGCCGCTCCGTGTTCGATGTGTCCCGGCAGCCACGGCTGGCGAGGCGCATCGCCGTCTCCCGAAGCTGGGTTCGCGTGCCGCCTGACGGCGCGCGCCTCCAATCGACTCCTTCGTCGCCCTCGCCATGAACAAAGCGATGTCCTCGACTCTTGCCGCGAGCCTCCCCGACGAGGCCGCCGCCACGCAAGCCCCCGCGCCAGCGCAGGCGAACGCGCGCCCGGCCGATGAAATCGGCGTCGCGAGCTCGCTGCTCGACGGCTCGATGCAGCAGGCCGGCACGCAGACGCTCTTGCGCGGCCTCGCGATCCTCGAAGCCGCCGCCGCCGGCGTGCGCGACCTGCGCTCGTTCGGCGCGGTGCTCGGCACGACGCGCAGCACCACGCATCGCCTCGTGTCCAGCCTCGTGCAGGCGCGCTACCTGCGCCAGGTGCAGGGCGGCTATCTGCTCGGGCCGAAGCTCATCGAACTCGGCACCATCGCGCTCGAGCAGATGCCGCTCACGGCCGTTGCACGCGCGCATCTGCAGGCGCTCGCCGACGAAACGCTCGACACGATCCACCTCGGCGTGCGCGACGGCGACGACGTGCTCTACATCGACAAGATTCCCGGCCAGCGCGGTCTCGAGATGCGCTCGCGCGTCGGGCACCGCATGCCGCTCGCCTCGACGGGCATCGGCAAGGCGATGATGCTCGATCTCGCGCCGCAATCGTGGCGCGACCTCTTCGACGCGTCGCGCCGCGCGCTCGCGGGCGTGAGCTTCCGTCCCGATCACAGCCTCGATCCGGATACCTTCCTCAAGCGCATGGCGACCTACTCCGCGGGCGGGTACACCTTCGATCTGGAGGAAAACGAAATATCGATCCGCTGTGTGGCGGCGCCGGTGCGCGACGCCTCGGGCGCGATCGTGGCGGCGCTTTCGGTCGCGAGCACGATTCCCTATATGCCGCTCGAACGCATGGACGAACTGATTCCGGTGGTGCAGCGCGAAGCGCGCGCGATTTCCCTGGAGCTCGGCTGGCGCGCGCCGCAGCCCGCCACGCGCAGGATCCGTCGATGAAGGCATCCGACAAGCACGCAGGCGGCGCGGCCGGCGACGTCGCGCTCGCTCGCAAGGCCGCGCTGATCGCGCTGGACTGGGGCACGACATCGCTGCGCGCGTATCTGTTCGACGCGGCCGGCGACGTGCTCGCCACGCGAGTCTCGACGGCGGGGATCATGAACCTGCCGGTGCCGGCCGAACAAGGCGGCTTCGACGCCGCCTTCGATGAAGCATGCGGTATCTGGCTCGGCGCGTCCCCGACGCTACCGGTGCTCGCCGCAGGCATGGTGGGCAGCGCACAGGGCTGGGTGCAGGCGCCTTATGTGGAAACGCCCGCGGGCGCGCAGGCGCTGGTGGACGGCATCGTCCGTGTGCGTGCGGCGTGCGGCGCGCAGGTGGCCGTGGTGCCCGGCGTGCTCGAGCCGGGCGCGCTGCCGAATGTGATGCGCGGCGAGGAAACGCAGATTTTCGGCGCGCTGGACGCATTGCGCGACGAGGCTCCGGTGCAAACGTCGCTGATCGGCTTGCCCGGCACGCATGCGAAATGGGTGGTGGTGGAGGGCGATCGCATCGTGCGCTTCTACACCTTCATGACGGGCGAGGTGTACGCGGCGCTGTGCGCGCATACGATCCTCGGCCGCACGATGAAGCATCCCGCCGAACCGGATACGGCTGCATTTCTGCGCGGCGTGAGCGTCGCGCGAGAGCAGGGCTGCGTGGGGCTGCTCGCGACGGCGTTCAGCGCGCGCACGCTCGGCCTCACGGGCCAGCTGGCCGCGGACGAGCAGCCAGACTATCTCTCGGGCCTCGTGATCGGGCACGAACTCGCCGGCCTCGAAGCGGCGCTTGCACGGCGCGACGTGGCGCTTGCCGCCTGTGCGCCGCAGCTGATCGGCGCCGAGGCGCTTTGCGAGCGATACCGTCTCGCGCTGGCGCAATTCGGCTGCGGCGACGCGCACGTCGTGCAGCACGCAACCGAGCACGGGCTGTGGCGCATCGCCGTGCAGGCCGGGCTCGTTGCGCCGCGGTGACGCGTGCATGCCGCGGGATCGAACCAGACACGAATCACGCACGAACCAGACACGAAGCAACAGGAAGCCGATATGGAACCCGAACTGAACCTGCCCGCCCCGTACATGCCGCATGCGGGCTTTGTCGCCGCATTCGCCGCGTGTCGCATGATCGCGATCGTGCGCGGCATCAAGCCTGCCGAGGCCGCCGCGCATGGCCGCGCGCTTTACGAAGCGGGCTTCCGGATCGTCGAGGTGCCGCTCAATTCGCCGCAGCCGCTCGACAGCATTGCGGCGCTGCGCGAAGCGTTGCCCGAGGACGCGATGATCGGCGCGGGCACGGTGCTCACGCCCGAGCGCGTGCGCGACGTGAGGGATGCGGGCGGTGAACTCGTCGTGATGCCGCACGCCGACACCGACGTGATTCTCGCCGCGAAGCTGCAGGGCCTCGCGTGCGTGCCGGGCGTGGCGACGCCGACCGAAGCGTTCGCGGCGCTCAGGCACGGCGCGGATGCGCTCAAGATGTTCCCCGCCGAGCAGCTCGGCCCGGCCGTGACGAAAGCGTGGCGCGCGGTGATTCCGGCGGTCGTGCCGCTTCTGCCCGTGGGCGGCGTGAAGCCCGACAACATGGGGCCGCAGCTGGCGGCGGGCGCGAGCGGCTTCGGCCTTGGCTCGGCGCTGTACAAGCCGGGTCAGGACGTGGCCGCGACGCGCGCCAGCGCGCTGGCCTTCATCGAAGGGTGGAAGGCGACAGTGCGCACGCAAGGAGCGAACGCGTGAACCGGCTCGCGGGCAAGGTCGCGATCGTGACCGGCGCCGGCCGAGGCATAGGCGCGGCGATCGCGCGCGCGTTCGCGGGCGAGGGTGCGGCCGTCGTGCTCGCCGAGCTCGATGGCGCGAGCGCCGAGGCCACGGCCCGCGAGATCGCAGGCGCGGTTGAAGGCGCGCAGACGCTCGCCGTGCAAACCGACGTGACGCAGCCCGCCTCGGTGCACGCTGCCGTGGAAGAGGCGCAACGCGCGTTCGGCCCGGTCGACGTGCTCGTGAACAACGCCGGCATCAACGTGTTCGCCGACCCGCTCACGATGACCGACGAAGACTGGCGGCGCTGCTTCGCCGTCGACCTGGACGGCGTGTGGAACGGCTGCCGCGCGGTGCTGCCGGGCATGGTCGGGCGCGGCGCGGGCAGCATCGTCAACATCGCTTCGACGCACGCGTTCCAGATCATTCCGGGCTGCTTTCCGTATCCGGTCGCGAAGCACGGCGTGATTGGCCTGACGCGCGCGCTCGGCATCGAATACGCGCCGAGGAACGTACGTGTGAACGCCATTGCGCCGGGCTACATCGAAACGCAGCTCACGCACGACTGGTGGAACGCCCAACCCGACCCGCAAGCGGCGCGCAAGGCGACGCTCGACCTGCCGCCGATGAAGCGCATCGGGCGCCCCGAGGAAGTCGCGATGACGGCGGTGTTCCTGGCTTCGGACGAAGCACCGTTCATCAACGCGAGCTGCATCACGATCGACGGAGGCCGCACGGCGCTGTACCACGACTAGTCCCGATCGAGCAGAAGGCAACATTTCGCATCACGAAGCAAACGCAAAATGCAGGAATCCGCCGCAGCGCTGGCCGCGCGCCGCGGCGGGAAAAAGAAGAGGCGGCCAGACACCCTTCCCGTGACTGAAGAAGACAGGAGACTGACAACATGCAACGACGTATCTTTCTGACGCTGATGGCCGCCGCGGTTGCCACGAGCGCGACGCTCGCCGGGGCGCCCATCGCACAGGCGGCCGACCAGGTGAAGATCGGCTTTCTCGTGAAGCAGCCCGAAGAGCCGTGGTTCCAGGACGAGTGGAAGTTCGCGGAAATCGCCGCGAAGCAAAAAGGCTTCACGCTGGTGAAGATCGGCGCGCCTTCGGGCGAGAAAGTGATGAGCGCGATCGACAACCTCGCCGCCCAGAAGGCGCAGGGCTTCATCATCTGTACTCCTGACGTCAAGCTCGGGCCGGGCATCGTCGCCAAGGCGAAGGCCGACAACCTGAAGATGATGACGGTGGACGACCGTCTGGTAGATGGCTCGGGCAAGCCGATCGAGTCGGTGCCGCACATGGGCATCTCCGCGTACAACATCGGCAAGCAGGTGGGCGACGGCATTGCTGCCGAAATCAAGAAGCGTGGCTGGGACATGAAGGACGTCGGCGCGATCGACGTGACCTATGAGCAGCTGCCGACCGCGCACGACCGCACGTCGGGCGCCACCGACGCGCTCGTGGCCGCCGGCTTCCCGAAGGCGAACATTGTCCAGGCGCCGCAAGCGAAGACCGACACGGAAAACGCCTTCAACGCCGCCAATATCGCACTCACGAAGAACCCGCAGTTCAAGCACTGGGTGGCCTACGGCCTGAACGACGAAGCCGTGCTCGGCGCCGTGCGCGCAGCGGAAGGCCGCGGCTTCAAGGCCGACAACATGATCGGCATCGGCATCGGCGGTTCGGACTCGGCGCTCAACGAGTTCAAGAAGCCCGAGGCGACCGGCTTCTACGGCACCGTCATCATCAGCCCGAAGCGCCACGGCGAGGAAACTTCGGACCTGATGTACACGTGGATCACGCAAGGCAAGGAGCCGCCGCTGCTCACGCTCACGACCGGCATGCTGGCCACGCGCGACAACGTGAACCAGGTGCGCCAGGAGATGGGTCTCGCTGCGAAGTAAGGCTGAAGCAGTGGTTTGAAGTGTTTCCCGTTGCGGGGCGGCCGGCGAAGCAAAGTCTCGCCGGCCGCGCCCGCAGCGTATCGAATGAGAGGAAACCGAAGTGTCAGCGACACTACGTTTTGACAATATCGGCAAGGTGTTCCCGGGCGTGCGCGCGCTCGACAGCGTGTCGTTCGAGGTGCGCGCGGGCGAGGTGCACGGCCTCATGGGCGAGAACGGGGCGGGCAAGTCCACGCTGCTGAAGATTCTCGGCGGCGAGTATCAGCCCGATTCCGGCCGCATCCTGATCGACGGCAATGAGGTGCATTTCCCCGATGCGGCCGCCTCGATCGGCGCGGGCATCGCCGTGATCCACCAGGAACTGCAATACGTGCCCGACCTCACGGTCGCCGAAAACCTGCTGCTCGGCGCGCTGCCCAATGCGTTTGGCTGGGTGAAGCGCGGCGAGGCGCGCAGGTTCGTGCGCGAGCGGCTGGCGGCGATGGGCGTGGACCTCGATCCGGCCGCGAAGCTCGGCAGGCTCTCCATCGCGCAGCGTCAGATGGTGGAGATCTGCAAGGCGCTCTTGCGCAACGCGCGCGTGATCGCGCTCGACGAGCCGACCAGCTCGCTTTCGCACCGCGAGACCGAGGTGCTGTTCAAGCTCGTGCGTGAATTGCGTGCCGACAACCGCGCGCTCATCTACATCTCGCACCGCATGGACGAGATCTACGAGCTTTGCAACGCCTGCACGATCTTCCGCGACGGCCGCAAGGTCGCCTCGCACGAGAAGCTCGAAGAGGTGAAACGCGAAACGCTCGTGGCCGAAATGGTGGGCCGCGAGATCAGCGACATCTACAACTATGCGCCGCGCGAGCACGGCAACGTGCGCTTCGCGGTGCGCGGCATTCAAGGGCGTCCGCTCGCCGAGCCGGCGAGCTTCGAGGTGAAGGCGGGCGAGATCGTCGGCTTCTTCGGGCTCGTGGGCGCGGGGCGCAGCGAGCTCATGCAATTGATCTACGGCACGCACAAGCGGCGCGCGGGCGAGATCGAACTGGACGGCAAGCCGATTCGCGTGAAGAGCGCGAGCGACGCGATTCGTCACGGCATCGTGCTGTGCCCGGAAGACCGCAAGGAGCAGGGCATCGTTGCGATGGCAACGGTTTCGGAGAACATCAACATCAGCTGCCGGCGGCATTTCCTGCGTGCCGGCATGTTCCTCGATCGCAAGAAGGAAGCCGAAACGGCCGATCGCTTCATCAAGCTGCTGAAGATCAAGACGCCGAGCCGGCGCCAGAAGATCCGCTTCCTTTCGGGCGGCAACCAGCAGAAAGCGATTCTTTCGCGCTGGCTCGCCGAGCCCGACCTTAAGGTCGTGATTCTCGACGAGCCGACGCGCGGCATCGACGTCGGCGCGAAGCATGAAATTTACAACGTGATCTATCAGCTCGCCGCGCGCGGCTGCGCGATCGTGATGGTGTCGTCGGAATTGCCGGAGGTGCTCGGCGTGTCGGATCGCATCGTGGTGATGCGCGAAGGCCGCATTTCGGGCGAGTTGCCGCGCAGCGCGGCGAGCGAACACGCGGTGCTTGACCTCGCGCTGCCGCAGCGCGCGAAGGCGTTGGCCGCATGAGTGGACGGGGAGGAGTGACTGAAATGCAAGCAAGAGAAAACCTGGCGGCTGAATCTGGCAACAGCGCGGCCAACAGCACGGCCAACAGCACGGCCAACAGCACGGCCAAGAGCGTCGCCGACGCGCTGATTCCGAGTGTCAGCGACAAGCAGAAGTGGTGGCAGCAGATGACCGAGTACAGCCTGATCGTGATTTTCGCGGTCATGTTCCTCGTGATGTCGCTGACCGTCGATCACTTTTTCTCGATCGAGAACATGCTCGGTCTCGCCCTGTCGGTCTCGCAGATCGGCATGGTGTCCTGCACGATGATGTTCTGTCTCGCCTCGCGCGACTTCGACCTTTCCGTGGGCTCGATCATCGCGTTCGCGGGCGTGCTCTGCGCGATGGTGCTCAATGCGACGAACAACACGTTCATCGCGATCGCGGCGGCCGTGGCGGCAGGGGCCGCGATCGGCTTCGTGAATGGCGCGGTGATCGCGTATCTGCGCATCAACGCGCTGATCACCACGCTCGCCACCATGGAGATCGTGCGGGGCTTTGGCTTCATCGTCTCGCACGGCCAGGCCGTGGGCGTTTCGTCGGACACGTTCATCGCCATGGGCACGGCGTCGTTCTTCGGCGTGCAACTGCCGATCTGGGTCACGCTCATCTGCTTCATCGTGTTCGGCGTGATGCTCAACCACACGGTGTACGGGCGCAACACGCTCGCCATCGGCGGCAATCCCGAAGCGTCGCGCCTCGCCGGCATCAAGGTCGAGCGCACGCGCGTGTGGATCTTCCTGATCCAGGGCGCGGTCACGGCGCTTGCGGGCGTGATCCTCGCCTCGCGCATCACGTCGGGCCAGCCGAACGCGGCCGAGGGCTTCGAGCTGAACGTGATCTCCGCGTGCGTGCTGGGCGGCGTGTCGCTGCTGGGCGGCCGCGCGACGATCTCGGGCGTGGTGATCGGCGTGCTGATCATGGGCACCGTCGAGAACGTGATGAACCTGCTCAACATCGACGCGTTCTACCAGTACCTCGTGCGCGGCGCGATCCTGCTCGCGGCGGTGCTGCTCGACCAGTTGAAGAACCGCGGCATACGCGATTGATGCACAACGAGGAGTATTGAACGATGTCGGATTTCGCCAGACCCGCCGATGCAAAAGCGCGTCACGCGCATGAAAACTACGCACGCTATCCGAGCCTCGTGGATCGCGTGGTCCTCATCACGGGCGGCGCGACCGGAATCGGCGCGTCGTTCGTCGAGCACTTCGCGGCGCAGGGTGCGCGCGTCGCGTTCTTCGATATCGACACGAGCGCGGGCCAGGCGCTCGCCGACGAACTAGGCGATTCGCGCCACAAGCCGCTTTTCGTGGCCTGCGATCTCACCGATATCGCCGCGTTGCGCGCCGGCATCGCCGACGTGAAGAGCGCGCTCGGGCCCATCGAAGTGCTCGTGAACAACGCTGCGAACGACCGCCGCCACACGCTGGCCGAGGTCACGCCCGAGTCGTTCGACGCGGGCGTCGCCGTGAACCTGCGGCACCAGCTCTTCGCGGTGCAGGCCGTGGCGGAGGACATGAAGGCCGCGCGCGCGGGCTCGATCATCAACCTCGGCTCGATCAGCTGGCTCCTCAAGCAGTCCGAAATGCCGGTCTACACGATGAGCAAGTCGGCGGTGCAGGGGCTCACGCGCGGGCTCGCGAAGGATCTCGGGCGTTTCGGCATCCGCGTGAACTCGCTCTTGCCGGGCTGGGTCATGACGGAGAAGCAGCGCCGCCTCTGGCTCACCGACGAAGGGCGCGAGGCCATCAAGCGCGGCCAGTGCATCGACGCGGAGTTGTTGCCCGAGGATCTCGCGCGCATGGCGCTCTTTCTCGCCGCCGATGACAGCCGCATGCTCACTTCGCAGGAGGTCATCGTGGACGGAGGCTGGGCATGAGCGCAAACGAAGGCGCTTCGAGCGACGTCGTGGCCGAACTGCTCGTCGACTCGAAATGCGAGCTGGGCGAAGGCGCGACGTGGTGCGCGCGCAGCGGCCGGCTCTACTGGACCGACATCGAAGGCAAGCGCCTTGCGCGCTACGACGCGCGCGACGGCAAGCACGTGACGTGGGAGATGCCCGAGCGCCTCGCGTGCTTCGCGCTGTGCGAGGACGAGCGCACGCTGCTGCTCGGCCTCGCTTCGCGCCTCGCGTTCTTCGATCTGGAAACCGGCGCGATCGAAACGATCGTCGAGGTCGAGCCCGGTGTGCCGACGCGGCTGAACGACGGGCGCTGCGACCGCCTGGGCCGCTTCGTGTTCGGCACGAAGTACGAGGGGTCGCCGAGGCAGGCGATCGGCGGCTTCTATCGCCTGAATCACGACCTCACGCTCGAACGCCTGCCGCTGCCGGCGCCCGCGATCTCGAACAGCATCGCGTTCAGCCCGGACGGCGCGACGATGTACTACTGCGACTCGCCGACGCGCGAAATCCGTGCATGCGATTACGGCGCCGATGGAACGATTGCAAACCAGCGCACATTCGTGACGCTCGCGGACGACACCGGCGTGCCGGACGGCTCGACCGTCGACGCCGAGGGTGGTCTCTGGAATGCCCAGTGGGGCGGCGCGCGCGTGGTGCGTTATGGCGCCGATGGCAGGGAAATGGAGCGCGTAAAGATTCCCACAGCGCAGCCAAGCTGCGTTACGCTCGGCGGTGCGCTTCTGGATACGCTTTACGTCACGAGCGCGCGCGAGGAAATGGATGAGGCAACGCTCGCGCGCGAACCCCAGGCGGGCGGCGTGTTCGCGGTGCGGGTCGGCCGCCGCGGCCTTGAGGAGCCGCGCTTCCAGGGGCATCGACGTGCTTGAGGCGGTTGTATTCAGCGCAGCCTGAAAACTTGATCGGATCGTTTCGGAAGGGCAGCCCGTGTGCGCCGCCTTCGATGAAAGCACTGCTCATCGCAGCGAGCACACGAAGCAAACAGACGGATAGTCGTTGCAGTTCGGCAACAGATGCAGTCGATCGGTAGTGTGCAGTCGGCCGTGCAAGTAAGACCAGAAGGAGAAGGGCGAACACAAGAAGCGGCCGCCGGCCCCTGCGAGAGTGAGCGCGAGGGAAACGGCAGGCCACCGGTGCGCCGCCTTTTGCGGCGGCAATCGAACATGCCTCTCGAGGAGCATCTTATGAGCGTCGCGAATTCCGCTGTGCGTCGACCTACCCGTTCCACCGTGTCTCCCGCCGCGCCGGCCTCCGTGCCGAGCGCGGCGGCTTCATCACCATCGTCCACTTCTCCTGCCGCCGCGCGCCGTGCGCGGCTCGAAGCCGCTACGCATCCCGTGCTGCCGGGGCCGAGCACCTCGGCCGTGGCGATCGGAGCGGCGGGCACCAGCGATGTGGCCTGCGTGACGCTTGCGAACGCGTATTTGAGGCTCGACGTCGCGCCCCAGCTGGGCGGCGGAATCACACGCTTCGACTGGCGCAGCGAAGGCGCGCTCGAACCCGTGTTCCGGCGCTGCGAGCGTGTGAGCGCGCGCATGGACCCGAACGAGCTTGCGTGCTACCCGCTGCTGCCGTATTCGAACCGCATCGGCGAGGGGCGCTTTCACTTCGGCGGCCGCGACATCGAGGTGCCGCGCAATCGCGCGAGCGAGCCGCTGCCGATCCACGGCGATGGGTGGCTCGCGCCGTGGAGCATCGAAAGCGCCGATCGCGAGCGTGTGCGCCTCGTGCTCGATCGTAGCGACGGTGAGCCGTATGCGTACCGCGCGGCGCTCGCTTACGCGCTCGATGGCGCGACGCTCGAGATCGCACTCGAAGTGGAAAACACGGGCCGCGATGCGCTGCCGTTCGGTCTCGGCGTGCACCCGTTTCTCGCGCGCGACGCGAGCACTGAGCTTTCCGCGCCGGCAAGCGGCCTGTGGCTTTCGGGCGCGGACTGGCTGCCGCTGCGCCACGTGCCCGCGCCGCCGGCCTGGCAGTTCGGTGTGGCCTACCCGCTGCCCGACCAGCTCGTGAACCACGCGTTCAGCGGCTGGAGCGGGCGCGCGGCCGTGGTGTGGGAGCGTCGCCGGCTTTCGCTCTCGATCTGCGCGAACACCGACTACTACGTGCTCTACACGCCGCCCGGCGAGGACTTCTTCTGCTTCGAGCCCGTCGATCACCCGATCAATGCCGTGAATCTGCGCGGCGGCGGCGACGCCAACGGCATGACCGTGCTCGCACATGGCGAGCGGCTCGTGCGGCGGTTCAGTTTCACCGTCGAGCGCATGGACATGCGTGCGGCGGCGAGCCCCCACCGGGCGGGCGCGCGGGGGCGTACGGGCGGGCGCGGCGGCAAGGGAGCGCGGGTGCGCGCGCAGGCGCGCTGAGGCAGGCAAAGCGTTCGATGGCGGTGCCGCGGCGCGGCGCCGCATCGCGAGCCGGGTAAAATACGCGCCGTTTTCCCACCAACGGCTCGCCGCGAGCACCCATCATGACCTCGTTCTCCCAGACCCTCCAGGCCGCCTGGCAGCGTACCGGCTCGCTACTGTGCGTCGGCCTCGACCCCGAGCCCACGAAATTCCCGGCCGCGCTGGCCGGCCGCAGCGACGCGATCTTCGAATTCTGCCGCGACATCGTCGACGCCACCGCGCCCTACGCGTGCTCGTTCAAGCCGCAGATCGCGTACTTCGCCGCGCACCGCGCCGAAGACCAGCTCGAAGCGCTGATCGCCCACATCCACGAGAAGCATCCTGGCCTGCCCGTCATTCTCGACGCCAAGCGCGGCGACATTGGCAGCACGGCCGAGCAATACGCGCGCGAGGCGTTCGAGCGCTTCAAGGCCGACGCGGTGACCGTCAATCCCTATATGGGCTTCGATTCGATCGAGCCGTGGCTCGCTCACACGGGCAAGGGCGTGATCGTGCTGTGCCGCACCTCGAACCCGGGTGGCTCCGATCTGCAGTTCCTCACCACCGACGGCAAGCCGCTCTACCAGGTCGTGGCCGCGCTCGCCGCGCAAAAGTGGAACGCGAGCGGCGAACTGGGCCTTGTGGTGGGCGCAACGTTCCCGAAGGAAATCGAAGCGGTGCGCGCGATCGTGGGCGACATGCCGCTGCTGATTCCCGGCATCGGCGCGCAAGGCGGCGACGTCGAAGCGACCGTACGCGCTGGCCGCACCGCGAACGGCACGGGCATGCTCATCAACTCGTCGCGCGCGATCCTCTACGCGAGCAAGGGCGACGACTACGTAGCGGCGGCTGCGACGGTTGCGAGGGAAACGCGCGATCGCATCAACGCGTACCGTTGATTGCGGTTCGGTTGGCTCAGGGCCTGGCACTGCCAGGCCCTGAGCATTGTGCTTGATTTAAATAGCACAACGAATTAAGTCGGAATCCGGGTGATAGATATGGAGACGCTGTTGCGTCCCATTCGATCGTGTTCACTTACCCGCGCTGCGCGTGCATTGCAGAAGTCGCAGCGAGTATCAATAAGTAATGCAAAGTAAAGCCGGGTAGTGCGCATTTATCGGCACGTCTTCGGATGCGTCGCTCTTCGCGCGATTCTCGATACGCGCCGTGCGGCTCAATCTTTCTTCGCGACCGCGGCAGGCTTGCCGAGCAACTCGATGATCGCGCGATGCAGCGGAAACTTCTCGGCGAGCTTGTTCGTATCGGCGATCTCGAACTCGCTGAACTCGAACCCAGGCGCCACCGTGCAGCCCACGAGCGCATACGTGGAAGGATCGCAGCAGCGCGCCGCGAACCAGTGCCCCGCCGGCACCACGGCCTGAAAGACCGTGCCGGGGTGCTCGAGCGCGTGGCCGAGCTTGCGCGTGGAGAGCACGCCGCGATCGTCGATCGAATGGATTTCGATGGGCGAACCCGCGTAGAAGTGCCAGAGCTCGTCCGATCGGATGCGGTGCCACGCCGAATAGGCGCCTTCCGAGAGCAGGAAATAGATGGCGGTGGAAGCCGCGCGCGTGCCCTCGGCGGCGCTCGCGCTCTCGCGTCGCACGAGCTTGTCGGCGCGGTAGGTTTCGCTGTAGTAGCCGCCCTCGGGGTGCGGTTCGAGCCCGAAGCGGCGGATCAGTTCTTCGACTGCGGCATTCGCGGTTGCCATGGCGTGTGCCTTTCGTGATGGGCCCCGGGCGGCAGTGCAAACAGCAGTGCAAACGCGCGCGGGCCGGTTTCAGCGTTCCTGCTCGTCGATGAGCGCGAGCAGCCCGCGCAGCGCGTGCGCGGCTGCCTGCACGCGGATCTGTTCGCGGTCGCCCTTGAAGACCAGCGTCTCGACGCTCGTGTGCAGCCGGTTGCTCCAGCCGAACGACACCATGCCGACAGGTTTTTCCGGCGTGCCGCCGCCAGGACCGGCGACACCGGTAATGGCGAGCGAAACTTGTGCCCGGCTGTTGCGCAGCGCGCCTTCGGCCATCGCGTGCGCGACGGGTTCGCTCACGGCGCCGTATTTTTCGATGAGCTCGGGCGGCACGCCGATCATCTCCGTCTTCGCCTGGTTCGAATAGGTGACGAAGCCGCGCTCGAACCAGCCGCTGCTGCCGGAAATGTCGGTGATGGCGGTGGCGACCATGCCGCCCGTGCAGGATTCGGCGGTCGCGAGCATGATGCGAGCGTCGCGCAGCTTGTTGCCGACGCGGATGGCGAGTTGGTGGACGACGGAATCGGTAGGCATTGCGGGCAATCCGTTGAGGTGGCGGCGAGGCGTGATTAGGCCAACAGTCAGACCGACATGCGCCAGAGCGCGATCACGAGCAGCGTGAAGAACGCGGCGACGATGTCGTCGAGCATGATGCCGAGGCCGCCCTTGAAGCGCCGGTAGAAATAGCGGATGGGCGGTGGTTTCACGATGTCGAAAAACCGGAAGACGAAGAAGGCTGCAAGCCGGCTCACGAAATCGACGGGCGTGATCATGAGCATCACGAGCCAGAACGCGACGATCTCGTCCCAAACGATGGCCGATGTGTCCTCCGTGCGCAGCTTGTTCGCCGTGAATCCCGTGATGCCGATGCCCGCGAAGAAGCCCGCGACGATCAGCAAGCCCCACTCGGTCACGCTGAGGTAGCGGTTGAGCACTTCGAACGAAGCCCATGCGAACAGCGTGCCGGCCGTGCCGGGCGCGAGGCGCGAGAGCCCCGAGCCGAAACCGAGCGAGATGATGTGTAGCGGATGCGTGAGCATGAACGCGGCATTGGCGCGGCGCGGGCTGCCCGGTTGGGCGCGCGCGCCGGGCGCGGCGGCGTTGGACGCCGCGCCAGCCGGGCTGGCCTGCCGCCCGGCCGTCGCGAGTTCGTCGGCGGGCGAAGGCGTGGGGTCAGTCTGCATGGAAGTGGTCGAAACCTTGCAACGTCAGGTTGAGCGGCGTGCCCGCGGCGTCGCGCCAGGCGATCGCGGGGGCGGCTTGGGGCGAAGCGAGGGAACCCATTGTACCGATGCGCGTGACGCGCACGCCGGCCTGTTGCGCCGCTGCCTCAACCGCCTCGCGCCGAGCCGGCGCGGCCGTGAAGCACAATTCGTAATCGTCGCCGCCCGCGAGCGCGCATTGCAGCTGCACGTCGCGCGGCAGGCGTGCGAGCGCCGGCGATAGCGGCAGGGCGTCCACGTCGACCGTCGCGGCAAGGTGCGAGCGCTCCAATATGTGCAGCAGGTCGCCGGCCAGCCCGTCCGAAACGTCGAGCGCCGCGCGCGCGACGCCGCGCAGCGCGAGGCCGAGCGCCACGCGTGGCTCGGGGTACTCGAGAGCGCGGCGCAAGGGGGCGGCGTCCTGCTCGCTCACTGGCCATTCGCCGCGCAACATGCCGAGGCCCGCGCGTGCGTCGCCGGGCGTGCCGGAAACCCAGATGTCGTCGCCTGCCTGCGCCGTGTCGCGCCGGAGTGCGGCATCCTGCCGCACCGAGCCGAAGACCGTCAGGCACAGGTTGAGCGGGCCCGCGGTGGTGTCGCCTCCGATCAGCTCGCAACTGTAGCGGTCGGCCAGCTCGAAGAGTCCCGAGCTAAAGGCCGCGAGCCAGTCCTCGTCCGGCTTGGGCAGCGCGAAAGCGAGCGTGAAGCCGAGCGGCCGTGCGCCCATTGCGCCCAGATCGGACAGATTCACGGCGAGCGCCTTGTGGCCGAGCGCGTGCGCATCGATATCGGGGAAAAAGTGGCGGCCTTCCACCAGCATGTCCGTCGAAACGGCCAGCATTTCGCCGGGGTCGGGCGCGATGAGCGCGCAGTCGTCGCCGATACCGAGCGCGGCGCGCTGGGTGTTCGTGCGCGCACGTCGCGCGAAATACCGGTCGATCAGGGAGAACTCGGAAAGCATGACGAAAGGTCTATGACGATTGGCATAACCGCGTGGGCAAAGGGCGCGCCGGTGCAGCGTTCGCCTCATTGCGGTCGCGGCACCTGCGCCCGAACTGTAAAGAATGCGCTCGGAGATTGGCGCTACAATGGGTTCGAATCAGCGTTCGAGTTGTTATTCTAATCTGCACTAACGTCCTGCCTCCCATGTCGAATCCCGCCACGAACAAGCTGCGCGAAGCCGCCCTCGATTATCACGAGTTCCCAACACCCGGGAAGATCGCGATCGCCCCGACCAAGCAGATGATCAACCAGCGCGATCTCTCGCTCGCGTACTCGCCGGGTGTCGCGTTCGCGTGCGAGGCGATCGTCGAGAATCCACTCAACGCCGCGCGTTTCACGGCCCGCAGCAACCTCGTTGGCGTCGTGTCCAACGGCACGGCGGTGCTCGGCCTCGGCAACATCGGGCCGCTCGCCTCGAAGCCCGTCATGGAAGGCAAGGCGGTGCTCTTCAAGAAGTTCGCGGGCATCGACGTGTTCGACATCGAGCTCAACGAGTCGGACCCGCACAAGCTCGTCGAGGTGATCGCGGCGCTCGAGCCCACGTTCGGCGGCATCAATCTCGAAGACATCAAGGCGCCGGAATGCTTCATCGTCGAGCGTGAAGCCCGCAAGCGCATGAAGATCCCGGTCTTCCACGACGACCAGCACGGCACGGCCATCGTCGTGGCGGCGGCGTTCACCAACGGCCTGAAGGTCGTGGGCAAGGACATCAAGGAAGTGAAGCTCGTCGCGTCGGGCGCGGGCGCGGCGGCGCTGGCCTGCCTCGACCTGCTCGTCGATCTGGGCCTGCCGCTCGAAAACATCGTCGTGACCGACCTCGCGGGCGTGGTCTACAAGGGCCGCACCGAGCTGATGGACCCGGACAAGGAGCGCTTTGCGCGCGAAACGAACGCGCGCACGCTGGCCGAGGTGATCGAAGGCGCCGATATTTTCCTCGGCCTTTCGGCTGGCGGCGTGCTCAAGCAGGACATGGTCAAGCAGATGGCCGCGAAGCCGCTCATCCTGGCGCTCGCGAACCCCACGCCGGAAATCCTGCCGGAACTCGCGCTCGAAGTGCGCCCGGACGCCGTGCTCGCCACGGGCCGCACGGACTACCCGAATCAGGTCAACAACGTCCTGTGCTTCCCGTTCATCTTCCGCGGCGCGCTCGACGTGGGCGCGACCACCATTACGCGCGAGATGGAAATTGCCGCCGTGAACGCCATTGCGGAGCTGGCGCGCCAGGAGCAGAGCGACGTCGTCGCCACGGCCTACGGCATCCAGGATCTGCAGTTCGGGCCCGAGTACCTCATTCCGAAGCCCTTCGACCCGCGCCTGATCGTCAAGATCGCGCCGGCCGTCGCCCGCGCGGCGATGGAGTCGGGCGTCGCGACTCGTCCGATCGAGGACATGGACGCGTACGAGCAGCACCTCCAGCAGTTCGTCTACCACAGCGGCACGACCATGAAGCCGATCTTCCAGCTCGCGCGCGCCGTGGAGCCGGAGAAGAAGCGCATTGTGTTCGCCGAGGGCGAGGAAGAGCGCATCCTGCGCGCGGTGCAGATCGTCGTCGACGAAAAGCTCGCGAAGCCTATCCTGATCGGCCGCCCGGCCGTGATCGAGCAGCGCATCGCGCGCTATGGCCTGCGGCTCGTCGCGGGGCAGGACTACACGGTCGTCAACACGGACCATGACGAGCGCTATCGCGAGTTCTGGCAAACCTACGCGAAGCTCATGGCGCGCAAGGGCATCACGCAGCAAATGGCGAAGATCGAAATGCGCCGCCGCACTACGCTGATCGGCTCGATGCTCGTGGAGAAGGGCGAAGCCGACGGCATGATCTGCGGCACCGTGAGCACGACGCACCGCCATTTGCACTTCATCGACCAGGTGATCGGCAAGAAGGCCGGCTGCAACGTCTACGCGGCGATGAACGCGCTGGTGCTGCCGAACCGGCAGATTTTCATCGCCGACACGCACGTCAACGTCGACCCGACGCCGGAACAGCTCGCCGAAATCACCATCATGGCGGCCGACGAAGTGCGCCGCTTTGGCATCGAGCCGAAGATCGCGCTGTGCTCGCACTCGAATTTCGGTTCGAGTCTCGCGCCTTCCGCGCAAAAAATGCGCGACCTGCTCGAAATCTTGAAGGAGCGCGCGCCGAACCTGCAGGTGGACGGTGAGATGCACGGCGACGTGGCAATCGACGCGAACCTGCGCAAGGAAATCCTGCCCGAGTCGACGCTCGAGGGCGAAGCGAACCTGCTCATCATGCCGAACATCGATGCGGCGAACATCTCCTACAACCTGCTCAAGACGGCGGCCGGCAACAACATCGCCATCGGGCCGATCCTGCTCGGCGCGGCGAAGCCGGTGCACGTGCTCACGGCTTCGGCCACGGTGCGTCGCATCGTCAACATGACGGCGCTGCTCGTCGCGGATGTGAACGCGTCGCGTTAAGCTGACTCCCCGATCGCACCGGCAGCGCCGGTGACGCTCACCCGAAAATCGGCGCGCTCCCTGTGAGCGCGCCGATTTTTTTTGCCGGCAAGGCCAGCTGTTGACCAAGCTTGTCACCAGGCTTTAATCCGAAAACGAAATTGTAAAATTTACCATTTTGACCCTTGTGCGCGGTCGAGTCCTGGTGTTCGCCGCCTGACGAACGTTGCTTCCGGGCATCATTAGCGATACCCTTACATCTTTCATGGTCGTCGAACGCGTAACCCGAGAAGCGGGAACCAGGTGATGGCGCGCATGGAGTTGCGGAAGGAAAGCGAGGCCGGTATTGCCGGCAGCCCGGTCGCGATGCCTGGTGTAACCCGTTGTTTTGGCAGCGGTTTGGCGGGCGTGCGGCGGGCGGTGTCGGTCGTGCTGATGGCAGCGGCGGCGCTCGCGGCAGGCGGCGCTCAGGCACGGACGAGCCAGTCTGACGACGCGGGGGCTTCGGTCGGCAGCATTTCGGTCAACGAACTGCCACGCGAGGCGGTCACCACGTTGAGCCTGATTGCAGCAGGCGGCCCGTTCCCTTATGAGAAGGACGGCGTCGTGTTCGGCAATTTTGAGCGGATATTGCCACCGCACCGGCGGGGCTACTATCACGAGTACACCGTCCCGACGCCGAACGCGCACAATCGCGGCGCGAGGCGCATCGTTTGCGGCGGCCCGCGCAGGCAGACCGACGATTGTTACTATTCCGACGACCACTACGCCAGTTTCAGGCGAATTATTGATTGACACCGGGAAGAGCGGTATGAGCGATAACGTTTACGCGCACGACCCGCGGGTCGCGAGCGATCTGTTCGCGTCCGGGGAGGGCAACCTGTTCCAGCGCGTCATGCAGTTGAAGCAAGACAGCGAGGCGCGCGAGAAGGAGGCGGCGCTTTCATCGAACGAGGGGGCCATGAGCCTGTTTTCGACCGTGCGGCCGAATATTGTCCAGTCGATCCGGGCGTTTCGCGTTCAGGATCTCGCGGACGAAGCCCAGCGGCTGCAGCAGCATTTCCTCTACGCGTTCTGCGCGAACGCGCAAACCAAGCAGGAAGTGCTCGAAACCATTGCCACATCGTTTCTGTTTCCGAAGCATTTCGGCAAGAACTACGATGGTTTGTACGACTGCCTGACCGATCTCGTGCAAAAGGCCGGCGAGCAGCCGGGCTTCGTGATCGTGCTCGAAGGGCTGCCGATCGCCCAG
>NZ_DATJWR010000026.1:0-4990 GCF_035501035.1 Paraburkholderia sp.
CACCGAATAGCGGCGTTCGAGCCAGACGAGCGCGAAGTTCGAAATGGTGGTGATCGCGAGATAGATGAGCGCTGCGATCGTCAGGAAGAAGAACAGGTTGAAGGTGCTGCGGCCCGCGTCCTGGGCGGCCTTCACGACGTCAGCGAGGCCGATGATCGAGACGAGCGCCGTCGCCTTCACGAGCACCTGCCAGTTGTTGCCGATGCCGGGCAGCGCGAAGCGCATCATCTGCGGAAAGAGAATGCGGGCGAACACGCGCGCGCCGCTCATGCCGTAGGCGTGGCCCGCTTCGAGCTGGCCGCGCGGCACGGCGAGAAACGCGCCGCGAAAGGTTTCGGTGAAGTACGCGCCGTAAATGAAGCCGAGCGTGATGACGCCGGCCACGAACGGATCGATGTCGATCTGCGCCATGCCGAGCGCGTCGGTGGCCTCGTTCACGCCGATCTGGATGCTGTAGAACAGCAGCAGCATCAGCACGAGATCGGGCACCGAGCGGATCAGCGTCGTGTAGGCCGTCGCCACGGCCGCGAGCGGCCGGTTGAACGAGAGCTTCGCCGCCGCGCCCGCGAGCCCGAGCAGGACGGCCACGCCGAGCGAAAGGAGCGAAAGCTCGATGGTCTGGATCGTGCCGGCGAGGAGCACCGGGCCAAAGCCGTAAAGGAACATGCGCGTCTCCGGGTCAAATCGTTGTCGGCGGCTCGCGTGGGCTGCTGCGCCCGCCGGAGCCGTGTGAGTTGGCGCGGATCGTCTCAGTGCAAAAAGGATTGCTCAAACCGGCCGAGCGAAAATATTGCAGTGCAGCATACACAAGCAAGATGGGGTCGCTCGAGGTTCCTGCGCGCATGGCGGCAGGCGCGATGAATTTGAAAGGCTAAAAAACGCCCCGGCGAGCGGGGCGTCATGCGGGGCGTTTTCGCAAGTTTCGGGTCGCTTTTTCGATATAAGGAAATCGATGCGGGCCCGCCCGGGTGGGTCGGGCAGCGCGAGTTCGAGCGCGCAGACACCGCCGCGCGGCTGCGCCCCCTACTCCAACCCCAACTGCGCCTTGATTGCCGGCAGCATGTACTGCACGGCCGCGCGCCCTTCCTCGATGGCGGGCCCGGCGCGATGAAAGTCGAAGATCCCCATGCCGCCCAGGCGAGGCTGGATCAGCACGTCGGCAGGCTCGCCTGCGAGGCGGCTGCGCGTGATGCGCACCTGCATGATGTCGATGCTCTGCGCAATCGAGCTCAGCATCGAAGGCACGCGCGTGCTCGGCGGCGGCGCCACGCGCACGTCGGGTCCGCCCGCCGTGCCCGGCCCCGACGGCTGGAGCCAGCGCGGGAAACGCTTGCCGTTGCGGCGCAGAAGCGGCTCCCGGGGCGCAGCATGACCGGTTGCGCCCGGAGCCTGGTCAGCCGGCGGATCGGCGGGCGAACCGGCGCCGGGCGCGTCGCCGGCCTCGACAGGCAGTTCGCGCGGCACGGTGTCGATCGCACCGCCCAGGTCGCGCCCGTTCAGAATGTCGTGATTGAGGTCGATGGCGATGACCGTGTCGGCGCGCATCGCGCGCGCGGCGGACACCGGCACCGGGTTGCTGAGCCCGCCGTCCACCAGCCACACGCCGTCATGCCAGATCGGCGTGAAGATGCCGGGAATCGCAATCGAGGCGCGCACCGCGTCCACCACGCCGCCCTCGCGCAGCCAGACTTCGCGCCCCGTGTCGAGTTCGGTCGCGACTGCCGTGAACGGCAGCCTCAGGTCGTCGATCGCGCGGCCGTTGAACTGGTGCGCGAAGAGGTCGATCAACTTGCGCCCGCCAAGCAGCCCGCCCGAAAAACGCAGGTCGAGCAGTCGCACCACGGTCTGCCACGTGAGCTTGCCGACCCAGTCCTCCAGCCAGTCGAGGTCGCCGTTCGCGTACACGGCGCCAACCAGCGCGCCGATCGACGTACCGCACACCACGTCGGGCTTGATGCCTGCTTCCTCGAGCGCACGGATCGCGCCGATATGCGCCCAGCCGCGCGCCGCGCCGCCCCCGAGCACGAGCCCCACACGCTGCACACGTCGCCGATGCATCATGCGCGCCTCCTTGCCGGGTTGCCGGTCAGTGTCCGCGGATCACGTCCGAGCGCGAGGTCGTCGTCACCCGTCCGTCCGGTCCGAAATGCACGTTGAAATACCCCTCGAGCGTCACGCCCCCTTCCAGCCACTTCCAGCTCCACACCGTCTCCTTCTTCAGGCGGTAGCCGGCCACCTGCCCGGGCTTGCCCAGCAGCCGGCGCACCTCATCCTCGCTCATGCCGATGCGGATCTTCGCGAAGTTTTCCGCCGTGAGTGCCTGGGTGATCGCCACGAGCCGGCCGTTCGGGCCGATGTCGATCATCCAGGTCTTGAGCCCCTGTGGGCCGCGCGGATATTCGAGGCGGCGCGAGCCGTCGTCGAACACGCGCTCGGTCTCGGGGTTGCCCATCTGCTCGCGTACCTGCGCGAGCGTGGAAACGCCGGGCGTGAGGCCCTTGAGCAAAAGCGCGTCGGGCTTCACCGAATTGAAGAATTCCTTGAGTGACTGCCACATGGTGTTCACCGCGGCGCGCAACGAGCGCGTGTCGAACGAGCGGCCATCGCAACCGGAGAGCGAAACGAGCGCAAGCGTGAGCGCCACATTCGCGACGCACCGCCTGCCTTTGAACCAGGGTTTCATGGGCCTGCAACCGCATCAGCATGGGAAAGTGACGCGCGTGCGAACCTCGGGTCCACACGCGCTACGTCCCCACAATGTACCGTCAATGGACCTGTTCGTGGGGTTCGGCAGCCGTGGCCGTGTTCGCGGCGCGACGCACCGCACGGCGCGTGCGCACGAGCTCGGCGGCCTGCCACGAGAGCAGCGCGAGCACGCCGAACACGACCTCGCGCATGCGTTTGACGAGCGCGAGCGAGAGTGCCACCTCGTGCCCGACGCCGAAGAGTTGCGCGAGCAGCACCACAGCCGCCTCCTGGACGCCGAGCCCCGCGGGCACCATGAAGGCGGCATGGCGCACGGCCTGGGTGATGGCTTCGATGGCGAGCGCGTCGCCGATCGATACCGGATGGCCGAGCAGTGCGAGCGCCCACCAGGTCTCGAAGGCACCCACCATGTAGCCCGCGAGCTGCCACGCAAAGGTGCGGAACATGAGGCCGGTGCGCGACATGAGGCGATCGAGGTCGGCGTCGAGCCGCTGTCCGTCAATGCCGAGCATGATCGGATGCGCCGCGCCGAACATGCGGCTCGCCCAGCGCTCGATGGCGTGGAACACGCCGCCGCGCCGAAGCAGCAAGACAGCGATGACGGGCAGCGGCAGCGAAAGCACGAGCGCCAAGGCAATCGAGCCGATGGTGCGCCACGACGAGCCATCGCCCGTGCCCGCGACGATCAGCACGAGGCCGAGCGCCGAAAACGCATACTGCACGGCGATGGTGACGAGCACCTCGACGATCACCGAAGCGGTGACCGCGCTCGCATCGCGCATCTTCCAGCGTGCGAGCCGGATGCCGACGATCTCGCCACCCACGCCAACAGACGGCAGCAAGCGGTTCACGGCCTCGCGCACCGTGGCGATCCACCAGAGAAAGCGCAGCGAGGCGCGCTTGTCGAGCAGCAACCGCCACGCGTGCGCGTCGAGCAGCAGCGGCAGCGCGTGAAACGGCACGAGCCAGAGCAGCATGGGACCCGCGCTGCCGATCACGCCCATCACGTCGTGCGCGCCCTCGTGCACGACGAGCGCAATCAGGATGCCGATGCCGACGGGCAGGCCGAGCCACTGGAGCCACTTCATGAGGCCCGCGCCTCCCGCGTGCGCGTATTCGCACCGCCCGCCCCACGTGCCTCTTGTGCCTCGTGCACCTCTTGCACCTCTTGCCCCGCGAAGAACACATCGCTGAAGCCGCCGCGCCGCACGCCCGCCTGTGCGAGCGCCGCCGCAACACGCGGCGAGATCAGCGCGCCGAACTCGTCGGCATGTCGATAAGTCTGCATCGACGGCGTGATGGGCCCCTCGTGCGCCTGCGCGGCAAGCGCCGGGTGGCAGTAGATCTCGCCCACGCCGTGCGCGGGCAGATGCGCGAGCGCCTCGAGCACGGCGGCCTCGTCCATCGCACCAGTCCTGGCGATACCGACCACGTAGTCGTTGTGCGCCACACCCGCGCGCGCAAGCCGTGCGCGCACGAGCGCGAGCCACGGCCTGAGGGCGAGCGGCGCACCAGCCTCGAGCGGCAGACGCATCGCGCGCAGGCCAAAGTCGCGGCCGATCTCGAGAATCAGCGCGAGCACTGTGGGATGCAGATGAAAATGCTTGTGCGTGTTCACGTGATCGAGCGCGAGCCCGGTCGCCGCGAACGCTTCGAACTGCGCGCGTATCTCCTTCGCGAGCTGCCGGCGCACATGCGGCAGGAAGAAGAAGCGCACGCCGTCGCGGACCATGTTGTCGCCGAAGCGTCCCTGCTCGTCCACGAGCGCGGGAATCTCGGCGCGCGGCAGCATCGCCGCGCCGTCCGCGAGCACCAGATGCAGCCCCACGCGCAAGCCGGGCGTGCGCCGCGCGCGCGCCACGGCATCCGCCACGGCGGGTGCGGCCACCATCAGGCTCGCGCAATCGAGCACGCCCTCGCAATGCGCGCGCTCCACCGCGGCGTTGACCCTTTCGTGCAGGCCAAAGTCGTCGGCGGTGAAGATCAGCGCGCGCCGATCCTGCCCACCGCGACGGGACTGCCGGTCCATCATGCCTCGTGCGCGCGCAGGAAGCGGAAGAACTCCACGCCTTCGCGCAGACGCCGCTTCATCATGTCCCAGCTCGTGAGCATCTCGCGCAAGATCTCCCAGATCTTCGAGGGGCGGAAGTAGAACGCGCGATAGAACTGCTCGAGGTGGTGATAGATCTCCTCGCGCGACAGGTGCGCATAGCCGATCGCCGCCAGCTGCACGCCTTCCTTGCTCACGAGGTTGATCGTCTTGTTCTCCTCCATCCAGCCGTTC
>NZ_DATJWR010000027.1:0-5634 GCF_035501035.1 Paraburkholderia sp.
GATCGGCTCGAACGGCCTTGCGAATCCGCGCGACTTCCTCACGCCGGTTGCCGCCTACGAAGACCGCGAAGGGCAGTTTGAATTGGTCACGAAGTTGAACGGCCAGCTCTGGCGCGCCGACATCGGCCACTCGCCGCTCGACGTGGTGGCGTGGCATGGCAACTACGCGCCCTACAAGTACGATCTGCGCCGCTTCAACACGATCGGCTCGATCAGCTACGACCACCCGGATCCGTCGATCTTCCTCGTGCTGCAGGCACCGACCGACACGCCGGGCGTCGATTCGATCGACTTCGTGATCTTCCCGCCGCGCTGGCTCGCGGCCGAGAACACGTTCCGCCCGCCCTGGTACCACCGCAACGTGGCGAGCGAGTTCATGGGTCTCGTGCACGGCGTCTACGACGCCAAGGCCGAAGGCTTCGTGCCGGGTGGCGCGAGCCTGCACAACTGCATGTCGGGCCACGGCCCCGACGCCGAGACCTTCGAAAAGGCCTCGAACGCCGATACGACGAAGCCCCACAAGGTGGCCGACACGATGGCCTTCATGTTCGAGACCCGTACGCTGATTCGCCCGACGCGCTTCGCGCTCGAAACGAGCCAGCTGCAGGCGCATTACTACGAGTGCTGGCAAGGTCTCACGAAACATTTCAATCCGGAGAAGCAATGAGCAGCACCATGACGGACGAACTCAAGGCGACGCTCGATCCGAAGCGCAAGAGCTGGATCGAGCCCGCGAACGACGCAACGTGCGATTTCCCGATCCAGAACCTGCCGTTCGGCGTGTTCAGCACGGCAAGCAACGGGGGCAATAGCGCGACGCCGCGCGTGGGCGTGGCGATCGGCGACGTCGTGGCCGATTTGGCCGTGCTGCACGAAGCCGGGTTGCTGCGTCTGCCCGCCAACGCGCCGCAGGACGTGTTCGCGCGCGCCGCACTGAACGACTTCATCGCACTCGGCCGCGATGTGTGGCGCAGCGTGCGCGTCCAGCTCTCGTCGCTGCTCGCACGCGAAACCGCCACGCTGCGCGACGACGCCGCGCTGCGCCAACGCGCCTTCGTGAAGCTCGCCGATGCAACGTTGCATCTGCCGGTGCAGATTCCCGGCTATACGGACTTCTACTCCTCGAAGGAACACGCGACGAACGTCGGCTCGATGTTTCGCGATCCGAAGAATGCGCTGCTGCCGAACTGGTCCGAGATGCCGATCGGCTATAACGGGCGCGCTTCGTCGGTGGTGGTGAGCGGCACGCCCGTGCGCCGCCCGAACGGCCAGTTGAAGCTGCCCGACCAGGAGCGGCCGGTGTTCGGCGCGTGCCGCAAGCTCGATATCGAGCTGGAGACGGGCTTCATCGTCGGGCGCGGCAATGCGCTCGGCGAGCCGATTGCGTGCGAAGACGCGGAAGCGCACATCTTCGGCATGGTGCTGCTCAACGACTGGAGCGCGCGCGACATCCAGCAATGGGAATACGTGCCGCTCGGGCCGTTCAACGCGAAGACGTTCGCCACCACGATCTCGCCGTGGGTCGTGACGCTCGACGCGCTGGAGCCGTTCCGCGTCGCGCAGCCCGTGCAGGAGCCGCAGCCGCTCGAGTACCTGCGCCACGCGGGCGACCACGCGTTCGACATCGCGCTCGAAGTGCTGCTGCGCCCCGAGGGCGCGAGCGAGGCGACGACGATCTCGCGCACGAATTTCCGCCACATGTACTGGTCGATGGCGCAGCAGCTCGCGCATCACACCGTGGCGGGCTGCAACACGCGCGTGGGCGACCTGATGGGCTCGGGCACGATCTCGGGCCCGACGCCGGATTCGTTCGGCAGCCTGCTCGAACTCACGTGGAATGCGAAGAACCCGCTCGAACTGAAGGGCGGCGGCTCGCGTGGCTTCATCGAAGACGGCGACGAGCTCACGCTCGCGGGCTGGTGCCAGGGCGATGGGTATCGCGTGGGCTTCGGCACCTGCGTCGGCAAGATCGTGCCGGCGCTGAAGTAAGCACGCTCAAGGCATGGCAAACAAAACGGCCGATGCGCTTCGAAGGCGCATCGACCGTTTTTCGTTCTTGAACGTGGTTCTCGAGCGCGCTTCCCGAACGTGCTACGCGCGCGCTTGCACGAGTCCGCGCGAGCGCTCCCAGCGCAGCGCGCCGAGAAACACCAGGGCGCCCGCGAACAGCACCCACAGCATCGCATCGCGTCCCGCGTGCTCCATCAGCGCGCCCGTGACGATCGGGCCGCCGAAGCTCGCCGCGCTCCACGAGGTGGAAACGAGCGCGCTCGCGGAAACGAGCGCGACACCCCCGAAGCGCTCGCCACACGCGACGATCGCGAGCGTATAGATCGAGCCCGCCGCCGCGCCCAGCACGAAAAGCATCGGCCAGCGCAGCCAGGACGTATCGACGGCGAAGGGCAGAAGCGGCAGCAGCAGCGCGACGATCACGCCCATGAGCGCATGCACGCGCTCGCGTCCAAGGCGGTCGGCGAGCCAGCCGATCGGGAACTGCATGGTCGTGTCGCCGAGCAGCACGACCGAGGCGAACAGCACGGCCACTTCGCTGTCGATGCCATGCCCCATCGCGAAGAGCGGCAGCAGCGAGAGGGCGAGCGTGTCGAACAGCGCGAAAAAGCCGGTGGCGATGATGAGCGCGGGCATTTTCGGCAGCACGTGGCGCCAGCTGCCGTGCGGCTCGTGCAGGTCGGTTTGCTGCGGAGTGGAGCGGATTGCCGCGAGCATCGGCAGCGCGACGAGGAAAATCGCGCCGCAGACCGCGAAGCGCCACGCCACATGGCTCGCGATCTGGCTCACGAGTACCGGCCCCGACATCTGGAACAACGTGAATGTGGTCGCGTAGATGCCGACTACGCGGCCGCGGTTCGAGTCGTCGGCGAGGTCGTTGACCCAGGCTTCGCCGATCGTGAAAAGCAGCATGAGCGCCGCGCCGCAGAGCATGCGCAGGAGCGCCCAGAGCCACAGGTTGGCGCTCGCCTGCATCAGCGCGGTCGCGACGGCCACGGTCAGCACCGAACCCACGATGACCTGGCGCGAGCCGAAGCGCGTGGAGATCCAGGCGGTGAGCGGCGCGACGGCGAGGCCGCCCAGCGCCTGCGCGGCCGTGAGCAGGCCGACGATGGCGGTGCCGTAGCCGGCGTCGGTGAGAGCGAGAGCGGTGAGCGGCAGCGTGGCTCCGGAGCCGAGGCCGACCACGGCCACGCTCAGGATCAACGCGAGGAAGTCGCGGGTGAGGACGGTTTTCATCGGGCGAGATGCTACTACGGCAGCATGCAACGCGCGGCGCGGCTGTGCTTCGCGCGGCTCAGGTGTGACTCAATGCGATGTACGCCTGACTGCGCATGCAGTCGCGCAGGTATGGGAGCGCATCGCAATGGATAGAAGCGCGTTGCAATGCATCGAAGCGCATTCAGGCGAATTCAGGCGAATCAGGCGAATCAGGCGAATCAGGCGCACCGAAGCGCATCACGCGCAAGAAGCCGGCCCCGCCACCGCCACGCGCCGGCGCGCGCGCCGGTCGATCTGCGCCGAAACGAGCGTGAGCGCGAGCGCCGCAAACGCCATCGCCACGCCCACCCACGGCAACGCCGTGAGCGGCGCGCCCGCGCTGATCGCCACGCCGCCAATCCACGCGCCGCCCGCGTTGCCGAGATTGAACGCGCCCTGATTGAGCGTGGAAGCGAGATTGGGCGCCTCGCTCGCGCGATTGACGATCAGGATTTGCAGCGGTGGCACGATCGCGAACGCGAGCACGCCCCAGACGAAGATCGTCGCCATGGCGGCGATCGCGTCGTGCATCGTCACCGAGAACACGGCGAGCACCACCGCGATCGAGGCGAGAAACGAGAGCAGCGAGCGCATGAGCTTCCAGTCGGCGAGCTTGCCGCCGAGCGTGCTGCCCACGGTGAGCCCGAGGCCGAACAACAGCAGCACGAAGGTGACTTCGTGCGGCGAGAAGCCCGTCACGTCTTCGAGAATCGGCGTGATGTAGGTGAACACCGCGAAGAGGCTCGCCGAGGCGAGCACGCTCATGCCGAGCACCATCAGCACCTGCGGGTTCTTCAGCACGCCGAATTCATGCACGAGGCTCGCCTTGTGCATCTCGATCTTCGCGGGCAGACACACCTGCAGCGCCGCCGCGGCGAGGATGCCGATGCCCGTCACGGCCCAGAACGTCGTGCGCCAGCCGGCGATCTGGCCGAGTGCGGTGCCGAGCGGCACGCCCAGCACGTTGGCGAGCGTGAGGCCCGTGAACATGAGCGCGATGGCCTGCGCGCGCCGGTTCGGCGCGACGAGCCCGGCCGCCACCACCGAGCCGATGCCGAAGAACGCGCCGTGGCAGAACGCGGTGACGATGCGCGCGGCCATCAGGATCGAATAGTTCGGCGCGAGCGCGCACAGCAGGTTGCCGACGATGAAGATGCCGATCAGGCGCATGAGCGCCGCTTTGCGCGGCACGTTGGCAACGGCGATGGCGACGATGGGCGCGCCGATCGTCACGCCGAGTGCGTAGGCCGAGACGAGCATGCCCGCCGCCGGAATCGAGACCGAGAGATCGCGCGCGACGTCGGGCAGCAAGCCCATGATGACGAATTCGGTGGTACCGATACCAAACGCGGCAACGGCGAGGGCGAGAAGGGGCAGGGGCATGGTGTGGGGTCGGCGCAGGACGGCGACCGGCGCAAGCCAGTAGCCGTGGTTATTAAGTCAACGCGGAATTGTACTGAAACCGGACGCGGCGCATGCGGCCCGCTTTTCGTCGCGACCGGAAAGCAACAGCTAGCCTCGCGGGCCGTTCTCCCTGGTGTGCATTTCTTGACGATTTCTTCAGGTTACGTGCATGGTGCGGCGCGCGCGCGGGCAGCACGATACCCACATGATCCAGCCCGCGACGAGAGTCGTCCGCTTTCCGGCCCGCCCGCCGGCGCCGCACCGCCTGGAGTCGTCCGCCCCGCGCATGGCGGAACCGAACATGCGCAACCTTCCTGGAGCGATGACATGAGCACGATGAACACCGTACGCATCGCGGTGGCCGCTGCGGCCGCCTTCTTCGCAGGTAGCGCGCTGGCACAGTCGCAGTCCGACGGCCAGGCGCAGGCCAGCACGCCACCGGCCGCGCAGGACGTGGGCGGCACGCCGATGTCGATGGGCGCTGCCGGCGGTCCGACCGCGCTCACGCACGCGCAGGTGTATCAGGATCTGCTGCGCTCCGAGCAGTCGGGCCAACAGAAGCAATTGAATGAAACGCTCTATCACGGCAACTGAGACGGCAACCGAAACGGCCAACCGAAACGGCCAACCGAAGCGCGCGCCCCAGGACGGCGACGCGACGCGCTGCGCGTGCACACCCCAGCCACTCAGCGCGTCGGGCCGCCGCCAATATGCTTTTCCATGAGCCGCATGCGCCCTGTTGGCCGCCAGGGCGCGAACCACGGGTTCGTGCGCAGCTCGCATAGCCGCGAGCTGCGCTCGGATAGCGCTGTTTCGAGCCAGTGGAACATCTCGTCGGGCTGCGCGAGGCGCGCGTAGGCCTCGGCGATGAGAAGTGGCGACGTATAGCGGCTGCGTCGCCGCGCGAGCAGCTCTTCGAGATACCAGCGCAACACCGCGTCATAGCCGCCGGCTTCCCAC
>NZ_DATJWR010000028.1:0-5380 GCF_035501035.1 Paraburkholderia sp.
TCCGCGCCCTTGAGGCGGTCGCCGTACATCTCGCGCGCCATGTCGGCCATGCGGAACTTCGTCAGCGTGCCGTAGCAGTCGAACGTGATGTACTTCGGCTCGAAATCGATCATGATGACAATCCTTTCGTGTGATGAACCCGCTCCGGGCTCAGTGGCGAAAACAGGAAAAAGTGCGTCCCTGTGGAAAATTTAAACAGCGCAAAATTTGGGGGTGTCGTCGATTCGTGGGGCCTGCACGGTATAAACCACTCGTTTGCAGCAGCGGTCTCAGCAGATTGTGCTGTGCGCTCCTGAAGGCTTCGCGGGCGCTTACGGACTCCTTACCATCCGCATGACCGTGCTTTTTACCGTGCTCATCGTCAGCTCCGCGTATCGATCAGCACGCTCTT
Organism: Paraburkholderia sp.; assembly: GCF_035501035.1. Lineage (GTDB taxonomy): Bacteria > Pseudomonadota > Gammaproteobacteria > Burkholderiales > Burkholderiaceae > Paraburkholderia. The sequence continues at coordinate 392 of NZ_DATJWR010000028.1, forward strand.
GAAGCGCAGATGCGCTTCATATCCCTGGCGGCCCAGGTCCTTGCCGATGCCCGAGCGCTTGTAGCCGCCCGTCGGGATCATGAAGTCGCTACTGCGGCCGTAGCGGTTGACCCACACCGTGCCCGCCTCCAGCGCGCGCACGAGACGCAGCGCACGGCCAATATCTGCGGTGTGCACGCCGGCGGCCAGGCCGTACTCGGGATGCGAGGCAAGCGCGAGCGCTTCTTCCTCGGTGTCGAAGGTCTGCACCGTGAGCACGGGGCCGAAGATCTCGGCGCGCACGGCCTCGGTTTGCGGCGTCACGCCGGTCAGGATGGTGGGCAGCCAGAACGCGCCGGGCACGCTCGCATCCGCGCGCCGGCCGCCGCAGCGCATGCGCGCCCCTTCGGCCACGCTGCGCTCGACAATCGCCTCGATGCGCGCGGCCTGCGGCTCCGAAATGATGGGCGGCAGCGTCGTGCCGCGCGCCCAGGTCGCACCGGCGCGCAGTGCCGCGAAGGCCTGCTCGATGCGCGACACGAGTTCGTCGGCAATGCTGCGCTCGACCAGCAGCCGCGACCCGGCAACGCACACCTGCCCCGCGTTGCCGGCGATCGCGCCCGCAATGCGGCGCGCGACTTCGTCGAGCTTCGGCGCGTCGGCGAACACCAGTTGTGGGCTCTTGCCGCCCAGTTCCAGCGTGAGCGGCTTCGTGCCGGACTGCGCGCACGCCGCCATGATCGCGGCGCCTGCGCGCGTCGATCCCGTGAACGTGACCTTGGCCACGCGCGGGTGCCTCACGAGCGCGTCGCCTGTCGTCGCGCCGTCGCCTTGCACGACGTTGAAGATGCCCGGCGGAATGCCCGCCTCGATGGCGAGCTCGGCCAGACGCAGCACCGAGAACGGCGTCATCTCCGAGGGCTTGAGCACCACGGCGTTGCCAGCGGCCAGCGCAGGGCCGATCTTCCACGAGGCCATCACGAGCGGGAAATTCCACGGCGCGATCGCGCCCACGACGCCATAAGGCTCGGCGATCGTCATGCCCAGGTGATCGTGGTCCGTCGCCGCGACCTCGCCGCCAATCTTGTCCGCGAATTCGGCGTAGAAGCGAATGCCTTCGGCGGTGAACGGCACGTCCCAAGCGCTGGCGTCGCGCACCGGCCGGGTCGAACCCAGCGCTTCGAGCGGCGCGAGCGTGGCAACATCGACGGCGATCAGATCCGCGAAGCGGCGCAGGATGCGGGCGCGTTCGCGCGGCGCCATGCGTGCCCAGCCGCTCTCGCGAAACGCACGCGACGCGTTCTCGACGGCGCGGTCCACCATTTGCGCATCGGCGACCGGCACCGAGGCGTACACCACGCCATCCGACGGCCGCGCCACCTCGATGCGCTCCGCGCCCTCGCCAACCCACGCGCCGCCAATGAAATGGCCGCTGCGCACGGCGACTGCTGCGGGATCGAACTGGTCCATGACTGGCATCCCTCGACTGGTTTCGATGGGAACATCGTAGGCCCAGCGCCGCCGCATATTTCGCCGACAATATTGCGTCCGCAGCAGATTCGACGCGTTGTTGGCGGTCGAACCGCGCGTTTTGCATTGCATCACCGGCGCGGGGCGCCAAGGCTCGTGCGACAGGAAGATCGTCCTAGCCAGCCATGGCAGGCAATGCGATAGTCACGGTACGCGTATACAGAATCTGGAGGCCGGCGTGTCCGACCCAACCTCGAACAGCGTCATTACCCTTCGCGCTTTTACTTCCGATGATCTGGCCGCCGCCCATGCGTTGTCGACGGCGGTGCGCTGGCGGCACCGCCCAGAAGACTGGCGTTTCGCCGCCCGCATCGGGGATGGGATCGTGGCCGTGGACGAAAGCGGCGCGATCGTCGGAACGGCTTTCGCCTGGGCGTTCGGCCCCAATGCCGCGACGCTGGGCATGCTGATCGTGAAGCCCACTCATCAGCGGCGCGGCATCGGCCGGGCCATGATCGAGCACTGGATGCACGCGCTCGACTCGCGCACGCTGCTGCTTCACGCGAGCGATGCCGGCTGGCCGCTCGTCGAGCGGCTCGGCTTCACGCGCATCGGCCGGATCCACCAGCACCAGGGCGCGGCATTCCAGCCGCCGCTCGTGTCGCTGCCGGCCGGCGAGCGGCTGCGCCCGATCGGCGCGAGCGACGCACCGCGCCTGATCGAACTCGCCACGCGCGCAAGCGGCCTCGACCGCTCGGACATGCTGCCGAAACTACTCGATCAGGCGAGCGGCATCGCACTCGACCGGGACGGCACGCTGATTGGATTCGCACTGTTCCGGCGCTTCGGCGACGGCCACGTGATTGGCCCCGTCATCGCCCCCGACTCGCCCGACTCGTGCCGCGCGAAGGCGCTGATCAGCCATTGGCTCGCTTCCAATGCGGGCATGTTCGTGCGCATCGACACGCCCGTCGATCTGGGCCTGTCCGACTGGCTGGAAGGCGTGGGACTGCCGCTCGTCGATCACATCGAGAAAACCGAGCGCGGCACGCCGCTAGACGTCGACTCGGAATACAGGCAATTCGCGATCACGAGCCAGGCCGTTTGGTGATCGTTCTGCGCGCCCTCGCGGCGCGCACCGGCAGCCTCCTTTCGGCCTGCACGGGCCTGAGTGTGGGCCGTGCCCCTACCGGCGCACACGCTCCTGTTGCATACGCTCGAACGCTTCGGCAATCCGCTCGATATGCGGATTCTTGTGCGCAAGCGGGCCGTTGCGCGCTTCGCGGTGCACGAGCATGGTCGCGTTCGCTTCGAATACGAGCACTTGCCCCGTGGACGTGAGCGCGAAATCGATGCCGCCGAAGTCGAGGTCGAGCCGCCTGCCGATCTCGACGATGGCTTCGCTCGCGCGCGTGCCGAGCACCGCGAACGGATCGGCGAGAAAACGGCGCTCTTCGGCCAGCTTCCACGGCTCATCGAGCATGTCGGCCGAGAAGTAGTGAACCATCCAGCGGCTCGAAATGGCAAGGTGATAGGGGTACGGCTTGCGGTCGACGTAAATGATCCGGTATTTTCGGTAGTTGCCGTCGGCGCTGCGAAAGTCGTGATACGCGGTGAGATAGCACGGCGCATCGAGCTTGACGAGCGAGGACCACAGCGAAGCGAGCGAAGCGTGCAATTCGAGGCCCTCGCCACCATGCGTCTGGACAGGACGCATCAATAAGGGGAACGAAATACGCATCTGCGCGATGTTGCGCGCCAGTTCATTGACGTTTGCCGGGCGCGTATCGATACGCATGCAACGCGGCACGAACGTGTCCCGCACAGATTCGAGCAGCGCCGCTGTCTTGTGCCGATGCGTGCGCTCGATCGCCTGGGGCGGATTGAGCACGGGACGTTCGCAGTGCGCCACGAAATGGGCAAGGCGCGGCGCGAGCGGCACCGCGGCGTCGGGGTCGCCTACGGCGTTGAACACGAGGTCATACGGCGGTAGCTGGGCGTCCTCGGCTTCATCGGCGTAGTCGATCGCGTAGCGGATGCGCGAGACCGTCTCGAACGAGAGCAGCGCATCGATCGGCACGTTGCCCTTGCCTTTGCCCGCGCCGAGAATCAGCACACGGCGTTGCTCGGCGCCCAGCGCCGTTTCCGTGAAGACACGCTGTAGCTCGTACGCGCGCTCGCGGTGCGTGGCGGCCTCTTCGAGCAGTCCCTCGCCTTCGAGCGCCACAGCCAGATTCTGATGCGCGATCGCGAGCGACGGATTCATGCCGAGCGCGTGCCGGTACCAGCGTATGGCCGACTGGCGCCGGCCTTTGATCGCGAATACGGTTGCCAGGTTGTAGCACACCAGCGCCACCTGCTCTTGCGAAGCACTACCTAACATCTCGAACGCCGCGAGCGCGAGCTGATGCGCGGCGTAGCCCACCTCGTCGTTGGCGGCGCGCATGGCGTCGAGCATTCGCGCGTGCAGCCCGACGTCGTGCGGCGCGGCGTCGAGGGCCTGCGACAGGCGTTCGATCGTATCGGCAGACGCCGTCGATGGCAGCGGCGCGCCTGCCGTCGTGTTCGTTGCGTGGGTGGCCGTTGCCTGCAGTTCGGTGATTGAAGACATGTCGATGAATTAGCGGGCGCGATGCCGCTCAGGCGTGGCAGAGTGCAAAGTCGGTCAGCGCTTCGCACAGTGTTTCGACTGCGTCGAGCGTGACCGCGTTATAGAGCGAAGCGCGCAGCCCCCCGAGCGAGCGATGCCCCTCCAGCCCGACGATGCCGCGCTCCCCCGCGCTGGCAATGAACGCGCGATCGAGCCGCTCGTCGCCGAAGGTGAAGGCCGCGTTCATCTGCGAGCGCCACGGTCTTCCCGCATGGACCGTGACGGCATCGCGCATGGCGTCGAGTGTGCCGTAGAGCCGTTGTGCCTTGGCTTCGTTGATGCGCTGCATGGCCGCGAGGCCGCCGATATCGTCGCGCAGCCAGCGCGTGACCAGCGCGAGCACGTAGATCGCGAAAACGGGCGGCGTGTTGTAGTTCGAACGGTGCTCGATTTGCGTGCGCAAGTCGAGAATGCGCGGCAGCCCATCGGGAATGCGCGCGAGCAACGCGCGATCGATCAGCGCGACGGTCACGCCCGCCGGGCCGAGATTCTTTTGCGCGTGCGCGTAGATCATCGCGAAGCGGCTCGTTTCGAGCGGCTTCGACAGGAAGTCCGACGACATGTCCGCTATCAGCGGCACGCGCAAATCGTCGTCGGGCACGGCGAATTGCAGGCCTTCCACCGTCTCATTCGAGACGTAATGCAGATAGGCCGCGTTCGGCTCCACGTCGAGCCGCGCCAGCGCAGGCAACTCGCGAAAGCCCGCGTGCGCGCCGTCCCAGGCAATGTGGCACTCGCCCGCGCGTTGCGCTTCGGCGCTCGCGCGTTGGCTCCAGTAGCCCGAATTCACATAGGCGGGCGGCGCCCAGACGCGGGTCGCGAAGTTCATCGGTATCGTCGCGAACAGCAGGCTGCTGCCGCCCTGGAGAAAAGTCACCGCATAGCGGTCA
>NZ_DATJWR010000029.1:0-13849 GCF_035501035.1 Paraburkholderia sp.
ACGCCCCACCCCATGCCGCCCATCAGTTGGCTGCGCGCCGTCTTTTCGTTGAGCACGCGCCCCACGTCGTAGGCGCCGACGATGCGCGCCACCCGTATCGTTCCGATATCCGCATCGACATGCACTTCGGCGAACACGGCGCCGAATGAGTGAAACGCGTACTGCTGCTTTTCTGCGCCCGGCTTCGCGGCCACCTGCGCCTCGATCGGCTGGCCGCCCGCGCGTGCGATGACGGCGGCGGCCGGGTCGCGGCGCGCACTGTCGCTGCGGCTCACGACCCAGCCGTCCTGCACGGTCACGTCATCGGCGGCGAGACCGTAGACGGGCGATGCGCGATCGGCGCGCGCAAGCGCCATGAGCTTGTCGCGCGCCGCTGTGGCGGCGGCCTGCACCGCCGGCGAGACGCTCGCGGCCGATTGCGAGCCGCCGGAGACGGGCGCTTGCGGCAGCGTCGAATCGCCCAGCGCAAAGCGAATGCGGTTGGGCGGGAAGCCGAGCGCGTCGGCGGCGACCTGGGTCATCACCGTGTACGTGCCCGTGCCGATATCCTGGGTGCCCGATGCGACCATCGCCGTGCCGTCTGGCAGGATGCGCGCCACGGCGGCCGCCTCGCTGCGGTTCGCGGGATAGGTCGCGCTCGCCATGCCAAGGCCGATGAGCGTGTTGCCGTTGCGCATGGCGCGCGGCGTGGCGATGCGGCGCGACCAGTCGAAGCGTTGCGCGCCCGCTTCGTAGCATTGACGCAGCGCCTTCGACGACCACGGCTTGCCATCCTGGGGCTCGCTTTCGGCGTAATTCCTCAGGCGCAGCGCGACCGGGTCCATCTTCAGTTGCCACGCGAGTTCGTCCATCGCCGATTCGAGGGCGAACGAGCCCGTCGTTTCACCCGGCGCGCGCATGAAAGTCGGAGTGCCGACATTCAGTGGTACGACGCGATGGCTCGTGCTGCAATTCGGCACCGCGTACATCATGCGTGTGACGAGGCCGCACATCTCCAGCCAGTCTTCGAACGAGGAGGTGTGGGCAAGCGTGTCGTGGCGCAGGCCGGTGAGCGTGCCGTCCGCGCGCGCGGCAAGCAAGAGATGCTGCTCCGTGTGCGGGCGCGAGCCGACCGGACCGAACATCTGCGGACGCGCGAGCGCCAACCGCACGGGGCGCCCCGTCTGCTTCGCAGCCATCGCGCACAGGCTCACGTGCGACCACGACGAACCCTTGCAGCCGAAGCCGCCGCCAAGGAACGGCGAGATCACGCGCACGTTGTCGGGGGCAATGTCGAATACGGCCGCAACTGCAGTGCGCGCGCCGCTCACGCCCTGGGTGGCGTCGTAGAGCGTGAGGTCGGGGCCGTCCCAGCGCGCCATCGTCGCGTGCGGCTCCATGGGGTTGTGGAACTGTATGGGCGTGGTGTAGACCGCGTCGATGCGAACCGCGCCCTCGTTCAGGCCGGCTTCGACGTTGCCGCGCGTCGATTCGACAGGGCGGCCCGGCGTGCCAGGTGGCGCGTGGGCCGAGCCTTTCGCGCTGTCGAAGTCGAGGGTGGCCGGTGTGCGGGCATAGGCAATGTTCACGTGGCGTGCGGCGTCGGTCGCGTGTTCGAGCGTGTCGGCCACCACGACCGCGACAGGTTCGTTGCTATAGCGCACCGCGTTGTCCTGCAGCAGCGTGAGATGACGTGCCGCCGGCGGCTTGAGCGGCGGGCGGCCGCCGTTGGGCAGGCGCATCGCATTCTGGTACGTCATGACGAGCAGCACGCCCGGCATTGACTGTGCGCGGCTCGTGTCGATCGACGTGATCGTGCCGCTCGCAATCGTGCTCGTCACGAGCACGGCATGGGCGAGCCGCGCTTCGGGGAAGTCGCCCGCATAGAGGGCGCCGCCCGTCACCTTGAGTACGCCGTCGATGCGGTCCATCGGTTGTCCGGTCAGCGTGCTCATGCGAAATCTCCCGTGGGTGATCCGGCTGCTCCATAAGGACCGGCTGCCAGCATCGTGGCGCGAACGATGGCGCGCTGGGCGAGCCCGACCTTGAACGCATTGCCATTGAGCGGCCGCGCCTGCGCGAGTTCCGCCGCTGCGGCCTCGCGCAACGTCGCGGCGCTGAGCGTTCGCCCAGCGAGGTGCTGCTCCGCCACGCTCGCGCGCCAAGGCCGATGCGCGACACCACCGAGCGCGATGCGCACCGTGCGTATGTGGCGGCCATCGAGTTGCAGCGCGCTCGCCACGGAAACGAGCGCGAACGCATAGCTCGCCCGGTTGCGCACCTTCAGGTAGTGCGCATGATCGCTGAACATCGGCGGCGGCAGGTCGACGGAAGTAATCAGTTCACCTGATTGAAGTGTCGTGTCGAAATGGGGCTGGTCGCCGGGCAGGCGATGAAACGCGGTGAACGCAATGGCCCGCGCGCCGCGCGGCCCGCTGACCTGCACCGTTGCGTCGAGTGCCGCAAGCGCGACACTCATGTCGGACGGATTGACGGCCACGCACTGCGCGCTCGCACCGAGAATCGCATGCATGCGATTGAACCCGCCAATCGCTGCACACCCACTGCCGGGCGAGCGCTTGTTGCATTGCGCGAACGCCGTGTCGTAGAAGTACTGGCAGCGCGTGCGCTGCATGAGATTGCCACCCACGGTCGCCATGTTGCGCAGTTGCGGCGAGGCGCCGGCGAGCAGCGCCTGCGAGAGCAGCGGATAACGCGTGCGCACGAGCGCGTGATTGGCCGCGTCGCTGTTACGCACGAGCGCGCCGATGCGCAGGCCGCCATCGGGCAGCGTTTCGATGCGATCGAGCGCGGCAATGCGCGTGATGTCGATGAGCGTGACCGGATGCGTGATGCCGCCTTTCATGAGATCGAGCAGATTCGTTCCGCCGCCGATGAAGACCGCGCCGGGGCGTTGCGCCGCTGCGATTGCGCCGTTGATGTCGGCGGCGCGCTGGTACGAGATGGCGTCCATGACCGTGCCTCCGTACTTATGCGCCGGCCGCGTGCGCGTCGCGCACGGCGGCCACGATGTTCACATAGGCGCCGCAGCGGCAGATGTTGCCGCTCATGCGCTCGCGTATTTCGGCGTCGCTCAGTTGCGCGGGGCGCGTGCGTACGTCGGCGGTCGCCGCGCTGGCCGTGCCCGCAGCGAATTCGGAGAGGCATGCCGTCGCCGAACACAACTGGCCAGGCGTGCAGAAGCCGCACTGGAACGCGTCGCGCTCGATGAAGGCGCGCTGCACGGGGCTCAGGTCGGTCGCGCCCGCGAGGCCTTCAACCGTCGTGATGCGCTCGCCTTCGTGCATCACCGCGAGCGTGAGGCAACTGTTGATGCGCCGGCCCTCCACGAGCACCGTGCATGCGCCGCACTGTCCGCGGTCGCAGCCTTTCTTCGTGCCGGTGAGGCCGGCGTAGTCGCGCAATGCGTCGAGCAGCGTGACGCGCGGTTCGATGTGAAGCACATACTCGCGACCATTGATTTCGAGCCTGACTGGCCGGGCCGGAGCGGGGGGTGGCGCTTCAGGCGCGGCGGTAGTCGGCGGCGCATTTTGCGCATGCAGATGCGGCGCCGCGCCCAAGGCGGCAGCGGCAGCGGCCGATTGCAGGAAGCGACGCCGCTTGACGTCGGCGGGTGCACGTGAGGCCGGGTCGGAGGGGGAAGGCTGGGACGCGTCGTCGTGGTCGCACGGCGCGTCGAAGGGACGTTCGTTGGACATGGCGTTCGGCTGACTCCAGGACGAAGACGGAACGGTAAAGAACGTAAGCTGTTGCTTCAGGCGCTGACCGCGTGTGGGCGCGCTCTACACGTGCAGTAATTCCGGTGCCGCGGTCGCCCGCATTTCGCTGTCGTGCGCACCGGAGCGCATCGGAGAACTGCACGTTGCACTTCTCGAACGCGAAAGTAAAGCGCTAACGTGTGATTTTTTCAGTGCGTTTTGCTTGCTGTCGCAACGCTGTCGCATGGCTGGCGCCAGCCCGGCGCGAAGCTGGCGCGGCAGACAGAATCGCGATATTGCGTGAGTCGAATGCGAACGAAAGGGGTGTGTCAGCCGCGCGCGAAAGCGGTGGGAAAGTACTCGAATGCGTGGCGAGTTCAGCTGTTGGTCGGCAGTCGGGAAGGACAGGCTAAGTGCCATCTTCCTGAAGGTAACGATGCACGAAGGCAATCGCCATGCTGCCTTCGCCAACGGCTGAGGCCACGCGCTTGACCGGGCTCAGACGCACGTCGCCGCAGGCAAAGATGCCGGGCACGCTCGATTCGAGCAGATACGGGTCGCGCTTTTGCGTCCAGTGTCCGGCCTTCACGATATCGTCGCCGGTCAGCACGTAGCCGCGCTTGTCGCAGACGATCTCCGGCGGCAGCCAACCCGTTTCCGCGTCAGCGCCGATGAAGACGAACAGGCCGCCACACTCGCGACGGCTCACGCTCTCGCTTGCCGTATTGAGAACGTCGATGGCGTTCAGATGCGTGTCTCCGTACACGCCGACCACTTCGGAATTCACCTCGACGCGGACATTGCTCTTCCCCGCGAGTTGCTCGACGAGATAGCGCGACATCTTCTTCTCGAGCGAATCGCCGCGCACGATGAGCGTGACGGCGCGCGCATGGCTCGCGAAATACAGTGCGGCCTGCCCCGAAGAATTGCCGCCGCCGATCAGATACACGTCGAGTCCGTGCGTGCCGCTTGCCTCGCTGCGCGCCGCACCGTAATAGATGCCCTTGCCGATGAAGCGGTCGAAACCTTCGATCGCGAGGCGACGCCACGTCACGCCCGTTGCGAGAATGAGTGTATGGACGCGAACCACGTCGCCGCCGTCGAGATGGACTTCGCGCGCGGCCGTATCGACGCGTGCGACGGCACGCGTGACGAGGATCTCCGCGCCAAGGCGTCTTGCCTGCTGCAACGCGCGGCTCGCCAGTTCGTCGCCCGAAATGCCGCCGGGAAAGCCCAGATAGTTTTCGATGCGCGACGACGTTCCGGCCTGGCCGCCCGGCGCCTCGCGCTCGACCACAATGGTACGCAGTCCTTCCGATGCGCCATAGACAGCGGCCGCAAGCCCGGCCGGCCCGCCGCCGATGATCAGTGTGTCGTACTCATCGAGACGCGGTTTGGTCTGTAGCCCTAGACGCTCCGCAAGCTCGCGTGTGGAGGGGCGGCTCAGCAGCGTGCCGTCGGCGAGGCGCAAGGTTGGGCAGTCCTGCTCGGCGGGGCAGGGACCGCTCCAGTGGGTTGCGAGCTCCGGCGCGTCGGGCGTCATCCACTCGCAGCTGATCTGGTTGCGCGCGAGGAACTGGCGCAGGTTCGCGCAAGCCGGGTCCCAGCGCGCGCCAACGAGGGTCACGCGCGTCTTGGGCGGTTCGGCGGAAAGTCCCTGCAAGCCGCCTATGCGTTCGCGCGCAAGCGCGCCCATGCGGGTGGCGACATCGGCCGATGCTGCGGCGAGTGCGTAGTAATGCTGAGCGTCCACGCGCATGACGCGCGAGGGAATGGCTGCACGGTAAGCGCCCGGAAACGGGGAACTGAGCGCGAGCGGCACCTCGCCGAAGATCGTGCCGGGCAGGCGCCACCCAAGCGTGCGCTCGATGCCGTCGAACAGCTTGACGACCTCCATCTTGCCGGCGAGCACGGCGTAGAGCGCCCGCTCGCCGCCTTCGTGCACGGCGTATTCGCCGGGGCTTAGGTGCAAATCCGCGGAAGTCTGGGCGAGGCGTTCGAGTTCGGCTTCGGGGAGCGTGGAAAAAAGCGGGATCGCGCGGATTTCGTCAATGGTCAGCATGGCGGCGCAAGGTAGCGGGCAAGCAGGAAACGACGACGGGAGAACGACGCGGTACGGCGCTCTCGCCTTGCGGCGCGGCCGGTTCATGGAGTATAGGCGGCGCGCATGCCAATGTTCGCCGAATCAATCGACTGAGGAATCGCGCGTGCGATGCGCAGGTTTTCCAACGTGAGCCGCACCGCTCGTCAATGAAGAGGATCGCTAATCGATGGCCTCAGGCGGTGCGTTGCCGGGAGACAGAGCGGCCACCGTCTCTCGCAGCCACACGAGCGCCGGGTCCGCGTGATTGCGGGGATGCCACGCCGCATGCATCGAGAAGCCGCGCGCCTCGAATGGCAGCTCGAACAGGTCCACGCGGTCCCGATAGCGCGCGATGAGCCGGTAGGGCAGCGTGGCCAGGTAGTCGGTGCGCGCGAGCAGCTCGGGCACGAGCGTGAAGTGCTGCACCGAGAGCGCCACGCGCCGGCGCCGGCCGAGCGCTTCGAGATGCTCGTCCATGAAGCCGAAGAAGCTGCCGCCGCTGGTCGAGACCAGCACGTGCTCGAGCGCGCAGTAGGTGTCGAGCTCGAAGCTTGCGGTGCCGCGCGGGTGGCTTTTGCGCTGCGCCACGACGAAGCGTTCGTCGTAAAGCTTCCGCGCTTTCAGCGCAGGCGGCACTTGCTGGGCTGAGCCGAGCAGCAGATCGATCTCACCGCGCTCGAAGCGCTGCGCGAGCGAGCCCGATTCGATGGCGATGAACGCGAGCTGCAGGCCCGGCCCGGCCCGGCCCGGCCAGCCGCGCCCACTCGATCATCAGCGGCAGGCCGAGCACGGCCACGCACTGGTCGCTCGCGGCCACGACGAAGCGCCGCGTATCGGTGAGCGGATCGAACGCGGGCTGGCGGCGCACCACGGCTTCGAGCGTCTTGAGCGCCGCGTGCAGCGGCTCCGTCAGTTCGAGCGCGTGCGCAGTGGGCGTCATGCCGCGGCCATTGGCGGCGGGAATCAGCAGCGGGTCGTCGAAGAGGTGCCGCAGCCGCGCAAGCTGCGCCGAAACGGCCGACTGCGTGAGATTCAGGCGTGCGGCGGCGCGAGTCACGTTCGACTCGGCGAGCAGGGCGTCGAGCGAGACGAGCAGGTTCAGGTCGATACCGGAGAGATCGATCACGGTGATGGGTGCAATGCCGGGAATTGATTTCAAGAATACGTCCGGGTTGCCTACAGTTCAATCCGTCGACGAACGCGACCGATCCGAACGCCACGCTCGCCGCGCTGCGCAGCCTGCGCCGCAACGGCCGCATGGTGTTGATGGGCAGCATGGAGGTCGATCTGCCCATTGCGTATCGGGAGATGCTCATCAACTGGGAGCTGATGGGCCACTTCATGTACAGCGGCGAGGACTACCGGGCGCTGATCGCGCTCGTGCGGTCGGGGCAGCTTGCGCTCGATGCGATCGCCGTCGAGCGCTACGCGTTCAACGCGCTGGAGGCCGCCATCGATGCAGCGGAAGAGGCGCAAGGGCTGACGTGTGTGACGGTTTGCACGTCTTGAAGCGTTGCAGGCGGTAGATAAACGAATCGGCCCGCAAGCATGATGCCTGCGGGCCGATTTGATGCTGAGTTCGTGCGGATTTTGCGCCGGTTGCGCGCTGAGCGCAGCGGCGGCGGCGCGCGCTCGGGCGGCGCGCCGTTCGCGAGCCTCAGTCGATGCCGTGGAACACGGCGTCGTCCGGGCCGAGGTAGGCAGGCGGACGCCACACGGCGTCGCGCATCGAGTGCTGCACGAGGTTCTCCACACCGAGCAGCACCGCGAAAATCGCCATGCGCACCGGAATGCCGTTGTCGGTCTGGCGGAAGATCGCGAGGCGCGGGTCGTGGTTCAGGTCGGTCGAGAGGTCGTTCGCGCCGGGGCGGCTGTCGCGCGGCAGCGGGTGCATCACGAGCGTCTCGGGGCTGCAGCATTCGTCCATCAGCGCCTGATTGATCTGGAAATCGGGCGTGTAGCCTTCGAACGACTCGTCGTTGAAGCGCTCCTTCTGGATGCGCGTGGCGTACACGACATCGGCGCCGCGCAGGCCTTGACGGAGGTCGTGCGTCTGCTCGACCACGTGCCCGTTGGTCGCGATCTTGTCGACGATGTACGCCGGCATTTCGAGCTGTGCCGGCGAGATCAGCGTGAACTTGATGCCGCGGTACAGCGCGAGCAGCTTCACGAGCGAGTGCACCGTGCGGCCGTACTTGAGGTCGCCCACGAGCGCGATGTGCGCGCCATCGACGATCTTGCCCAGACGCGAGAACTCGCGCTGGATCGTGTAGAGGTCGAGCAGCGCCTGGCTCGGGTGCTCGCCGGGACCGTCGCCGCCGTTGATCACGGGAATGTTCACCGCGCGCGCGAACTCGGCAACCGAGCCTTGATCAGGATGCCGAATCACCATCGCATCCACGTAGCCGGCCATCACGCGGCTCGTGTCGTAGATCGATTCGCCCTTGGCCATCGAGGAGAATGTGAAGCCGGTCGTGTCGCACACCGATCCGCCCAGACGGCAGAACGCCGCGCCGAAGCTCACGCGCGTGCGCGTGCTGGCTTCGAAGAACAGGTTGCCGAGCACCGCGCCTTCGAGCACGCGCGAGATTTTGCGGCGGCGCGCGATGGGCTGCATGATGTCGGCCACGCGGAAGAGGGCTTCGACGGAGTCGCGCGAGAACTGGTCGACAGAGAGCAGTTGCGGCTTGCCTTCGAACTGCATCTGGCTGGCGAGCGAGCGCGGCGAGTCTACGCTTTGCGTATAGTCTTCGCGCGGCTCGCCGTTGCCGACGATTTCCGAAACGAAACGCTCGACGATCTCCGGCATGGCGCGTGATTCCTGCGACTCCTCGGGCAGCAACCAGGTGTCTAGCGCCCGGCGCGACACACCGATGCGGCTCGCGAACGCGTCGCGGGTCATGTTCAGACGCCGCATGGCGTCGCGGAGAAAGGCTTGTTGCGGAACACTCATGCTGGCACCCGTAATTTCTGGTTAATGTACGCGGTGCGTATATTAGTTCGGCGGCGTGAGAAGTCAAGCTCTTTTGTCGGTGCAGGGCGGCAGCTGCGCGGGGAAACGGTGCGACTACGCATCGCAGTGCGCGAAAGCGCGTCGGCGCGCTTTGGTTTGCTTAGGTTCGCTTTGGCGGCAAGCCACCCGGCCGCGGCGCGCAGGCCGGCCGCGTGCGCCGGCACAGTCACACAAACGCGCGATCCCGGTTACACTACGCGCCATGCCACGTAACGCACTCCGTCACGAACTGCCGAACTTCACCGCCGCCATGCGCGCGGTGTCGCCGCTCGCGCAGGCTTTGTCGGCGTGGGTGAAAACCAAAGCCAAAAAACAGCCGCTCATCTGACCGGAGCTTGCTGTTCCGTCAGATGTGCGACGGAACAGCCAGTCGACGGCGTCATGCCTCCCGCTTTATCCCCGGCTTGCATCCCTCCTGCGCACCGCTGAACGGACCTTTCATACGGTCGAGTTCAAGGGAAAGTCATGTCTGAGTTTTCGGGTATCTGGATTCCGCTCGTCACGCCATTCAACGCGGGCGCCGTCGATCATGCGGCGCTCGGCGCGCTCGTGCGCCACTACGTGGAGGCCGGCGTGGCAGGCTTCGTCGCGCTAGGCACGACCGGCGAACCCGCCGCGCTCGACGCCGACGAGCAGGACGCCGTGCTCGCCACCGTGCTGGCCGCGGCCGGCGGCCTGCCTGTCGTGGCGGGCGTGAGCGGCAATCACACGGCGGCGGTTTGCGAGCGCATCGCGGCGCTCAACGAGCAGCCCATCGCGGGCGTGCTGGCGGCCGCGCCTTATTACATCCGGCCTTCACAGGCAGGCGTGATCGGCCACTTCGCCGCGCTCGCGGACGCGAGCCGCAAGCCCCTGATCGTCTACGACATTCCCGCGCGCACCGGCGTGCACATCGAGCTGGCGAGCTTGCTCGAACTCGCCGCGCACGAGCGCATCCGCGCCGTGAAGGACTGCGGCGGCTCGCTCGACAAGACGCTCGCGCTGATTCTCGACGGCCGTTTGCAGGTGCTCTGCGGTGAGGACATCGAGATGTTCGGCGCAATGTGCGCGGGCGCGAGCGGCGCGATTGCGGCTTCGGCGCATCTGCGCGCGGAGCGCTTCGTCGGCATGGCGCGCGCGTTGCGCGAGGGCCGTCTCGCCGAAGCCCGCGCGATCTGGCATATGCTCGTGCCGCTCGTGCGCGCCTCGTTTGCGGAGCCGAATCCGGGGCCGGTGAAGGCGGGGCTCGCAGCGTGCGGGCTGATTCGCAACGAGCTGCGCGCGCCGATGACACGCGTAAGCGGGAAACTGGAAGCATCGCTTGCGCGGCTCGTGGCTTGACGCCGGGCGCGCGCGGATGGGGCGCGATGGGGCCGGACAGGGGGGCGGTACGCAGGCCTTGCGCGACGAGCGGGCGCCGCGCGCCGCCGGGAAGCCGCGCTTCTAGCGCGCCGCGCGTGCGTTCGCGGCGCTGCGCGAGCGGCGGCGCGTGCGTGGGCGCTCGGTTGCGGCGGGCTCGCCGTTGAGCAGAATGCGGCGGCCGGGCACATGCTGCGCGACGAGGCGCGCGATTTCGAGCGCCGTGCTTTCGGCGGGAACGACCTGGCGGCGGGCGCCGTCGTCGAGCGGCGTCGTCCATTCGACGAGCCGGTAGGCGCGGCCCCACGGATTCTGGAGCGGCGTCGAGACACGGCATGATGCGACCGTCGAGGCCGCGTCGTCGCGCAGCAGGGACTGCAGGTGCACCAGTACGTCGTCTTCAACCATGACCTCGCTCCTCCTTGGCTTGCCGCACAAAAAAACGCCGCCGATGTTCCGGCAGCTCAACAGGGGTTGAGCTTTATGGTTGCAGCAAAGAATTAAACCAACCTTAAGAGCTGGATATCGGCAAGGTGCGCGCGGGCGCAAAGGGGGATCGCGGCGCGAGCCTCATAAAGGAGCGCCGCGGAAGCAAGTGGGGCAGGAGAAGCGGCCGGCCTGACGCAGCCGGCACAAAGAAAATGACGACTGTGACGACTAGTGCGGCTTCGTTGGGTATTGCCGTAGCGTTGCGCGGACTTTGCGTTCGGCGAATAGCGAGAGATAGTCCTGAATACGTGCTTCGGCGCGATATTCATTCAGGGTGTCAGCGTAGATGCGCGCCACTGTTTCCTCAGGTGTGTTCGTTTCTTCGGCGATGGCATGGACAATCTTGCTAACGTCGGCTTTCGGCATGACTGATCTCCGGTCAGCGAAAAAGGGGGGAAAGGCAGGGATTGAATTCAAGGATATCCGCACGCGCGATGCCAATTGAATCCGACTATCGAGGCGCCGCGCCGAGGCGGTAGCGGCCACGCGATCTCTTTGAGCTTTGCCGCCGGCCGGCGCACAATCCCCGCATTTTCAGACCTTCCAGCGAACAGCGGCCACGGCGAGGCAAGGTGCCTCGGCCGTAGCCGCCGGATGACGTGCGTCGACATGCCGCACGCGCTTGACGACTGCCTTGCGGTCAAGCCGCGTTTTCGAGCGACGGGTAGTCCGTGTAGCCCGTTTCGCCGCGTGCATAGTACGTCGACGGATTCGGTGCATTGAGCGGGGCGTTCAGTTCGAAACGACGCGGCAGATCGGGATTCGCGATGAACAACTGGCCCCATGCGACGGCATCGGCTTCGCCTGCCCCGAGCACGGCCTGCGCCGATTCCAGCGTGAACTTCTCGTTTGCGATGAACGGGCCGCCGAATTCGGCCTTGAGTGCGGGCCCGAGGCGTCTGTCGCCGAGCGACTCGCGCGCGAAGAGGAACGCAATCTTGCGCTTGCCGAGCTCGCGCGCCACATAGCCGAACGTCGCCGCGGGATCCGAATCGCCCATCGTGTGGGCGTCGCCGCGCGGCGCGATATGCACGCCAACGCGGTCCGCGCCCCACACGTCGATGCACGCGTCGGTGATTTCGAGCAGCAGGCGCGCGCGGTTCTCGATCGAGCCGCCGTAGGCGTCGGTGCGATGGTTGGTGCTGTCCTGCAGGAACTGGTCGATCAGGTAGCCGTTCGCGCCGTGGATCTCCACGCCGTCGAAGGCCGCCGCCTTGGCATTGACCGCGCCCTGGCGGAACGCGGCGATCACGCCGGCGATCTCACTGGTTTCGAGCGCGCGCGGCGTGACGTAGGCGCGTTGCGGCCGCACGAGGCTCACGTGGCCTTGCGCCGCGATTGCGCTGGGCGCGACCGGCAGATCGCCGTTCAGGAACACAGGGTCGGAGACGCGGCCCACGTGCCACAACTGCAGGACGATGCGGCCGCCCACCGCATGCACGGCATCGGTCACGACCTTCCAGCCCTCCACCTGTTCCTGCGACCAGATGCCCGGCGTTTCGGCATAGCCGACGCCCTGCGGCGTGACCGACGTCGCCTCGCTGATGATGAGGCCAGCCGAGGCGCGCTCGGCGTAGTACTGGGCCATGAGTGCGTTGGGCACGCGTGCTTCGCCCGCGCGCTGGCGCGTGAGTGGAGCCATGATGATGCGGTTCGGGAGCTTGAGGGCGCCGATCTGGATGGGGTCGAAAAGCGTTGCCATGAGTTCACCTTGTTTGCGGGCGCGGCCCGCGGGCTGAAAAGCAATACGGGAATCGAAGCGGACGACGGGTTCGCCGCCGATGCATCACAACTGCGCGTTCATGTGGGCGAGAAACGCCTCGATGACCGGCTCGTTGCGCTTGAAGAACACCCACTGCCCCACTCGCTTTGACGTGACGAGCCCGGCCTTCTGCAACACGGCCAGGTGCGCGGACACCGTGGATTGCGAGAGCTCGCAATGCGCGTCGATCCGGCCTGCGCAGACGCCGTGGTCGAATGAAAGCTCCTGGTCGCCGAAGTGCGCCTGCGGCTCGCGCAGGCGAGCGAGGATCTCCCGGCGCACGGGATTGGCGAGCGCCTTGCAGATCGCGTCGACGTCTAGGGGGGGAGTGGATGAGGGTTTCTTCATCGCAGCTGCATCGTGACTGTCCGAATCATATATCGGAATCATACGATATGACCGATGTCACTAATTTCAATAGGGTTGTACAAAAACCCGCACTTCGGGGAGGGGGATAAGCGACAAAAGAGAACGCACCTGGGATCCCGTATATCGGGGGGGGGCTCTCGTATGTCTATGAATTGCTGCGATATTTGTCGCCGATCGTGCACCTGTCGTCCACGTCGTTTTTACCGGGTTTGTGAACTCTTGCGGAGAAAGATATTTCGGATAGCGAATCTAATGTGCGTACGTTGCAACTCTGGCGTGGCCTCCAGCGAATTTTTCATTTTCATTTTCATTTCAACTTTCGCTGCTGACCGCATCAAGCAATCAATGCTGATTGGCGGGGCCCGGCGTTCCAGTGTGACGGCACGTTTGGTCGGCCGAAGTGCTGTTCATGCTGTGCGCACTGCAGAAGTAGGGAACTGGTCGCGAGCGGGAGGGCGTTAAATGGGGGAAAAGCCTTCCATCTCCGAGTGAAAGACTTTTGAGCGAGCACTTGATCTCGACGTAGGATGGGCGCGACGGAAATTTTTATTTCGGGGCAGATGGACGATCCGGCGCAACTATGTCCGTGTTCGGTTGAACTGACGTGAGCGTAGTTCGACGTCGCCCAATCGGATCGTTCGTGCTTGTACTGAGAAGGATCGCTGTTAGCAGGAGGACTTGCGATCGGGGACTATTCAATTCGATCGACCCTCGCGCGAGCACGAGCTGAGCGTACTCGCATGCGCCGTATGCGACAGATTCATTAAATATCCAAATTTCGCTTGACGGGCGATTCTCCTCCGCGCATAATTCGCCTCCCTGTGATGCAGGACGCGAAAAAAGACAGCGGATTTAGCTGATTTTTGAGCGAGCGATCTTTAAAAATTTACAGCCGATAAGTGTGGGCGCTTGATTCGATCTAGCTCCTCGCCGTGATTTTTTGATCCGGTGAGAAAAGCAAAAGTATCAAGAGTCTCACACTAAAGTAAGTCAGGTTTTTGAAGCAATTCAGAACCTGTCAGCTTTGAGTGAGCGACCGGTTTCTAACGAAACCGAAAACAGTAACAGGTTTGAACTGAAGAGTTTGATCCTGGCTC
>NZ_DATJWR010000030.1:0-3337 GCF_035501035.1 Paraburkholderia sp.
CACGCTGGCCGGCCGCGCACCCTTCTCGCGGCTGATCTACCCGGTGCCCGAGGCCGCCGGCCTGGGTGTGCACCTCACGCTCGACCTGGGCGGCCAGGCGCGCTTTGGCCCCGACGTCGAATGGATCGATGCGATCGATTACGACGTCGATCCCCACCGCGCGCAGGCCTTCTACGCGCAGATCCGCAGCTACTGGCCCGCGCTGCCCGACGGCGCGCTACAGCCGGCCTACGCGGGCATCCGCCCGAAGCTCTCCGGGCCGGGCGAGCCCGCCGCGGACTTCATGATCCAGGGCGCGGCCTCGCACGGCGTGCGCGGGCTCGTGAACCTGTTCGGCATCGAGTCGCCGGGGCTCACGGCTTCGCTTGCGATCGCCCAGCGCGTGTGCGAGATGGCTTCCATCGACTGAATCGCGCCGACCACGCGTTTTCCCTTCTTCCAGCGAGCCGCATCATGCGGCTCACTTATCTCCGGCATTGCAGCCTCACGCGTGCGTCCTTCGTTGTTAAGCTTCTCCGCGAAGCCGCCGCCAGAGCGACGTAAAGGCATTGACGCGGCACACGAGCCGCGCATAACCCAGCGAACGAATCGCCCACAATACCGGAGTGACTCCCATGAAATCGTCCCGCCGCAGCTTTCTGATTACGAGCATCAGCGTCGCATCGACGCTCGCGCTTTCGCGCCAGGCTTTCGCCGACGCCCCCAAGGTTGCCGAATCCGATCCCACCGCCCAGGCGCTCGGCTACAAGCTCGACGCGACCAAGGTCGACAAGGCGAAGTTCGCGAAGTACGTCCCCGGCGAGGACTGCAGCAACTGCTCGTTCTACCAGGGCAAGCCCACGGACGCGTTCGCGCCGTGCCCGATGTTCGGCGGCAAGCAGGTTGCGGGCAAGGGCTGGTGCAGCGCCTATAACAAGAAGGCGTAACAGGCCGCAAAGAAGCGGACGCAAAGAAGCACGAGTGCTGCGGGCGGCGCGACGCATGGGTGCATGCGCCGCGCCGCCCGCGCGCCGTGTGATGGCTTGCAGGCGCTGCGCGCTAGAGGCGGGCCTGCAGCAACGGCGGACGCCGGCCGAACCACGGGCGCGCCGCCTCCAGTTGCGCCGCGAGGCGCAGCAACAGCGCGTCGTTGCCCTCGCGGGCGGCAAATTGCACGCCTATCGGCAGGCCGCGCGCATTCCACGCGAGCGGGACCGACATCGACGGCTGGCCCGTCAGATTGAATAGCTCGGTGCAGCCCGCCCACGCGAAGGCCTTGTTCGAGGCTTCGGTCAGCATCTTTCTCATCAGCACTTCCACCGGCACCGCGGTGACCGCGCGCATCTGCATGCGCTCGCTCTGGGTGGGCTTGAGCGCGCCGATCTTCACCGGCGCGGCGGCGAGCGTCGGACACAACAGCACGTCGTAGCGCTGCATCAGGTCGGCGAGCTGCGCCGTGATGCGCTGCTGCAAGTCGAGCGCCGCGGGCAGTTCGCGCTCGCCCAGCTTGCGGCCGATGTGCGCCATCGCCCACGTCGCGATCTCGAAGTCCTGGCGGCGCGGCTTCGTGCCCGTGATTTCGTCGGCGTTCAGCACGTATTGCTCGGCTACCACCGACCACAGCATCAGGAAAGCCTCGCGCGCCGCCGCGTAATCGACGGGCAGCGAGTATGGCTCCACGCGGTGGCCCAGCGAGGCGACCAGTTCGGCGGCATCGTCGAGCGCGCCGCGCACTTCGGGCGAGAGCGTGTCCGCGAACATCGGATCGCAAAGCAGGGCGACGGAGAGCGGCTTCGACGCGTCGAGCGGCGCGCGCGCGGCCGCGAGGAAGGTGCCTGGCGCACCGGCCGGCAGCGCCGGGTCGCCGGCGATCAGGTCGAGCATGAGCGCACTGTCGCGCACACTGCGCGACACCGCGAGATCGACGCCCAGCGCGCCGGGCGGCGTCGGCACGTTCGAAGCGGGCTGCAGCGCGCGCGACGGTTTGAACCCGAAGAGCCCGCAGCACGATGCCGGAATGCGGATCGAGCCGCCGCCGTCGGACGCATGCGCGAGCGGCACGATGCCCGCCGCGACCGAGGCGGCCGCCCCGCCGCTCGAGCCGCCCGGTGTGTGATCGAGGTTCCACGGGTTGCGGCATGGGCCGAACAGTTCGGGCTCGGTGTAGGGCATCTGCCCGAGCTCCGAGGCGCTCGTCTTGCCGCAGATGTTCAGGCCCGCGGCGCGAAAGCGCTCGACCACGGGTGCGTCGGCGTTGGGAATGTAATGGCGGTAGTGGCGGCTGCCGAATGTCATGCGCAGGCCGGCCACCGCCGCGCCGAGATCCTTCACGAGAAAGGGCACGCCGGCCAGCGGGCCGTCGTTGAGCGCGTCGACGCCATTGCCGGCCGCCTCGATGCGCAGCGCGCGCTGGCGCGCCGCCTCGTAGTCCTTGAGGACGATGGCATTGATGGCGGGATTGGTGGCTTCCGCGCGGGCGATGGCCGTGTCGAGCAGTTCGCGCGCGCTCACTTCGCGGCGGCGCACGAGATCGGCGAGGCCGATGGCGTCGTATTCCAGATAGTCGGACTGCAAGGCGCGCACTCCTCGTCGTTGGATGGGGCAAGCGTGCAAGCGAAGATGAAGCGCGCCCGGCAGAAAGGCTGCCGGGCGCAACAGCGTGCAACAGGGCGCGCCGGTTACGCCGGCCACGGCGCGCTTATGCAAGGATGCCTGCGCGCGCCCTGGCTGGCTAGCCGGCGGCGTGGAGGAAAGCGCCGCCGCAGGGACGAAGCGATTACAGATGCTCGGCGAGGAAGCTCAGCGTGCGGCCATGCGCGAGCGCCGAAGCATGCTGGTTGTACGACGCGCGCACCGAGCAGTTGAAGCCGTGCTCGGCGTTCGGGTACAGGTGGAACTCGGCGTTCGGGCGGCCAGCGAAGCGCTCCTTCACCTGGCCGACCGCCGAGAGCGGAATGGCGTGATCGTTTTCGGCGTAGTGGAACAGGATCGGCGCCGTGACTTTGTCTGCGAGGTCGAGCTGGTTCTGGATACCGCCGCCGTAGTACGACACGGCCGCATCCAGCGAGCCGCTTGCCGCCGCGAGATAGGCGAGGCGCCCGCCGAAGCAATAGCCGATCGCCGCGACCTTGCCGGTGCACTCGGGCAGCGCGCGCAGCGCAGCGGCCGTTGCACCGATGTCCTCGACGACGAGCTTCACGTCCGTCTTCTGCATCAACTCGATGCCGCGGTCGCGGTCGGCGCCCGCGTAGTCGAGTTCGACGCGCGGTGCCGTGCGCCAGAACACGTCGGGTGCGATCGCCACGTAGCCATCGAGCGCGTACTGCTCGACGACATCGCGGATATGCCCGTTCACGCC
>NZ_DATJWR010000031.1:0-17600 GCF_035501035.1 Paraburkholderia sp.
AAGTCAATCAAGAACGGGTACCCGTACATGAAAAAGTCTGACCACACATCCAGACATAGATGATCGTCGCGGATGCAACTCGACGGCGGACTGCAGCATTTCGAATGACCGCGACGCCCTACGGCTCGGCGAGCGCTGTTATTGACCTTTCCATAAATCATGACTTCACCACAACGTTGCCTGCATCCAGCACGCGGCGATGATCGAAGGTCGGTGCTGAGCGCTTTTGAGCTTGTTGCGAGCGACGGTGTGCAACTCGTTGAGATTGTCGGGGCAGAAGTTCGCAATCGCGTGACGCTTGAGCCATGCCCACAGGTACTCGACGGGATTGAGTTCCGGACAATACGGTGGCAGGAAGGTGATCTGAATATGGCCGTCGAGCGAATCCAGGTATTGGCGGACAATTGCGGCGTGGTGAGGCCGGGCACCATCCCAGATAATCAGCAGTGGCTGCTTCAAATGCGCTTTGAGCGCCTTGAGAAACTCGACCACCTGTTCCTTCTTCACGCTGCCTTCGTACAACCGGAACAGGTAGTTCGTGCGACTGAGGCCGGCGATCGCCGAGACATGGTTCCAGTTGAAATGAAACTGGATAACTGGCGTTTGCCCCTTCGGCGCCCAGGTGCGCACCCGCGTGGGGCGCTCGCTGATGCCGGTCTCGTCGATAAAGACAATCAGTCGGCCTTCGCGCTGGGCTTTTTTTTAAGCGCGGGCCACGTGTGTCGCTTCCAGTGGCGCACCGCTTCCTCGTCGCGCTCGATTGCGCGCCGCTCAGGCTTTTGTGCGCTGAAACCCAGCGCCCCAAGAATGCGCCAGACCTGCGTTTGCCCGAACTCGACGCCATACATGCGCTTGATGAGCATAGCCACGCGCTTGAGTGTCCAAAGCTCGGTGCCAAAGCCGTATTCGGTCGGGCTTTGTAGCAATGCCTGCCGTAGTTGCGCCAACTGCTCCTCATCTAGCCGCGCCGGACGACCTCGACCCGGCACAGCACGCAGCGCATCGATTCCACCTTCATCGAGCAAGCCCTTCCATGTGTACACCGTCTGTCGGGCTACCCCCACGGCCAGTGCCACTTCTCCCGGGCCTTTGCCCGCCAGGAGCATGCGGCCGGCCCGCAAGCGTTTCTTCGTTGCCTCGTCCAACGGCTTCTTTGCCATGGCGCGCATCTCCAATCAATCCGTCAGAGATATAACGCGCCGGCATCGAATCGGTTGTCATGTTTTATGGAAAACTCAATAGTCTAATAGTAGTCTGGGTGTCCATGCCTTACGCTATAGCGGCAGCCCCAGAGTTGCCTCGAGCAACTTTCACTCATTCAACGCAGAAGGTGAGTCGATGAAGATTCGATACAAGGTCGCATGTTGCGTGCTCGCAGCATCGCTGTCGACGCTGGCGCTTGCCCAGACGCCAGCACCAACCGACTCGGCACAAAGTGCCGATGGCGCGCCCATGACCACGGCGCAGATCCACGCCGAGCGAAAGGCGGAAAGGGTCGAAAACAAAGCGCTGTCCAAGAGGGTGCAGCAGGCCATTTACAAGACAAAGGGCCTCGAAGACGCCGAAATCGCCGTCTTCGCCACGGCGCGGACAGGTCAGGTCATACTCGCAGGCATGATAATCGACGAGGATCAGGGCAAACTGGCTAGCGACGTCGCCGCGAAGGTACCCGGCGTGACCTCGGTCTCGAACCGGCTCTCGTTGGTTACTCGAGGTGGCAACTGAGCCGGACGGTAAGTCTGCGGCAACCGATGCATGGGGCGGGCTTCGCCGGGTGCGAGAATCAGCGTCAGGGAACTCCCTTGAGCGCCAAAACATGCTGAGATGTGAAGAGCGCGTCAAGGGAAGGTAAATGAAATTTCCTGTAATGCCTTATATACCAATGTGGTGCGCTTGCTTGCGGGGGTTGCAAAAGGGAAGCAGTTAACTTCGGAGTTAAACCTTTATGGTTCCCGCGCCACGGGTCTCGGGCCGCGCGAAAGATCTTACTGGCGCAGCAACACCATCATCGCGCCGAAACCGACGAACACCCCGCCCGTGACACGGTTGAACGCTTTCGCCACGCGCCGGCTCTTGAGCGTGGCGCCGATGCGCGTGCCGAAGCCTGCGTAGACGAGATACCAGCTCACCTCGCACACGGCGAAGGTCACCACGAGCACGCCGAACTGCGGCAGCACGGGGTGGGTCGCGTCGATGAACTGCGGCAGGAGCGCGGCCGCGAAGAGGATCGCCTTCGGGTTGCTGCCGCCGACGAAAAAGCCGTTGCGGTAGAGCGCGAACGGCGAGCGCACCGGGCGCGCGTCGACTTTTCCGGCGACATCCGCGGTGGCCTCTGGTACGCGCGTTCTCCACGCCTTGACGCCCAGGTATACGAGATACGCGGCGCCGATGCAGCGCAGCGCGTTGAACATCGTGGGCCACGCTTGCAGGAACACGCCGAGCCCGGCCGCCGAGACGGCCAGCATGAGGACGAGCGCGGAAAGACAGCCGGCCATGGTCGCGCTCGTGCGGCGCAGGCCATACTGCGCGCCATGCGACATGATGAGCAACATGTTGGGACCGGGGATGGCGCAAACGACGAAGACAGTGGCGAGGAAGAGCCACCAGGTATGCAGATTCATTGCAGCGGCGAAATGAAAGAGGGCTGGGGAGGGCGAAGCATCGATTATGCCAGTGGACGGTGTGCGCCGGGGTGCGGGCGGCACGGTGGCGGAAAAGGGGGACGGCGAAAGCAGTCGCAGATCGGCCAGTTTGATGTGTTCAGTTCCACTTATCGACCGTCCATTCACGGACACTGGCGAGACGGATGCAGCTGACACATCAACGGGCAACTCGGCTAGGCGGTAGCCCGCCGTTGCCGCGAGCCTCAAACGTCTATGGCATAGTTGACCCACGCTTTCAGCGCTTGCCGAAACTTCCCCTCTGCCGCCCCCAACGATGCTGATAGACGACCTTCTTCCTCGTTTTGATTTCCGGGAAATTCATTCAGTTTGTGTACGTGCTCCATCGAGGGTCATTCTGGATTGCGCAGCCCGCCAGCGAGCGAAGGATGATCCACTGGTCAGCCTTGCCATCGGGTTAAGGGAACTGCCTGCGCGAATGCTTGGGCTCTCCCGCACGCGACCACTGGATCTCGACGACTTTGCTTTCCTTGGGCGCGACAGGGACTACGGTTTGGCGTTTGGCCTGATCGGGGCTTTTTGGCGCGCGGACTACGGCCTGCTCGACATTCACACCGTAGAGGCTTTCAGAAACTGCGACAGCATGGACGTGTGCCGCCTGGTCATGGGATTCACGGCCGAATCGACTTCGGGTGGCGAAACGGTATTGAGCACCGAAACGCGCGTGTTCTGCCCGACCCCGAACGTGCGCCGCAAGTTCACGCCGTACTGGTATGCCATCCGCCCAGTAAGCGGTGTCATTCGTCGACGCATGCTCGCCCGTATTCGTCGGCAGGCTGAAAATGCCATCCAACCCGCTTAGGACTCGCATATCGGAATGCCCTGGATGGCGATCGACGCCGCATTCGTCAACCATTGTCAGATTATCGAGATTATGATTGCTGCGACTTCGGGGCAGGCACACAATGAAGCCCCGCGCTCGCTTGGTTCGATGTGTGGTGCACGGCTGACGAGACATCGCCTCGTCAGCCTGGTCGCTGACTTCAATTGGAGGGTTCAAATGGGCATTCTGGACAAGGTGGGTGAAATTGCCGGTGCAGTGGCAGCCGTGGAAGGGGCTGAAAAGCTCGATCCGGATGCGGGTTTCCTGACGAAGGCGGCCGCGGCGGTCGCGGGCTTCGAGGGAGCGAAAGAACTCGAGCAACTGGTCGAGAAGAAGGAAGAAGAGAAGCCGGCCGACGACAACACCGCTCAAAGCGCGGATGGGTCGGATCAACAGGCATGAACGCCTCATCGCGCGTTTGACGCGCCGACCGGGAAGCCGGGCGCGCGTCGCTTCGCGCACGAGCAGCAACTCACATTCGAGCCGCGGCTAATCCAGCCGCGGCTCTTTCGTTCGGGCGCGGCAAACCGCAAACCGAAGCCACGGCTGGTCGCGTCATCGACGTACACCAGCAGCGTGCAGGCCGGCGCGCGTTCCTCGAACCAGCGGTGGCTGCTAGCGCCCGCTAGCAGGCGTTGCGCGATACACGAACCCGAGCGCGATCACCGCGACCGTGAACCCAAGCGCGACCGCGCACACGCCGCTCCAGCGCGCCCAGGCCCATGCCGCGCCGGCCATGAGCGCGCCGCCCGCGCCGCCCACGAAGAACATCCCCACGAAAATCGCGTTGAGTCGGCCACGCGCGGCGGGGTTGAGCAGGTTGATCGCGCGCCGCCCGAGCGTCTGGTCCGCGATGACGCCCGCGTCGAGCGCGGCCGCCCCGGCAACGAGCATCCCGAGCGCCAGCGCGGGATGCGCAGCAGGCGAAAAGCCGCCCCAGCCCGCGCCCGCCACGCCCAGCAGCACAACGGCTCCGAGCATCGTTGCGTGCGCGGCGCACTGGGTCGCGCGCCCCGCGCCGCGGTCGCCGAGCCAGCCCGCCACGGGCGTGACGACAGCTCCGGTCGCACCGGCCAGCGCGAACGCGGCAATGCCGTTCATGCCCAGCGAAAACGGCGGCTGCGCGAGCAGCAGGGCGATCACCGTCCAGAACGCCGAGAACGCGCCGAGCGCCAGCGCCGCGAGGAAAGCACTGCGCCGCAGTACGCGCTCGGTGCGCAGCAACGTCCAGAGCGAGTAAAGCAGCTCGGCGTAGCGCGCGCTCGCGAGCGGCACGCGGCGCGGCGTGCGCATGAACAGGACGACGGCAAGCAAGGCATCCGCGCCGGCCTCAATGCCGTAGAACGCGCGCCAGCCCAGCGGCCCGGCAATCAGGCTCGCAAGCGGCCGCGACAGCAGAATCCCCAGCATCAGGCCGCTCATGACATTCCCTACGGCCCGCCCGCGCCGGCTTTCGGGCGCCATCGAAGCCGCCATCGGCACGAGCATCTGAATCACGCTCGACGTCGCGCCCGCGAGAAACACCGCGCCGAGAAACAGCGCACCCGAGCGCGCCAGCGCCGCGAGCGCGAGAAAGGCTGCGCAGGTCATGAGCGTGCGGAAGATCAGGCGCCGGTTCTCGAGCAGATCGCACAGCGGCACGAGCAGCAGCAGGCCCGCGGCGTAGCCGAGCTGCGGCAGCATGGCGACGGAGCCTAGCAGGCTGGGGCGCAATTGCAGCGAACGGCTCACGAGTCCCGCGAGTGGTTGCGCCGCCGTCAGATTCACGACGATCACGCCGACGGAGGCCGCGAAGAACAGCGTCATCGGCAGCGTGAGCGCCGCCCGGCTGCCGGAGTCGGCGGGCGCGGCGAGGGCGCCGGGGTTCGCGTGGGTCGTGGGGGCGGTTGCGCGCGCCAGAACGCGCGGACAGGCTTCGGCAAGATGCTCCATCAATGGCTCCGGAACGTGGCAGTCCGGGTATCGTAGAGAGTGCATTGTTATGCGACAATTGAATTATTGCGATAATCTTTATGCGGAATTGTTGTGAACACCCGAGATCTGGAAGCCTTCGTGGCGGTGGTCGAGAGCGGTTCGCTCGTGCGGGCATCGGAAAAGTTGTTCCTCACGCAGCCGGGCCTCACGCGCCGCGTACAGAACCTGGAGACAACGCTCGGCATCGAGCTTCTCGACCGGCAGAGCAAGCCGCTCAAGCCCACGGCCGCCGGCAACGAGGTGTACGGCCTCGCGCGCTCGGTCCTGCGCGCGGTCGAGGACCTGATGGCCGTTGCATCGCCGCAGACCGAGCCGGCCGGCGAACTCAAGCTCGGCGTGCCGCCTTTCCTCTCCGAACTCGCGCTCGAGCAGCCCGTCGATCAACTGCGCAGCGAGTTTCCGAAGCTGACCTTGCGCGTGAGGGCGGGTTGGTCGCCGGGGTTGCTCGACGAGGTCGAGCGCGCGCGGCTCGACGCGGCCGTCGTGCTGCTGCCCGCGGCCGTTGCGCCCCCCGAAGGCGTCGTGGCGACACAACTGGGCTATACGCCGACGCTCGTGGTCGCGGCGCGCTCGTTCGGCTTGCCCGACGCACCGACGACGCTCGCCGCGCTCGCCCATCATCCGTGGGTACTGAACCAGGACGGCTGCGGAATGCGCTCGGCGCTCAGCCGCGCCATGGGCATGGCCGGCGTGCCGTTCAACGTCGCGGTCGAGGCGTTCGGCTCCGAGCTGCAGCTTTCGTTGATCGCTCGCGGCATGGGCATCGGGCTCGCCGCGCCGCAGGCGCTGGAGCGCAGCCCGTTGCGCGACCAGCTGCAGATCATCGACGCGACCGACTTTCGGTCCGGCCTCAACGTGTGGCTCGTGCACGGGGCGTTGCCTGGGCGCCTGGTGCGGCCGGTCGCGCTCATTCGCGACGCGCTCGCGAGCAAGCTCGCAACACCCGAAGCCACGATGAGCGCGCGTAGCGAGGGCCCGAGCGCGTAATGCTCAGGCGTGCTTGCTTGCGCTCTTTCCGTTGCAAATCGCGTTGAGTGCGGCGAACACGTCATCGGCGAGATCGAGCTGCGCCGCCGCCACGTTCTCGCGCAGGTGCGCGAGCGTCGAGGTGCCCGGAATCAGCAGGATATTGGGCGAGCGCCGCAAGAGCCATGCGAGCGCGAGCGACATCGGCGTGAGCCCAAGACGCGCGGCGAGCGCCGAAAGCGCCGACGACTGGATCGGCGTGAAGCCGCCGAGCGGAAAGAACGGCACGTAGGCGATACCTTGGGCGGCCAGTTGCTCGATCAGCGCGTCGTCGTCGCGGTGCACGAGGTTGTAGTGGTTCTGCACGCACACGACGGGCACCATGCGCTGCGCCGCCGCGATCTGCGTGGCAGTGACGTTGGACAGGCCGATATGGCGCACTAGGCCACGCTCGCGCAGCCTGGCCAGCGCCTCGACCTGCTTTTCCACCGGCCCGTCGGCGGGCTCGTGGATGGCGCCCATCATGCGCAGGTTGACGACGTCGAGCGCATCGAGCCCCAGGTTGCGCAGATTGTCGTGTACGGCGCGTTCGATCTCGGCGGGCGCCAGGGCGGGCAGCCATGCGCCCTGGTCGTTGCGCACGGCGCCGACCTTCGTGACGATGATGAGGTTGGGCGCGTAGGGATGCAGCGCCTCGCGAATGATCTGGTTAGTCACGTGCGGGCCGTAGAAGTCGCTTGTGTCGATGTGATCGACGCCCAGCGCCACGGCCTCGTGCAGCACCGCGACGGCTTCTTCGCGGTTCCTGGGCGGCCCGAACACGCCAGGACCCGCCAGTTGCATGGCGCCATAGCCCATGCGGCTCACCTCGCGGCCGGCCAGCTCATACGTGCCCGCGCAATTGCGGTTCGGCATTGCGTTCTCCTCGGTTGACGAATGCCCGCAGTATGGGCGCGTTCGAATTGTCCGATAATCCCATCTGATCCGAACGGGCTGTGCGTAAATGTGAACAGTGTGGGTGAGCTATGCCGATGGAGATGAACGATCTGGCCGCTTTCGTTTCGGTCGCGCGCGCAGGCGGTTTTCGCGATGCGGCGCGCGCGGGCGGCGTGTCCGCCTCGAGCCTGAGCACGGCGGTGCGGCGGCTCGAAGCGAAGCTCGGCCTGCGCCTCCTGAATCGCACCACGCGCAGCGTCGCGCCGACCGAGGCGGGGCAACGCCTGCTCGAATCGATCACGCCGCTCTTCAGCGAGATGGAAGCAGCACTCGACGTGCTCAACGGCTATCGCGAGAAGCCGGTGGGCACGCTCAGGCTCAACGTGCCCGCGAGCGCGGCGCGCACCATCCTGCCGGGCGTGCTCGCGCCGTTCCAGCGCGCGTATCCCGAGATCCGCGTGGAGGTGGTGGTGGAGGACGGCTTCGTCGACGTGTTAGAGATCGGCTGCGACGCCGGGATTCGCTACGACGAACGGCTCGAGCAGGACATGATCGCGATCCCGATCGGGCCGCGCGTAGAGCGCTTCGCAACGGCCGCCTCGCCCGCGTACCTCGCGGCGCGTGGGCGGCCCGAGCATCCGCGCGACCTGCTCGGGCACGCTTGCCTGCGCGTGCAGTTCGCGGGCGGCGCGATGCCGCTCTGGCATTTCGAGCGCGACGGCGAACTGCTGCATCTCGATCCACCCACGCCGCTCGTGGTGCGCCCAGGTGCTGCGCTCGATCTACTGATCGGCATGGCGCTCGACGGCATCGGCATCGTGCACATGTACGAGGACATGCTGCTGCCGTATATCGGGAGCGGTGCGCTCATGCCGTTGCTCGAATCGTGGGCGGTGTCGTTTCCGGGGCCGTTTCTCTACTATCCGGGGCGGCGGCACTTGCCGGCGCCACTGCGGGCTTTCGTCGATTTCGTCAAGGCGAATGCTCACGGAGCTGATTCGTCATCCTGAGCAACGGAAACCGGAAAACCCTCAATCCTGAGAAGCAACCCAGAGCTGCGCCAGCCCCACCGCACTCCGCACTTCCAGCTTGCTGAAAATACGCGCCCTGTGAACCTCCACCGTGCGAACGCTGATCTGCAACGAATCGGCTATTTTGCGGTTCGTATGCCCGGCAACGATCTGTCCGGCAATTGCCTGCTCGCGCGGCGTCAGAAGCCCGCGCAGTTCATTCGGGTCGGGCGCCGGTGGAACCGCCTTGCTGCACACATGGTCGAGACTCTCCACGACACGGTCGACGAGCTTGTTGTCGGAAAACGGCTTCTCGAGAAAATCGTACGCACCGCTTCTGAGTGCTTCGACCGCCATCGGTATATCGCCGTGGCCCGTCAGAAACAGCACCGCATGATGCGCGGTCAGGCCATCGTTTTTCAGTTGTGCGAAGAGTTCGAGCCCACTGATGCCGGGCATCCGCACATCGATCAGCAGGCAACCCGGTACGCGTCCGAGATCGCGCGCTCGCCACGCGGCCAGAAACGCCTCACCATCGGCGAACGGCTGCAATACCATCCCGCGCGAGCGAAACAGTGCCCCCAATGCATCGCGGATAATTTCGTCGTCGTCGATCAGATAGATGTTTCGCATGATGCTTCCCCGGTCAAGAGATCGAAATAGAAACGGGCGCCTGCACCTTCGGCAGCTTCGAATTTCAAGTGTGAATTCATCATTTCCAGTGCGGAGCGGCATACCGCGAGACCCATTCCCATGCCGTCCCGCCTCGTCGTGAAAAACGGTGCGCCAAGGGCTTCGCGCACGCTGTCGTCCAGCCCTTGCCCCCAGTCGCGCACGCTGACGCGCACGGTGGCAGCAGCGCATTCGCGGGCGCAAATCGATTCCGCCGAAATCAGCACGCGGCGCGATGTGACCGGCAAATGCGCCATTGCGTCGAACGCATTGCGCGTGAGGTTCAGCAGCACCTGTTCTAGCAGCACACGGTCGGCCAGCACCGGCGGAAGCGACGGAGCCATCTCCGTCTGGATCTGCTCGCCGGACCGGCTGGTCTGCAACTGCACGAGCGGCAACAGTTCGGCGATGACTTTGGGCAGTTCGAGCAGACCGGACGAAACATCTGTCTTGCGCACGAAATGATGGACGCGGCGAATGATCTGCCCGGCCCGCTCGACCTGCGTCCTCGCCTTGACCACCAGATCGTGCGGCCCACTGGTGTCGGCGGTCGGCGCATTGCCAGACGTCATCAGGTTCAGCGCAGCGGTGCAGTAGCTATTGACTGCCGCGAGCGGCTGGTTCAGTTCGTGCGCAAGCGCGGAAGCCATTTCGCCCATCGTCATCAGACGCGACATGTGATTCATCCGCTCGTTCTGGCTGCGCTGGAATTCCTGAATACGCTTCTGCTCGGTGATGTCCATGATCGACGCCATCCAGCCGGTCTGCTTGCCATTGCCGTCCAGCAGCGGCGCTTCGCTGACCAGCACGGTCAGGCGCGTGCCGTCGCGGCGCAGATAGACCGATTCATGCGCTTCGTGCGATAACGTGCGTGCGAGCAGTTGTGCGTGACGGGACAGCGATCGTCCGGTGAACTCCGGCGCCCAGTAAGGCATCGGCGGCGCGCAGCCGATCAATTCATCGGCACGATAGCCAACCATTTCGCAAAACGCATGATTCACATACGTGATGCGGCCGTCGAGGTCGCGTGCGCGCAAGCCCGACATCAGCGAATTTTCCATCGCATGGCGTAATGCCTGCTGCTCACGCAACGCGTGTTCCGCACGACTGCGCCGCACGAGGTCGCGCCATAGCTGCCAGATCGACCACGCAAGCAGCCCGGACAGCGCGATCACTGCGCCAGCCAGAATGTCAGGCACCAGATGAGGGTGGCCGCGGGTACTGTTCGCGTTCAGATAGAGCGTCAGCCCAGCGAGCGATGTCGCGATCCGATGCGTATACACGCCACGACCCTTTACGTTCGGGTCGCGCACGGCCAGTACATTGCCGTCCAGATCGGTCAGCGTCACCTCGTTATCGTGCGCGAACCACCAGGGCAGCGTGTTGTCCAGCAGCCGCTGGATCGACACCACGGCGACGAGCGCACGGTAACGCTCGTTTCCGGGCGCGGGCACTGCCAGAATCGCCGTCCATGGTTGAGACCCCGTAGTCCACAGCGTTGCGACGGGGCGGCCCAGGCGCACCGTGAGCTCGACCGTCTCATGCCACGCGGACGGATCTTCCAGGCGTTGTCCCTTGTCGCCATGCAGCAGCGCGGGAAAGCACTCCTGCAGGGCGAGATTCGCATCGATCCGGCACAGCATGCGGGCTTCGGAACTGCGCTGAAGCAATTCCGCTGCGCGCCGCGCATAGGCGTTCGGCGAGTTGCCGCCGGCATCGACATCGTGCGCGAGAATCTGCATCGACTCGATCAGCCGTTCGATCTCGAACGTGATTGCCTGCTCGGCCCACAACGTGTCGGAAATCAACTGCTCGCCGCGCCGTTCGCCCTCGAATCGTGCGGACATCGACAGTACGGCGACCGCGCCCGCGACAATCAGCAGAATGACGGTGAGCGGCAGTCCGACGCGCCACCCGTGCGGTTTGAAACGGCTCAGCGGGGCTGTCCGTAAGCCGGTACTCATGCAGATCCTCCGCGTGCCGATGTCCCGCGATGGATGCGCAGGCAACGAATGTGGGAAGTACGTATTGTCGATGACGAATCGATCATCGACACTCAAGACCAGTTGGCGTGGCCGGACACATATTTACATAAGGAGACAAAAAATTGAAATTGGGAAATTTCATAGCCGGGCTGTGTCTTTCCGTCATTGCGCTGAATGCTGCTGCGCAGCAACCGATCATTATCAAATTCAGCCATGTCGTCGCATCCGATACACCTAAAGGAAAAGCGGCCGATTATTTCAAGAAGCTCGCGGAAGCGCGCACAAAAGGGCGCGTGAAAGTCGAAGTCTACCCGAACAGCCAGCTTTATAAGGACAAAGAGGAACTCGAAGCGCTGCAACTGGGTTCGGTCCAGATGCTCGCGCCGTCGCTGGCCAAATTCGGACCGCTAGGCGCAAAGGAATTCGAGCTTTTCGATCTTCCGTATATTTTCGATAACTATGCGGATCTTCACAAAGTAACGGACGGCCCGATCGGAAAAAGGCTGATGTCGGGACTCGAGCCGAGGGGCATCACGGGCCTCGCATACTGGGACAACGGCTTCAAGGTGATGACCAGCAACCGGCCGCTGCGCGTACCGGCCGATTTCCGCGGCCAGAAAATGCGCATCCAGTCTTCGAAGGTGCTCGACTCGCAGTTTCGCGCGCTTGGCGCGATTCCGCAGGTGATGGCGTTCTCCGAGGTTTATCAGGCGTTGCAGACCGGCGTGGTGGATGGCACCGAAAATACGCCGTCGAATATCTATACGCAGCGAATGAACGAGGTCCAGAAATACCTCACGCTTTCTGATCACGGTTATATCGGCTATGCGGTGATCGTCAACCGGAAATTCTGGGACGGCCTGCCGGCGGACCTGCGCACCACGCTGGAAGGCGCAATGCGTGACGCCACCACCTACGCAAACAATATTGCGAGGCAGGAAAACGACGATGCGCTGGCGAAGATCAAGGCGACCGGTAAAACCGAATTCATTACGCTGACGCCGGAGCAGAAAGCCGACTGGGTAAAGGCTTTGTCAAAAGTGCATCGGGAGCAGGAAAGCCGCATCGGCCGGGATCTGATCCAGGATGTGTATCGGGCCACTGGCAAAACCCTTTGAGCGCTTGAATCGCCACGCCCGGGCACTGACGTGCCCGGCGCTCATCGTCCACGCGTCCGCGTTGAAGGGCGCTGTTGAATCTTCCCGACATGAAACTCATCGATCGTGCCTGCGAGACAGTCCGCGAGGAAATGGACGTGCTGCGCGAAGTATTCGCCAACACGCTTGCGCCACTACCGGTGCGCGACTTGCTGGAAATCGGCTGCGGTACCGCAGACATGACGCGGCGCATAGCCGATGCGTGGCCCGGCGCGAATATCCGTGCGCTGGAAGTGGACCGTATCCAGCTCGAACGCAACCAGACGCGCAATCGCCACAACAATATCCGCTACGAACACGGGCCAGCGGAAGCGATACCTTATCCAGACGATTGCTTCGACGCGGTGCTCATGTTCAAATCATTGCACCATGTTCCCACCGCTTTGCTAGATCAGGCGCTCGACGAAATTTTTCGGGTCCTGCGTCCCGGTGGTATCGCGTACTTCGCGGAGCCAGTATTCACAGGACAACTGAACGATATCATTCGCCTGTTCCACGACGAGGAAGCTGTTCGGCTTGCTGCATTCGAAGCGCTGAAGCGGGCCGGCGCCGGAAATCGCTGGGAATTCGCGGACGAATTGCACTATCTGGCGCCGGTCCGGTTCAACGACTTCGCCGATTTCGAACGCAAGACCATGCGCGTGACCCACAGCAATTTCGGTTTGACCGATGAGCTGGTGAATACCGTGCGACGTGCGTTTGAGCCTCATCTGAATACGCACGGCGCGACTTTCACGAGACCAATGCGGGTCGATGTGCTACGCAAGGCGCGGCGCATCGCTGGTCTGGGAGGCAGATCATGATGAAGTGGCTCGACCGTCTCGAGGAGTGCCTGATCGGCTTCCTGATGGGAGGCGCAACGCTGGTTATTTTCGTGGTGGTGATCCACCGTTACGCATCGGGCGTCAACATTCCGTTTCTGCAGGACTGGCTGTTATCGCTCAATACCAGTTGGGCGCAGGAACTGTGCATCTACATGTTCGTCTGGATGGCCAAATTCGGCGCGGCCTACGGTGTGCGTACCGGCATCCACGTCGGCGTCGACGTCATGATCAACCGTCTGGAGCCGCATGCACGCAAATTTTTCATCGTCTTTGGACTGCTTGCCGGCGCGCTGTTTACCGGTATTGTCGGTACGCTGGGCGCGCGTTTCGTCTGGGCGCTTGCGCAAACTGACCAGATCTCGCCGGACCTGGAATTGCCGCGCTGGATCGCCTTTCTATGCATTCCGTTGGGCTCGTGGCTGATGTGCATGCGCTTCCTTCAAGTATGCGTGCAATTTCTGCGGCGCGGGGAGCTGCCGAAACACGATCATTCGCATGTCGAAGGAATCGAACCATCTGACACGCCGCAATCCGTGCTCGTTCCGGGAGTCAAAGCATGAGCCAGACCAGTCCGCTTGCCGCCCCAGCCGTCGGAAATCCGCGCACCACGCGGATCATTTTCGGCTTGCTCGCGCTCGTGCTCTGCACGCTGCTGTTCGCGTTCGGCAAGAGCGCCTTCATTTTCTGCCTGCTCATCGCGATGTTGCTCACAGGCATGCCGGTTTCCATCGCCCTCGGTTTGACGGTGCTGACGTACCTGTTCACGATGACCCAGGTGCCCATCGAATCGGTGGCCATGAAGCTGTTCACCGGCATCGAGAACTTCGAGATCATGGCGATTCCGTTTTTCATTCTCGCGGGCGCCTTCCTCACGCACGGCGGCGTCGCGCGGCGCATGATCGATTTCGCGACCAGTATCGTCGGCCACATGCATGGCGGCCTCGGGCTGGCCGGCGTGCTTGCGTGCGCGATGTTCGCGGCGATCTCGGGGTCGAGCCCGGCCACCGTGATGGCCATCGGCTCGATCATCCTGCCGGCGATGGTCAAGCAGGGCTTTCCGAACCGCTTCGGCGCCGGTGTGGTCGCCACCTCGGGGTCGCTCGGCATCCTGATTCCGCCGTCGATCGTCATGGTGCTCTTTTCCGTGTCCACCAATACGTCAGTGGGAGACCTGTTTCTCGCCGGCGTGGTACCCGGCATTGTGCTCGCGCTGCTGCTTGGCTTCGTCACGTGGTTCATCGCACGCCGCAATCACTACCCGCGGTTTCGCGAGTTCGAGCAGCACAGTTCGCTCGTCGCCACAGGGCATGCGCTGTGGGGCCTGCTAGCCTGCATCCTGTTTACGGTAGTGCCGCCCGCGATACTTGTCGGCCTGCTATACGCACTGCTCAACGTTGCTGCGCCGGAACTCGCACACGGTATCGGCCTATTCGGCGTAATCATCTCGCTGGTGTGGCTCTACAGCGCATACCGGATCGGCCGGCGTTTTACACACGCGACGCTGCTGCGCTACGAAGCGCAGCGCGTCTGGACCACATACTGGGAAAGCGTGTGGGGCCTGCTGCTGGTCGTGGTGGTGATGGGCGGTATTTATACCGGCGTGTTTACGCCGACTGAAGCAGCAGCCATCAGCGCGGTCTATGCGTTCTTCGTGTCGATATGCGTGTACGGCGACATGCCGCTGAAGAAAGTGCCGCGGGTGCTGCTCGACTCAGCAAGCATGAGCGCGATGCTGCTGTACATCATCACCAATGCGGTGCTGTTCTCGTTCCTGATGACGTCCGAAAACATTCCGCAGCAGATGGCAAGCTGGATGCTCGACCAGGGATTAGGCCCCATCACTTTCCTGCTGGTGGTCAACGTGCTGCTGCTGCTGGCCGGCAATGTGATGGAACCGTCGTCGATCGTGCTGATCATGGCGCCGATCCTGTTTCCGGTGGCCCGTCAGCTTGGCATCGATCCGATCCACTTCGGAATACTCATGGTGGTGAACATGGAAGTCGGCATGTGCCATCCGCCGGTGGGATTGAACCTCTATGTCGCGAGCGGCATTACCCGCATGGGCATTACAGAGCTAACCGTGGCGGTGGCGCCGTGGCTTTTCGCGATGCTCGGATTCCTGCTGTTGATTACCTATGTGCCGCAGATATCGCTCTGGCTGCCGCAGATAGCGAGGTGAAGGGGCTGGCATCGTCGGCCGTAACCCATGTTTCTCGACCGGCGTGAACGGGAATCGAGAAAACTGTCGGTCGGCAGGCCGCGCGCTGCGTATCAGCGGACGATCTCCTCGCGCGCTGCGTCGATCACGAGGGCCTCGCCGTCGCTCAGCGTTCGATAGCCAATTCCATGGCGTTCGTAGTACGCAGCCTCCGCTTCCACGGCCCTGGATTCGGGGTGGTCCGAGCGATAGTGCACGACGACCGCATAAGGCAGGAGGCCGAGCCCCTCCATGACGATGTCGGGCGCGTAACCCGGCGGCACTTCGAGCGGATCGCTCACGCGGGCCAGTGCTTCGAGGCTCGCCGACGCGATCACCGCCGCCGCGCTGAAACCGGCATAGACGATGGCGTCGCGCGCAAGCGCATCGGCGATCAGCGTGTCGAAGCCGCTCTGGCGCATGGCGCGCCGCAGGATGAACGCGTTGCCGCCGTTGATCCAGATGGCGTCGAGTTGCGCGAGCGCTTCGCGCAGCGCCTCGGCGCGGCCGAAATAGTGGCGCAGGTCGAGTTCCGTCGGCGTGAAGCCCAGCGCGGCCAGCTTCGCCGTTTGCGCCTCGCGCCATGCTTCGCGTGCGCTCTCGCGATGGTCGAGCGCGTTGACAACGACGCCAATGCGTCGCGCGCCGCCCGCGAGATCGACGAGCCGTTGCGGCTGGTTGCCGAGATCGAACGAGGAGAGATAGAGCCGCATGCTTTGTCGCCGGTTCGCGCGTGTCGTTGTCGTTGTCGTTGTCGTTCGTCGCTGTCGTCGTCAGGCGGCGGGCGGCGTCGGCCACTCGTCGTAGTGCGGCGTGTTCGCTTCGTCGGTGAGCCACGGCGCGTCGTGCGACGTCCAGATATGGAACTGGGGGCGCGTGCCGGGGTCGTCGTCGAGCGTGGCGACGCGCAGGATCACATGAGGCTGCGCGGGCCGCTCGGCCAGGAGATGACTACCGCAAGTCGAGCAGAAGTAGCGGAACTTGCCCTCGGACGACTCGTAGCGCGTGAGCCACTCCTCGCCCGCGAGCCAGCGGAAGTCTTCACGCATCACGCGCGCCGTGCTCGCGTAGGCGCTGCCCTGCGCCTTGCGGCAGGTCACGCAATGGCAATGCGAAATCGGCGACGTGAGCCGGTCGGCTTCATAGCGGACCGCGCGACACAGGCAGCTTCCCTTGAACGGCATGACAACCTCGCGAACGTGAGCGGATAGGGCGTGTTTCATGCGGCGCGTGGACCGGTGCGCGCGAGACAGGCGACCAGTACAAGGGCGCGAGGTGAAGTTCCGTGGCCCGTGAAGCCGGCGCAGGCAACCGCTGAAATCGTTCGGCGGTTGAACCGTTGCCGTGAGTCATCTGGGCAATGCCCGGCAATACGCGTGTCAGCTCCGCTTCCAACCGTACTGGATAAACGTCCGGCACAACAATTCCATGCCCTTCGCGTCTTCTTCGTCGAAGCGGGCGAGATGCGGGCTGTCGACGTCCCACACGCCGATCAGCTCGCCTTCCGGCGTGACGAGCGGCACGACGATTTCCGACTGCGAAGCCGAGTCGCAAGCAATATGGCCCGGGAAGGCGTGCACGTCGGGCACGACCTGGGTTTGCCGCGTGGCCGCCGCCGTGCCGCATACGCCCTTGCCGAGCGCGATGCGCACGCACGCGGGCTTGCCCTGGAACGGCCCGACCACGAGTTCGGTGCCGTCGAAGGAATAGAACCCCGCCCAGTTCAGGCCTTCCAGCGAATGGAAGACGAGCGATGCGAAGTTTGCCGCGTTCGCGATGACGTCGGTTTCGCCTTCGATCAGCGAGCGCGCTTGAGCAGCAAGCGTTTCGTAAAGGGCGGGTTTGTCGGTGGGGAGGGTATCGGAAAGCGAGAACATAAGTCAGTCAATCGAGGAGTGCGCCGTACCGAAGGCCGGCGCGGGGGTGCAAAACGAGAGTTTAGGCGAGTTTGCAGATCAAGGGTTGTGCTGCGAGCAAGGCCGCGGCGGCATCCTCGTGTCGTGGCAGTGTTCGGGCACTCACGCCGGTACATCCGTTCAACCATGCTGCGCCCGCGTGCCGTCACATGCATGGACCGTAACGCGCACTCGTGCGATTATTCACGTTTCGTGTTGAATCGATCCACGCCAGCGGGGCTGGTTGCCGGCGCGCTTTCAGGCATGCTGGCGCTCGTGGGGTACG
Source organism: Paraburkholderia sp. (assembly GCF_035501035.1). GTDB lineage: Bacteria > Pseudomonadota > Gammaproteobacteria > Burkholderiales > Burkholderiaceae > Paraburkholderia. The sequence goes on from NZ_DATJWR010000031.1 coordinate 17,407, forward strand.
AGCCACGCGATGCGCGCGCCGCCAATCTGGAAACATCGGACAAGCCGCGAAGAAACGGAGAACGAGACATGAGCAAGACATTCAGAATCGCCGCGATTCCCGGCGACGGCATTGGCCAGGAAGTGATGCCCGAGGGCGTGCGCGTGGTGGAGGCGGCCGCGAAGAAGTTCGGCCTGAACCTCGAATTCACGCAC
>NZ_DATJWR010000032.1:0-5411 GCF_035501035.1 Paraburkholderia sp.
GCCGTCGTCGCGCAGTTCGCGTCTGGCTTCGCCACGGGACATGAGGTAGTTGAGGCACGCAAGGCTCTCACCGGTGGCGAGACTCATCTGGCCGAGATTGTCTTCGCCGATGCGCCGCGCGAACAGCGCGCCGAACACATCCACCGCGCGGCGCGGTTCGGCAAGCGTTGCGCGCAGACGCTGGAAGCTCTTGTCCTGCCCCTGGCGCAGCCGCTCGATGCGCGCGTGCAGCCCGTAAAAGCATTCGTTGTGCGAAGGAAGCACGAGCACGTCGTCGGGCACTTCGCGTTGCAGCTTGTCGAGCGAGGCGTACCACTGGGCCATAGGGTTGGCGTCGGGCTCGACCGGATAGACCGAGACATTCGACGAGATGCGCGGCAGTACCTGGTCGCCGGAAATGAAGAGCTTCAACGCCGGGCAGTAGAGGCAGGCGTGTTCCGGCGAATGCCCCATGCCGACGATCACCTGCCAGTCGTGTGCGCCGATGCGCACGACTTCGCCATCCTGCAAGCGCCGGAAGCTGTCGGGCAGCGGATGAATATGCTGGCCGAAGCGGCCGAAACGCGCGCGATATACGTCGATTGCCGACTCGCTCCAGCCGGCTCGGCGATAGAAGTCGAGCGCGTCGGCGGGGGCTTCGCGGCCCGTGTCGGAAGCGGCTACGCGGCAATTGAAGTACTCGGTGCGCGTCATCCAGAGCCGGCAGTCGAACGCGCGGGTGAGCCAGCCGGCCATGCCCACATGATCCGGATGCATGTGCGTGACGAACACGCGCGTGACACGGTTGGCCGCTTGTGCGTTATCGCCCTGCGCGCAGAGCGTGCGCCACACGGCAGTGGCCGCGTCGGTGCGCGCGCCCGTATCGATGACGGCGCAACCATCTGCCTCGTCGATGAGCCACACATTGATGTGATCGAGTTCGTAGGGCAGCGGCATGCGCAGCCAGCGCACGCCCGGCGCAATCTCGATGGTCGAGCCGGGCGCGGGCGGTTCGGGGTAGGGGAATCGTAGCGCCGCTCGCGTGTCGCTGCGGGTGTCGTCGGTGCGTTCAGTCATGGCTCGGTGTCCGTATGAAATCGTGAGCGCAGACTTTCGCGCATCGAATGCAGCATAGCGCGACCGCCGGGTTTCCGGTCACCTCTGTCTAGAGTAGGTGACGTAACGAGCGAAGCATGACCGAGCGATAGATCGGATGTCTGCTCCTGCCGCGAGGGTCAATAGAAAACCCCACGCTCGCAGCAACGCGTGGGGTTTTCTCAACATGCCTGGCGACAGCCGGAAGCGAACATCACGGGTTTCGCAACCTCCGGTGTTTTATTCTCCCTTGGCCGGACGACCCGTCTTCACGGTTTCGAGCGCGGCAATCGCAGCGACAAGGCGCTTGGCCGAAGACGACTCGAGCATCTGAAGACCGGCACGCAGAAGTTCGCTCTTCTTCACGGAGATGCCCGCTTCGAGGCACCTTTGCTTGAGGGCGGCAATACGCTCGTAATCGGCCTTGGGCATCGTGAAGCTGTCGCGCACGACTTTGTCTTTCTTCGTGCGCTTGTCCTTGCCCTTAACGACGGTGTCGCGTTCTCGCTTGCTGGCCGGTGCTGTGGCGGGTGCAGTAGCGCTTGCCTTCGATTTCGCGCGGCTCGGCTTGCTGGCCCCGCCTGCCGTGGCTGACTTTGCCGCCTTGGTTTCCTTGGCCGGTTTTGTCACGGGCTTGGCCTCAGGGGCTGCCTGGTCGGCCGACTTCGGAAAGTAAAACGCCTTTTTGGTCGGCTTGCGTGCGGTGATTTCGCTCATGTTCATCTCATCAATTGCAAACGGTGTAAAGAGTATATACGGTTTTAGTCGGCATCCCGACATGGCCATATGCATCATCGGTCAAGACATTGCGCGGACCATGGCACTGGGCGGCGTGCCCGTGCAGCGTGAGAAGGGGAAGCTGGCCCCGTGAGCTCCCCTCGGTGTTCTGCGCGAAGGGGCCAGGAGCCGTTTGCCGAGGCATGCTTGCTTTGTATGCGTTTGCTTACGTTTGTAGCCGCTTGTTGCCTCTTGTTGCGCTTTGTTGCTGGATGACGACGCCTGATGGCGTAGCATCGCCCCTCAATGTCGATATTTATTGCAGCGCAACAAAATGATGCCTAGACTGATCAGGTCTGCCGGCTACCTGGAAGCTTTCAAAAAGGAGGGCGTGACATGACGACTCGATCTACCGCAGTGCATGCTTCTCCGATGCTCCATGTCTTTGAACAGGATGGCGGGTGGCATTGGGGTATCACAATCCCTAGGGCGGCTGGCAGCGGCTTCAAGCTCATCGCGTACAGCGAAACGACATTCGATGCCGAAGTCGAAGCGCGACGTGACGGAAGCCGTGTGCTCGAAAATCTTCCCGACGATGCGGCGCTCGCCTTCGTTTCCTGATACGGCGAGCGCTGGCCAGCAATCTGAAACTCGAATCGCGTAAAGGCAGGGAGGGCGGAACGCTCGTCCTGGCCTCTGCCTTCAAAGCTAGTCCGATCAGGACGGCGCGTTGCAGAACAACTCTCAGATGCACCTCTGCATGGTACCGGCGGGTGTGTCGCGTTCCTCCCGTTCCTGCACGATCACACTCGCGGCACCGCGCTTGCCTCGGCATCCCGATCCTTCTGGCGTGTCACAAATTGAAACCCTGCGTGGGTGCGCCAGACTTCGTATGCACGCAAGGAAAACGCGACTCGCGTGACATTCGTAAGCGTTGACCGGAACACATTGGCCGTCTCACGCGTTTTCCGTGATCGATGTTTTTTGATGAAATCACACTATGAAGATAAGAAAAGTTATCTTTATAGTCGCTCTGTCGCGCGACTTTTTCAAAAAATACTGCTCCGCTTTCGGCAGGGCACTCGACAATGTGCAGCGACCGCGCGTTGCTTAGGGGTTCGAATCAAGTAAGTCGTGGTCTGTGTGCTCTGCGCGTTGCGGCTCACCTCGACGTCGCTCCCCGTACGTCATTCGTTGCCGAACCAGTTATCGTATATGCGGGCATAGGTGCCGTCCCTCTGCATCGCGACTCCCGGCGGGGCGCTTGACCTGAGTCGGCACGAACTCAAACGGGTCGAGTGATCCACATTTCGCCATTCGCACCGCAGCCCGTTGAGTACCGGGCCATCAGGCATGCGCGCAATGAGTCCAAAGTCCTATTTCCGCGGCCTTGATGGGCTGATAGGTTAAAGAGAGCGTTCCCCCCTCCCTGCGTCCCGGCTTGCGCCGCCGCGCCGCAGATGCTGCAAACCCGCCTGGTGGAGTCGACCATGAGGTGTCCTTCGCCCTTCCGGACGCTTCTCTTCGCCAGCGGCCTTGTGCTCTTGGCATGCTCATCGGACGCGCGCGCCCAGGAACTCGAGCCGCGCACCTACTCGCCTTCGCCGATCGGCACCAATTTTCTGGTCGCAAACTATACGTATCTGACCGGCGACGTGCTGACCGATCCGTCGCTTCCAATCGCCAACGTCCGCGCGGACATCGGCACGTGGTCGCTAGGTTACGTACACACATTCGGGCTTTTCGGCCAGACCGCGTCGTTCGGCTTGCAGATACCAATCGTGAGCGGCAACCTCCGCGGCGACGTCTTCGACGCGCCCGAGGAAGTCCATCGCGCCGGACTCGGCGATATGCGCTTGCGCTTTGCGTATCAGTTCCTTGGCAGCCCGGCGCTGTCGCCCGAGGAGTTCGCGAAGCGCATGCCGAGCACCGCGCTCGGCGCGAGCCTGAACGTCGTCGCACCGACCGGGCAGTACGTGCCATACCATCTGATCAATGTCGGGACGAACCGCTGGGCCTTCAAACCCGAAATCGGGGTCTCCCAGCCATGGGGCAACTGGTTCGCGGACGCTACGGCCGGGGTCTGGCTGTTCGCCGACAACCGCAACTTTTTCGGCAACAACACGCGCAGTCAGGATCCGCTGGCGACGCTCCAGCTGGACGTGGGCTACGATTTCCGACCGGGCCTCTGGATCTCCGCCAATATTGGCTATGCCTCAGGCGGCAGGACGGCGGTCAACGGCGTGGCGAACGAGGATCGCCAGGCGAACGTGCGTTATGGGCTGACGTTCTCGGCGCCGATTGCGCGTGGCTGGTCGGCGAAGCTGGCGCTGTCGAATGGCTTCGTCACGCGCGCCAGCGGCAACTACAAGTCCGTTTCCCTCTCGCTCCAGTATCGATGGTTCGACCATTGAGCAGCGACGCGCCGCGCATTCGGCTGTCCTCCACGGAAAATTGTGCGCCGCACCCGGTGGCCGAGGCTCGACTCGCGCGGGCGAGCGTCGCGCACGGGCCAGAAAGTTGTGCTTCTTTTGCGGCGCTGGGCCCCGCGGCAGCTGCGAATGCTGACGGCGGGGCGGCGGCGCCGCCCGCCATCTCGAAGCGCCGGCCGCGCGTCGCGTTATCATTGCGTCCATCACCGAATGGTTCACCCCGATTCAAGCAGAAGCCAGCCGCCAATGACTATCAAGAACACGACAGGCGCCGCGCGACGCGGCGCGGCGCCGGGCACGCGCGCCGCGCGGTCGCCCGAGGAGACCCAGGCGGACCTCGAAGCCGATTCGCCCACGACGCCACCCCAAGGCGATGAGGAGGGTGCGGGCGCGTCCACGTATCTCGTTCCCGGGCTCGAGCGCGGTCTGCGCATCCTCACGGAATTCTCGGCGCGCGAGCCCGTGCTCGGCGCGCCCGAACTCTCGCGGCGCATCGGCATCCCGCGCACCACCACGTTTCGCCTGCTGCAGACGCTCGAGGCGCTCGGCTTCATCGAGCGCGCGAATGGCGACAAGCAATATCGCCTGAGCGTGGCCGTGCTGCGTCTCGGGTTCGAATATCTGAGTTCGCTCGAACTGACCGACTTCGGCACGCCTGTGCTCGAACGTCTGCGCGACGCCACGGGCCTCAGCACGCATCTGCTGATCCGCGATGGCCGCGACGTGGTGTTCGTCGCCAAGGCGCAAACGCGCGAGCCGATGTTCAGCGCGGTGAAAGTGCAGGTGGGCACGCGTCTGCCGGCGCACGCCACCGTGCACGGTCAGGTGCTGATGGGCGACCTCACGCTCACCGAGTTGCGCGCGCTCTATCCCGAGAAGCAGCTAGAACGCTACACCGATCGCACGCCCGCGACCGTCACCGACCTCTACGCACGTGTGCGCGAATTCGTGCAGCAGGGCTACGCATTGAGCGAAGCGTCGTTCGAAACGGGGATTTCGGTGGTGAGCGCGCCTGTGCGCGACCAGTCGGGCCGCATCGTCGCGGCGCTCACGGCCACGGTGCCGCGCTCCGATATCGGCGGCGAGGCCGAGCGCGCCCCGCTGGTCGCGGCCGTGTGCGGCGCGGCGATAGACCTGTCGCTACGGCTGAACTACCGGCCGCGCCCCGACGATCCCACGGCCGCGCAC
>NZ_DATJWR010000033.1:0-37281 GCF_035501035.1 Paraburkholderia sp.
GCCTCGCGCGCGGTCTGCTGCGCGAGTTCGTAACCGGCGTCCGCGTGGCGCATCACGCCCGTGGCCGGATCGTTGAGCAGCACGCGGCCAAGCCGCTCGTGCGCCGCCTGTGTGCCGTCCGCCACGATCACCACGCCCGAGTGCTGCGAGAAGCCCATGCCCACGCCACCGCCATGGTGCAGCGAAACCCACGACGCGCCACCCGCCGTGTTCAGCAGCGCATTGAGCAGCGGCCAGTCGCTCACGGCGTCCGAGCCGTCCTTCATCGACTCCGTTTCGCGGTTCGGGCTCGCCACCGAACCCGTGTCCAGGTGGTCGCGGCCGATCACGATGGGCGCCTTCAGCTCGCCGTTCTTCACCATCTCGTTGAACGCCTGGCCCAAACGGTAGCGGTCCTTCACGCCCACCCAGCAGATGCGCGCCGGCAGCCCCTGGAACGCAATGCGCTCGCGCGCCATGTCGAGCCAGTTGTGCAGGTGCGGATCGTCCGGAATCAGCTCCTTGACCTTCGCATCGGTCTTGTAGATGTCCTCAGGATCGCCCGAGAGCGCCACCCAGCGGAACGGGCCCTTGCCCTCGCAGAACAGCGGCCGGATATACGCCGGCACGAAGCCCGGGAAGTCGAACGCGTTCTCCACGCCCATTTCCAGCGCCATCTGGCGGATGTTGTTGCCGTAGTCGAGCGTGGCCGCGCCGCGCTCCTGCAGCGTGAGCATCGCGCGCACCTGGTGGGCCATCGACGCCTTCGCGACCTTCACGATGCTCTCGGGCGCCACCTTCTGCGCCTCGCGCCACTGCGCGACGCTCCAGCCCTGCGGCAGGTAGCCGTTGATCGGGTCGTGCGCGCTCGTCTGGTCCGTCACGCAGTCCGGCGTGATGCCGCGCGCCACGCACTCGGCGAACACATCCGCCGCGTTGCCGAGCAGGCCCACCGAAACCGGCTTGCCCGTGCGCTTCGCTTCGTCGACGATGGCGAGCGCCTCGTCGAGCGTCTTCGCCTTGCGGTCCACGTAGCGCGTCTTCAGGCGGAAGTCGATACGCGTCTCGTCGCATTCCACCGCGATCATCGAGAAGCCCGCCATGGTGGCCGCGAGCGGCTGCGCGCCGCCCATGCCGCCCAGGCCCCCCGTGAGGATCCAGCGGCCCTTCGCCTCGCCGTTGAAGTGCTGGTTCGCCACCGCGTAGAACGTCTCGTAGGTGCCCTGCACGATGCCCTGCGAGCCGATGTAGATCCAGCTGCCCGCCGTCATCTGGCCGTACATCATGAGGCCCTTGCGATCGAGTTCGTGGAAATGCTCCCACGTGGCCCAGTGCGGCACGAGGTTGGAGTTCGCGAGCAGCACGCGCGGCGCGTCGGCATGCGTGCGGAACACGCCCACCGGCTTGCCGGACTGGATCAGCAGCGTCTCGTCCTCGTTCAGGTCCTTGAGCGACGCGAGGATCTGGTCGAAGCACGCCCAGTTGCGCGCGGCGCGGCCAATGCCGCCGTACACCACGAGCGCGTGCGGATGCTCGGCCACTTCGGGGTCCAGATTGTTCTGGAGCATCCGGTAGGCGGCTTCCGCGAGCCAGGTCTTGCAGACCTTCTCGGCGCCGCGCGGCGCGCGGATCGTGCGGGTCGGGTCGAGGCGGGGATCGGTGAAGTGGGGTTGGTTCATGGCGTTCGTTCGAGTCTGGGTAGCAAGCGAAATGGCGGCGCTCGCGCCTGCGTATTGCCTCGAAGGCAATGAGCGCTGCAACGTGGGCTAAGTCTAACGCCGCCAAGTTGTATATACAACTCGTTTTACTCAAACCGGGGTAAGTAGTTACCCTGGAAGATTCGCGGTTACTTAACAACGATCCTGGGCCATATAGAGGAAGGTGCCGCGCAGAATGTTGGCTAGACAATACGATGCCGCTGCGCCGCGGCACAACGAACCGCGCAGACGCGACGGAACAGCCCACGTGCGCAAGAGGCAGGCGCAATGAAAGGAAGGGTCTGGGGGAATAGAGCGTCTCGCGCTCAATGCAGCGGCAAGACGCTCGTCAGCGGCGGGAGAACCACGGAATGCGGGGAACGGGCTAAGTCCGCCCCGTTAAACGGTGCCTGCCAGGTGAAAGCGCGAAGCCGGGTGCCACAAGCGCACGGATGTCGCCACATGGTGCCCCACCCACGTACGCCGCAGCAACAGCAGGCATGGCTCGCCGATCTCCATCTGCAAATATTGGCGCACGCGCGCGTCGGGCTTCTGCGCGTAGATACGGAACTCCGCGCGCTGGATCGGCGCGAGGCGCACCATGTAGTGATTCGGCGTTTCGACGGTGAAGTCCTGGGCGAGGTACTCGGGGAACACCTCGGGGTTCACGTAGCGGTCTTCGTACTGGATCGGCTCGCCTTCTTCGCTGTGCACGATGCGCGAATGGAAAACCGGCCCCCTTTCGAGCTCGAGCGCGGCGATCGCGTTCGGATCGTCGCTCGACTCCAGCGCCAGCACGCGCGCCGAATGGCGATGGCCGCGCGCCGCGATCTCGTCGGCGATATTGCGGATCTGCAGCACGGTCGACTCGTACTGGCGCGGCGCCACGTAAGTGCCCGAGCCGCGCACGCGGTTCAGCACGCCTTCGGCCATCAGTTCGCGCAGCGCGCGCGAAACGGTCATGCGCGCGACGCCGAACTCCTTCACCAGTTCCGTTTCGGACGGCACCACGTCGCCGGGCCGCAAGGCGCCGCTTTCGATCTGCGCGAGGACGTGTCGCTTGATTTGTTCATAGGCAGGCATCGGGGCACTGCGGACCGTCTTCTTTTGCATGGTCTCGATCTTCGAATGCACGGGAGTTCGCCCAAGCGATGGCCGCATGGCGCGACGCCTCCGTGCGGCTTCAGGCGGCCCACATTGTACCGCCCCGAAAAGCGGATTCGCGCGCGGGCGTCGACGCACGCAGCGAGCCGGTGAGTCATCGCATTCAGGTTTGCCCAGCCGTGCCCGCAAGCGCCGGCTGCCAGCGCGCAAGCACGACGCACGCGCGCACACCGCGCCCTTCAGCGCCCGGGCTCAGGCTCACTGTCCCGCGATGCGATTGCGCGATCTCGCGCACGATCGCAAGACCCAGGCCGGTGCCTTCCGTATCGGCGGCGGCGCGGAAAAACGGTTCGAAGACGCGGGCGCGCGTTTCGGCGGGAATGCCGCGGCCGTCGTCGAGCACTTCGAGCGTGACTGTCTCGTCGCTCGCCTGCACCGACACCGTCACGTGCCCGCCGGCCGGCGTATAGCGCAGCGCGTTGTCCACGAGATTGCTGACCATCGCGCGCAGCAACTCGCGATGACCCGCCACGATCGCCTCGCGTGGCAGTTCCGCGCCGAGATCGATGCCGCGCGACTGTGCGAGCAGCGCAAGCGACTCGGCCACTTCGCGCGCGAGCTGTGCCATGTCGACGGCCGCAGCCGGCAATTGCGCGGGGTCGAGCGCCTCGGCCTGCGCGAGCAGCAGCAACTGGTTCGTGAGCGCAACCATCGAACGGTTGCTCACGTGCATGGCCGCCAGCACCTCGTCGAGGACGGGATCGACGTCCTTTTGCTGGCGCGCGTACTGCAGTTGCGTGCCGAGCAGCGTGAGCGGCGTGCGCAGCTGGTGCGCGGCATCGGCGATGAAGCGGCGCTGCGCCGCCGTCTGCGCCGAAAGCCGCGCGATGCATTGATTGATTGCGTCCACAACGGGTCGCAGTTCGACATGGAGCCCTTCGGCGCGGATCGGTTCGAGATGCGAAGGATCGCGATCGGCCACGTCGTTCTTGAGCTTCATGAGCGGGCGCAGCTCGAACGTGAGACCGATGCAGGCGAGCGCCACCGCCAGCATGACCATGCCGATCTGACGCAGCAGTTGAGGCCGCCACAATGCCGAGACCATCGCGTCGCGCGAAAGCTCGGTCTTGCCGACCGAGACTCGCACGTGCCAGACACGGCCGTTGTCGTACATCGGCCGCACCACGCTCACGGCCCGCACGACGCGGTCGCGCAACGCGGCGTCGTACCACACGGGCGCATCGACGGCGGGCGTGGTAGCCGCATGCGGGAAATCGGGCATGCCCGCGAGCAGCGAGCCGCCCTCCACGCGCACGTTGTAGAACACCTGGTCGCGCTGCGGCGACGCGAACAATTCGAGCGCGGCGGGCGGCACGTCGGCGCGCAACGCGCCCTCGGCCCATTGCACGGAACCGGCGATCATGCGCGCGGACGAGAGCAGCCGGCCGTCCTGCACGAGGTCGGCGGTATGGCGCGCGGTGCGGTACTCGGAGGTGGCCGTGAAGCTCACGTAGAGCGCCAGCGGCACGAGCATCCACCACAGGAGGCGAATGCGCAGGCTACCCGTCATGACGGTGCGCCCTCATCGTCAAAGCCCCTCTTCCTTCCTGCGCAGCAGGTAGCCGAGCCCGCGCAACGTGACGATCACGGACGAACTGCCCTCCAGTTTCTTGCGCAGCCGCGAGACGTAGATTTCGATGGCGTCCTCGCTTGGCTCTTCCGCGAGCGTGAAGATCGCATCGACGAGCGCGGCCTTCGAGACCGTCTGGCCAAGCCGCAGGATCAGCGTTTCGAGCACCGTACGCTCGCGCGGCGTCACGTTCAGCGGCGCGCCCTTGAGCGTGAACTGCCTCGTATTGATGTCGAAGGCGAGATCGCCGCAGCCGATTTCGTTCGCGCGCGCGGGCGTCTGCCGGCGGATCAGCACCTTGATGCGCGCCACCAGCTCGCGCACCTCGAAGGGCTTGACGAGATAGTCGTCGGCGCCCGCACCGAGCAGCTCCACCTTCTCGTCGATCGAGCCGCTCGCGGTCAGGACCATCACGGGCGTCGCGTCGCCGCGCTGGCGCAGCCGACGCAGCACGTTCTTGCCCGAAAGCTTGGGCAGATTGAGGTCGAGCAGCACGACATCGTAGCGATTGGACCGCAGCAGATGATCGGCGGCCTCGCCGTCCTGCACGGCGTCGAAGGCGAAGTCCTGCGCTTCGAGCGTCTTGACGAGCCAGTGCGCGAGCGTCGGATTGTCTTCGATCAGCAGCAGCTTCATGGGCGGTGCGCGCAGCGCGAGAGGCGAAGGTTGCGGGGGAATCGATTGTGCCGTCGCCGGCGCGCCACCGCCCTGCGGGTTAACACGGACGTTTTCGCAAGGGTTCAGAAGGCTGGCAGAAGGCTTACGGTTTCTATAATCGGCTGCATCCACCAAAAAGCGCCCGATTGCAGAGCGCACAACCTTCAGGAGACTCAACCATGCGCACCCTGCGCCAGATCGCCGCTGTATCGAGTGTCGCGTTTGCCCTCGCCGCCGGCGCCACGGCCGCCCATGCGGAGAAGATCACGATCATGGTTGGCGGCGCAACCAAAATCATCTATCTCCCGGCCAAACTGACCGAACAGCTCGGCTACTTCAAGGACGAAGGCCTCGACGTCGAACTGCAGTCGCAGCCGGCCGGCGTGGACGCGGAGAACGAACTGCTCGCGGGCGCGGTGCAAGGCGTGGTGGGCTTCTACGATCACACCATCGACCTGCAGAGCAAGGGCAAGGAAGTGCAGACGCTCGTGGTGTTCGGCCAGGTGCCGGGCGAAGTGGAAATGGTTTCGAATGCGGCGGCGGCCACGGTGAAGAGCATGGCCGACGTGAAGGGCAAGACGCTCGGCGTGACGGGCCTCGGCTCCTCGACGAGCTTCCTCACGCAGTACCTCGCGCAGCGCAGCGGCGTGCCGACCAACCAGTACACGCTGCTGCCGGTGGGCGCGGACAACACGTTCATCGCGGCGATCAAGCAGAACCGCATCGATGCGGGCATGACCACCGAACCCACGGTCTCGCGCCTCTTGCAAACCGGCGACGCCAAGGTGCTCGTCGACATGCGCACGCTCGAAGGCACGCGCGCGGCGCTCGGCGGTACCTACCCGGCGTCGAGCTTCTACGTGCAGCGCGCCTGGGCGCTCTCGCACAAGGACGAGGCAACGAAGCTCGCACGGGCGTTCTCGCGCACGCTCAACTTCATCTCCACGCATAGCGCCGAGGAGATCGCCGCGAAGATGCCTAAGGACTACTACGGTAACAACAAGGACCTCTATGTAGCCGCGCTGAAGTCCTCGCTGCCGATGTTCACGAAGGACGGCCGCATGCCCGCCGACGGTCCCGACACGGTGCTCAAGGTGCTCGCGGCATTCAACCCTTCGGTGAAGGGCAAGCACATCGACCTCGCGAAGACCTGGTCGAACGACTATCTGCCGAACACGACCGCCACGGCGTCGAAGTAAGCGTATCGTCGCTGCGCCCCACGTTCAGCCCTCAAGAGACCATGACTTCCTCCTACTCTCAAGGCACGCCGGCCATCGAGCTGCGCAATGTGTCGTGCCGCTTCATCTCGCCGGACGGCAAGGCGACTGTCGCCCTGCGCGACTTCAGCATGTCGGTCGCGCGCGGCGAGTTCGTTGCGATCGTCGGGCCCACGGGCTGCGGCAAATCCACCACGCTCAGCATGATCACGGGGCTGCTCAAGCCCACCACGGGGGAAGTGCGCGTGATGGGCGCGCCCGTGAACGGCATCGACCCGCGCATCGGCTTCGTATTCCAGGCCGACGCGGTGTTCCCGTGGCGCTCGGTGCTCGACAACGTGGCGGCCGGCCCGCTCTATCGCGGGCGCTCGAAGTCCGCGGCCTACGACGAAGCGAACGAATGGCTGCGCCGCGTGGGCCTCGCCAATTTCGGCAAGCACTACCCGCATCAGCTTTCGGGCGGCATGAGAAAGCGCGTCGCGCTCGCGCAGACCTTCATCAACAAGCCCGAGATCCTGCTGATGGACGAGCCGTTCTCGGCGCTCGACATGCAAACGCGCACGCTCATGCAGGACGAACTGCTGCAACTGTGGGGCGGCACGGGTTCCGTGGTGTTCGTCACGCACGACCTCGAAGAAGCCATTGCGCTCGCCGACCGCGTGTTCGTGCTGACCGCGCGCCCAGCCACGCTCAAGAAGGTCTACGAGATCGATTTGCCGCGCCCGCGCGTGACGTCCGAGATCCGCTATGCGCCGCATTTCGTCGAACTGTCGCGCCAGATCTGGCACGACCTGCGCGAAGAAGTGCAGATCGCTTAACCCCGGAGCCGTTCAATCATGTCCACCCCGCAACAAACCTTGCCGCAAGGCCTCGAAACCGCCTCGCTCGACGACGTCGAGCGCGCCGCGCAAAGGCGCATCCGCCAGCGCCAGGCGCTCGTCATCACGCTGCGGCTCGTCGTGCTCGTCGTCGTGCTAGGCGGCTGGGAGATCGCCGCGCGCCTCAAATGGATCGATCCGTTCTTCTTCTCGATGCCAACCGCCATCTTCGAGCAGATCGTCGACTGGTTCGTGAACGGCACCTCGCAGGGGCCGCTGCTCACGCAGGTCTGGGTCACACTCGAAGAAACGGGCCTCGGCTTCATCATCGGCTCGGTGGCCGGCGTGTTCTGCGGCATCGTGCTCGGCCGCAACAAGCTGCTCTCCGATGTGTTCAGCCTCTACATCAAGATCGCCAACTCGATTCCGCGCGTGGTGCTCGGCTCGGTGTTCGTGATCGCGCTGGGGCTCGGCATGGCTTCGAAGGTCGCGCTCGCCGTCGTGATGGTGTTCTTCGTGGTGTTCGCCAATGCGTTCCAGGGCGTGCGCGAGGCCGACCGCTACATGATCGCCAATGCGCAGATTCTCGGCGCATCGCGCCGCCAGGTGACGACCTCGGTCGTGATTCCCTCGGCGCTCTCCTGGATTCTCGCGAGCCTGCACGTGAGCTTCGGCTTCGCGCTGGTGGGCGCCGTGGTCGGCGAATTCCTCGGCTCGAAGCAAGGCATCGGCTTGTTGATCTCCACGGCGCAGGGCGCGTTCAACGCGAGCGGCGTGTTCGCGGCAATGATCGTGCTCGCCGTGGTGGCGCTCGCCGCCGACTATCTGCTCACCGCGCTCGAGCACCGTCTGCTCAAGTGGCGTCCCACGCCTTCGGCCTGAGCGAGCGGGTTTCCCCTGCGCGGATCGCGCGAGGCGCACGCCTTCGCGGTCCGTGGTCCGCGGCGCACACCTGTGCGCCGCGTTTTTTTGCCGCCCGAAGCGCTACATCGGCTGCGCGACCGTGCGCAGATAGGGCTTGAGCGTCTTGAAGCCCTGCGGGTACTTCTGCTTCGCCGCGTCGTCCGAAACCGAAGTCGGGATGATCACGTCGTCGCCGGGCTTCCAGTTCACCGGCGTCGCCACCGTGTGCTTCGCGGTCAATTGCAGCGAGTCGAGCAGGCGCAGCACCTCGTCGAAATTGCGTCCGGAACTCATCGGGTAGACGAGCATCGCCTTCACTTTCTTGTCCGGCCCGATGAGGAACACTGAGCGCACCGTGGCGTTGTCGGCCGCCGAGCGCGGGCTGGCGCCGCTCGCGTTCGGGTGAATCATGTCGTAAAGCTTCGCGACGCTCAGGTCCGCATCCCCAATCAACGGATAGTTGACGGCGCTGCCCTGCGTTTCCTCGATGTCCTTGACCCACTTCTCATGATCGGTCACCGGGTCGATGCTCAAGCCAATGATCTTCGTATTGCGCTTGTCGAACTCCGGCTTGAGCCGCGCCATGTAGCCGAGTTCCGTCGTGCAGACGGGCGTGAAGTCTTTCGGATGGGAAAAGAGGATGGCCCAGTGATCGCCGATCCATTCGTGGAAATGGATCTTGCCTTCGGTGGTTTCCGCAGTGAAATCCGGTGCATCTTCTCCTAGACGAATCGTCATCTCGAGTCTCCTTTGTTCGGCAATCGACGAAATGTGAGTGCCTGCGAGCACGCAAGCGTGTCTCTCGCTTCTGCATTTTAGGTAGTTGGGATGACGCTTTCGAAATTTCTTTCCAATTTCATATTTATTACAAATAACGTACATTTCGCCCTCATTTCCGGCGAAAAGCCTGTAAATGGACGATATCGCAGCCTTGACATCCACTCCGCATGAAGCGAATAATGCATCGTTCGATAAACGAAACCGTGTTCGTATATAGAACACGAGAATAATTAGAACGGGCTGGCCGCCTTCTCATGCAATTTTGTGCGTGAAGGCGTGATTTGAACCCGCTGCGCCGGGGCGGCACCGCCTCTCGCACATGGAGGAGCGCCGCACTTGCCTCCCCGTGCACCACGCTCCAGCTGGCCCGCCAGCCGCACGGTGCCGGGCGCATTCGCAAGCAATCCCTCCTGTCCGCTCCGGCCAGCCCGTAGCCACATGCTACGAACTCGCTGAAAGAGCATGAAAAGAGACCTAAAGACTGAAGCAGGCGCGCCCCGGCAAGGCGTCGTCGCCGCACTCGTGTACGTTTTCGAACGGGTCATGCCCGACCCCTTCGTCCTTTCCATCTGCCTCACGTTCCTCGTCGCGGTGCTCGCGTTCGCCATTGCGCCGCACGGCAACATCCCCACGCTGCTCGGGTCCTGGTATGAGGGCACGTTCGGCATCCTTGGCTTCGCGCTGCAGATGATCCTGATCCTCGCGACCGGCTACGCCATCGCCGAGGCGCCCGTGATCCAGCGCTTCCTGCGCGCGCTCGCGGCGAAGGCGCAAACACCCACGCGCGCCGCGCTGCTGGTGTTTCCGGTCGTCGCCATCGCCGCGTGGCTGAACTGGGGCCTGGGCCTGATCGTCGGCGCGCTGCTCTCGCGCGAAATCGCGAAGCGCGTGAACGTGGATTTCGCTTGGCTCGTGGCAGGCAGCTATTCGGCTTGGTCGATCTGCAATAGCGGGCTGTCGAGTTCGATCGCTCTTTCGCAGGCTTCGCCCGGCAATGCGCTGAATCTCGTCGAAAAAGCGACCGGCCATGTGATCCCGCTCAGCGAGACCGTGTTCGCGCCGTTCGTCTTCATTCCCACCGTGCTCGTCGTGGTCGTGATGACGGCCATTTTCATCCGCATGCATCCGAAGCCGGAGCACGTCTCGGCCTTCCGCGAGTCGGCCGAAGCCGATGCCAGCGACGCCAATGACAGCGCCGACCCGCACGCGCGCAGCGGCGGCGACACGCCCTCGTTCGCGTCGCGCCTCGAGCAGTCGATGCTCGGCACGCTGCTGCTGATCGTGTTCGGCGTCGGTTATCTCGCGATGGAATGGCGCGAAAAGGGCTTCGATCTCGACATCAACACCACGATCCTGATCTTTCTGCTGATCGGCCTCGCGCTGCAGCGCACGCCCATCGCCTACGCGAACGCCATTCGCCGTGCCGCGCGCCAGACCGGCTCCATGCTGCTCCAGTACCCGGTGTACGGCGGCATCATGGGCATGATGAAAGGCACCGGCCTCGCCTCGATGATCGCCAAGGCCTTCGTCACGATCGCCACGCCCCTCTCGCTGCCGCTCTGGAGCTATCTGAGCTCGCTCATCATCACGCTGCTCGTGCCGAGCGCCGGCGGCCATTGGGCCGTGCAAGGCCCGTTCGTGCTGCCCGCCGCGCTGAGCCTGCATGCCTCGGTGCCGCGCACCGCGATGGGCGTCGCAATGGCGGAGAACGTCTCGAACATGCTGCAACCGTTCTGGGCCGTGCCAATCGTCGCGATCGCGGGCATCCGCATCCAGCGCGTGATGGGCTATACCGCCGTCACGTTCGCCGTTTCGCTCGTGATCTACGCCGCCGCACTCTGGCTCGTGCCCTGAGCGGTCGCGGTTCATTACCCGGTTCCTCCTGTCATGGCGCTGCGCCAGCCGCTTCTACGCGGCTCGCGCAGCGCCGTTTTTTTACCCTCTGCACAAGCGGCGCGCTGACCTCATCGCTCGCGAAGATCGGCGACAATGGGCGGGCCCCGACGGCACCACGCCGCCGCGAATGTGTGTGTCCGATCTCAAGGAGACTGCCATGACCGCTAGCGTGCCGCCTTCGTCGGCCTCTTCGTCGCCTTCGTCGCCTTCGTCCGGCGCTTCGTCGGCGGGCTCCGAGGGTGGCGACATCGATCCCCGCTTCATCGAGTTCGCGCGCCAGGTGTTCGACACCGCCCGGCGCGGCGAAGCCACGACACTCGTCACGCTCATCGACCAGGGCCTGCCGCCGAACCTGCGCAACGAAAAAGGCGACAGCCTCGTGATGCTCGCGAGCTATCACGGCCACGCCGCCGCCGTGCGCGCGCTCGTGCAGCGCGGCGCCGACCCCGATCTGCGCAACGACAACGGACAGTCACCGCTGGCGGGCGCCGTGTTCAAGGGCTATGCCGACGTCATCGCCGCCCTGCTCGAGAGCGGCGCCGACGTGGAAGGCGCCTCGCCCGACGGCCGCACGGCGCTGATGATCGCCGCCATGTTCAATCGCACCGATATCGTCGATCTGCTGCTCGCGCGGGGCGCGAACGCCGCGGCGCGGGACGCCTCGGGCAATAGCGCGCTCGACGTGGCGCACGCGATGGGCGCGGTGGACACCGCCGCGCGGCTCGCCCAGTTGGGCGGCGGCAAAGGTGCGTGAATCAAGGGGCGCGATGAGCGCACTCGCCAGGCGGGCACGACACGTGCGCTGCCCATAGCACGACGCATCACTTCTGTGCGCTCTCCTGGTGTCACTCCTGGTTTGCATACGACGCGCCGCCAGGCGACGCTATCCATGTAACCCGTGCGTGCAGGGCCGGTGCGGGGCAGGCGATCTTCCGTAAGCCGTGATATCGTTTTGTCATCGGATTCGAAAGCCTGCGCCCACCCGTCAATCGAACTCTGTTACTTTCGCGAGCGTCGCCATGAGTGATGTACGCCACCATCTGAGTCCGCGCGACCGCGTGGAGTTGCTCTGCTGGCTCACCTGCGGGAGCCTCGGAGCCTACTATCTCAACGAAACCTGGCCCAACGCGGCTTTTCACGTGCAGGCGGCGCACAAGTGGCTCGACCGCCACGCACGTGAAGCCGACTGGCTCGCGATCGCACGGCTCGCCGCCATGGCGCAGGACATCGCTCAACAGCACGCCTGGTTTGTCGACGCCGTCTGGGCGCGCGACGCCGTCGAGGAAATCCTCGATACCGACGATCTGAACTATCAGGCCAAACTCGTCCTGCAAGTACTCAAGGACTGCGAACGAGCACTCGCCGATCGCCGCGCCGGCGAATGAATCGCAACCCCGGCAGCGGGTCCGCCGCGCGCCGGGCGTACGTTTCTCCATCAAATGATGGAGGCGCAGCGGCTTTCCTCCGAACATACTTCCGCTTGCAGCGCTGGCACAATGCCTGGCGCTCGTCCATGCGGGAGAGTTCAGATGACTCGTTACCACGTCCTGACGTGCGCCGCCGCGCTGTTTGCGTTCGCGTCGGCGAGCCCCGCCACGCTGGCACAAGCCGGCGGCCATCCAACCGCCCTCAACGCCCGGCCCATCCAGCCGCAAAAAGTCGCGAAGCCCAATCCAAAAGGCCAGCAAGCCACTAAGGTCACGGCCAAGCCCGCGCCGCAATCGCTGCGCTCGCTGCTCTCAGAAACGCCCTGACGCGAACAGGCGCACCCACGCCAGGTTCGCCCGCCGCCCCTCCACCTCGAAGCGTCGCCGTCGCATCGTTACGATGGCGACGGCTTTGCATTGTCCGCCGTGTGCGGTGCGGCCGCATGAGCGTGGCGTGTCAGGCAGCGCGTTCGAGCCGACGCACCGTGCCGAATTCGGCGCCCGAGAGCGTGCGCATGAGCAGCGCCATGGCCTCGGCCACGCGGCGGCGATCGAGTTCGACGTGCAGGCAAGCCAGATCGCGACGGCGATCGATATCGATGGTATGCACGCCAAGCGCGCTGCCGAGGAGGCTATGCAGTGTGCAGCGCGCGAGTTGCGCTTCGCGCGTGGGCACGCGCACGACCAGTTGCACCGTTGCGCGCTGCGGCGCCGGCTGGCGAGCGTTGCGCAGGGAGAGGATGGGCCGCGGCGTTGCGGTGGAGCGGGAAGCCCGGGAAGACGAGCCTTGCGAGACGAGTGACGGCATACGTGTGGCGCGCACGCTGCCCTTTTCGGGCGGCACGCTTGAGTTGAACACGAGCCGATTCTAGGCAGCGCCGCGTAAAGGACCGGTAAAGAAACGCGGCGGCCACGCTAAAAGTGCATAGCGGCCGCCGCGTCGAGGCGAGATTTCAAAGGGCCAGGCTCAATCGAGCGGCCGGCCCGCCGGCTCGCGTATCAGCGGCAGCGCGAGCAGCGACACCGCCCCACAGCCGATCAGATACCAGGCGGGCGCGAGCGGATTGTCGAGCAGCTTGATGAGCCAGGTCGCGAAGAACTGCGCGAAGCCGCCGAAGATCGATACGCCCACGCAATACACGACGGACATGCCCGTCACGCGAATCGACTGAGGAAAGAGTTCCGGCAGCATCACGATGTTGGGAACCGCCGTGAATGCAACGATCGCACCGAGCACGGCCACGACGGCGAGCACCGTGGCGACAGTCGGCGCCGCATGGATGACCATGAAGGCTGGGTAGATCACCACGATCAGCACCACGCGCGAGACACCCATCACCCACTTGCGCCCCACGCGATCCGAGAGCATGCCTGCGAATGGCGAGCACACGGCCGTGACGAGCGCCGCGACGAGCGCCGCGCTCATGCCCACCGACATCGGCAGACCGAGGATCTTGATCGCATAGGTCGACATGTAGAACAGCACGATATAGTTGGCCGCCGTGCCGCCGATCGTCGTGACGATGCCGGCCACGAGCGCCACGCGGTGACGCGCGAAGATTTCGCGCAGCGGCCGCGCCATGTCGGCCACGGGCTCGGTGCTTTCGACCGGCACGGGGTGCGCGAGCGTCTCGTCGAGATGGCGACGGATGTACACGCCCACCGGCACGACCAGCAGGCCGATCACGAACGGCACGCGCCAGCCCCAGCTTTCGAGTGCGGCTGGCGAGAGCGTCGTCGAAAGCGCCACGCCGAGGAGCGCGCCGCACACCGCGTTGAGCCCCTGGCTCACGAACTGCCAGCTGCCGTAGAAGCCGCGCGAGCGGTCGTCGGCGTATTCGAGCAGCATCGACGTGGAGGCGCCCACTTCGCCGCCCACCGCGAAACCCTGCACGAGGCGGGCGAGCAGGATCAGCGCGGGCGCGGCGAGGCCGATCTGCTTGTACGTCGGCGCGAACGCGATGAGCGCCGAGCCGAGCGCCATGAGCCAGAGTGTGAGCATCATGGCGGCCTTGCGGCCCACGCGGTCCGCGAACGCGCCGATCACCACGCCGCCCAGCGGGCGCACCACGAAGCCCACACCGAAGCTGCCCACGGCGAGCATCAACTGATTCAGCGAGCCTTGCACCGGAAAATACAGCGAGCCGATGATCGAGGCAAAGAAGCTGTACACGGTGAAGTCGAAAAACTCGAGACCGTTGCCGAGCGTGATTGCGAAGATCGCCTTGGCGCGCGAGCGGCGCGTGGAAGCGGGGGCCGCTGCGCCCGGCGCCTGAATCGAAGTGGCGTTCATCGTGTATCTCCTCCTGTCCTGGGTGTGGCTCGTAGCTCGTGGCTCGTGGCGAAGCGCTGACGCGCGGGGTGCGCGCCTCAGGCGCGCAGGAAGCGCTCGGTGAGTTGCACCCAGTATGCCGCGCCAGTGGCGAGGCAGTCGTCGTTGAAATCGTAGCCGGGGTTGTGCACCATGCAGCCGCCCTCCCCGTCGCCGTTGCCGATGATGAGGTAGCTCCCCGGGCAGCGCTCGAGCAGGAAGGAGAAGTCCTCGCTGCCGGTGAGCGGCGCCATGTCGCCGATCAAGCCCTCCTCGCCGAGCCAGTCGCGCGCGACGTCCTGCGCGAGCGCCGTCATCGCCTCGTCGTTCACGAGCACCGGGTAGCGGCGCTGGTAGTCGATGCGCGCCGTCGCGCCATAAGCGCTCGCCTGCGCGTTCACGAGCGCGGTGATGCGCTCCTGCAGCAAATCACGCACTTCGGGGCGCAGCGCGCGCACCGAGAGCTTCATTTGCGCGGTTTGCGGAATCACGTTGGGTGCGTCGCCCGAGTGGATCGCGCCCACGGTGACGATCGCCATGTCGAGCGGCGGCACGTTGCGCGACACGATGGTCTGCAGCGCCAGCACGACGTTGGCGCACACCACCACAGGGTCGATCGCCTTGTGCGGCACCGCGCCATGACCGCCGCGCCCGTCGATGTCGATGACGACCGTGTCCGACGAAGCCATGAACGGCCCCGCGCGAAAGCCAAGCTTGCCGGCGGGAAAACCCGGCATGTTGTGCATCGCGAACACGGCGTCGCAAGGGAAGCGCTCGAACAGGCCCTCGTCGAGCATGCGCTTCGCGCCGCCAAGGCCCTCTTCGGCGGGCTGGAAGATGAGGTGCAGCGTGCCATTGAAGTTGCGCGACTGCGCGAGATGTTTCGCCGCCGCGAGCAGCATGGCGGTGTGGCCGTCGTGGCCGCACGCGTGCATCTTGCCGGGAATGCGGCTCGCGTAGTCGAGGCCCGTGGCCTCGTGAATCGGCAGCGCATCCATGTCGGCGCGCAGGCCGAGACGCCGCGCGCCGTCGCCCACCTTGAGCGTGCCCACGACACCCGTGCCGCCCAGCCCGCGGTGCACCTCGTAGCCCCACTGCGTGAGGCGCTGCGCGACCAGGTCGCTCGTGACGAACTCTTCGAAGCCCAGTTCGGGGTGCGCGTGGATCTCGTGGCGCAGCGCGATCATCTCGTCTTCGATCGCGGCGATTGCGGCCGGGATAGCCATCGTGTTCATACGAATTCTCCAGTCTGTCGACACGCTGAGTGTGAATTCGCTTGAGAATAATGACGTCTGTTTCGCACCGACAGCCCTAAAATGGTTGGCCCGCCAACCAGAAGTGCGCACTCGGGTTATCCCTTATGAAGTTCCACCAGTTCCGGGCGCTCGTTGCCATGGCCGATACCGGCAGCATTCGCGCGGCCGCGCGTCAGCTCGGCATCTCGCCTGCGGCGGCAACGAAAGCGGTGCGCGAACTCGAAGCCGAACAGCAAATCGCGCTCGTCACGCGCAACGCGCATGGCATCGCCTTCACGGAAGCGGGCCAGGCGCTGCTCGTGCATGCGCGGCTCGTCGTGCACCAGATGTCGCGCGCCCAGGACGAGCTTGACGCGAGACGCGGGCGCGGCGGCGGCAAGCTCACTATCGGCGTGACGCCGTGGCTCGCGCTCTCGTTCCTGCCGGACGCCGTCACGCTGTTTCGCGCCCGCATGCCCGAAATGCAACTGGAGTTCTACGAGGGCTTGCTCAATATCGTGATGCCGCGGCTGCGCGACGGCTCGCTGGACTTCTCGCTGGGCAAGCCAGGCCCTGCTTCGCTACACGCCGAATTCACGCAAACGCCGATCTTCGCCACGGAATCGGCCGTGGTCGTGCGCAAGGAGCACCCGCACGCGCAAGCGAAAACACTGAGCGAACTTCAGGAATGCGAATGGTTGCTGAACTGGGATCCGGCCAGCAAAGAGATGATCGCCGACGACGTGTTCCGGCGCCACGGCCTGCCGATGCCGCGCAACGTCCATCTTGCGCATTCGTTCGTGGTGGCGATGGGGCTCATCATGAACACTGACATGGTGAGCATCTTTCCGTGGCCGCTGGTGGAAACGCGCTTCGCGCGCGAGAACCTGCGCGCGCTGACGCTGAAGGAGGAAGTGGACCGCACCGTGGTGAGCGTGGTCGCGCGGCGCGGCGTGCCGCTTTCGGCCGCCGCCGAATGCTTTCTGGAGTGCCTGAAGGAAGCGATCCGCGCGGGCGAGGCCTCGGCGAACCCCGAGCGGCGCCGGCTCTATCACACGCTCGAACTGCTGATCTGAAGACGGGCGGCCCGGCACGGACGCCGCAATGCGCCCATGCCCGCGCCGCAAGGTTAGAACGACGTACCGATCTGGAACTGGAACTTCTGGTACTGATCGCCCGCGTGCTTGACGATCGGGAAGCCGACGTCGAGCTTGAGCGGTCCAATCGGCGAGATCCATTCGAGGCCCGCGCCGTAGCTGTAACGCAACCCGTTCGCGCCGGTGCTGCTGCCCTCCGTGCCCCACACGTTGCCGCCGTCGACGAACGTGAACACGCGCAGCGTGCGGTCGTAGCCGGTGCCCGGCAGCGGGAACGTCAGCTCGATATTGCCCACCACCATCTTCGAGCCGCCGATAGGATCGTTCGTCGTCGTGTCGCGCGGGCCGAGCGAACCCGACTCGTAGCCGCGCACCGAACCGATACCGCCTGCAAAGTAGTTCTTGAAGATCGGGTACGGCTTGCCGATACCATTGCCGTAGCCGCCCTGGAAGTTCAGCCCCAGCACGAAGCCGCGCGCGAATGAGTAGTAGTACTGCATTTGCGTATCGGCCTTGTAGTACTCCGTGCCCGCCGGCGTGCCGTACTCGGCGTTCGCCTGGGCGAAGTAGCCGCGGCTCGGCACGAGCGCGCTGTCGCGATTGTCGCGCGACCAGCCCACGGTGAGCGGCACCGTATTCGAAACGCGGCCAAAATCGTTTACGTAGTCGATATAGGTCTGCGGCGTGTTCGCATCGACATCGAGGCGATCCTGCTCGATGCCGAGACCGAAGTACACCATGTCGGTTTCCGAGAACGGAATCCCGAACTTCATGTCCGCGCCGTACGAGATGATGCGGAAACTCGTGTCGTTCGTGCTCGAATAGTACAGCGGCTGCGTCGTGCGGTAGTACACGTCGGTAATGCGCTTGATGCCGTCCACCGTGAAGTACGGGTCGATCTGCGTGACCGAAAGCGTGCGATAGGTCGTGGCCGTGTTCACGTTCAGCGAAAGGCTGTTGCCCGAACCGAACACGTTGTCCTGGGAAATGCCTGCCGAGATGATCGGCCCTTCGCCGGAGCCGTAACCCACGCCGAGCGAAAGCGTACCGGTGGGCTTTTCGGTGACCTTCACGTTCACGTCCACCTGGTCGGGCGTGCCCTCCACGGGCACCGTGGTCACGTCGACGTCGGTGAAGTAGCCGAGGCGGTTGATGCGATCCTTCGAGAGCGCGAGACGGTTCGAATCGAACCACGAGCTTTCGAGCTGGCGCATTTCGCGGCGCACGACTTCGTCGCGCGTACGCGTGTTGCCCACCACGTTGATGTGGCGCACGTACACGCGGCGGCTAGGGTCCACCTGCAGCGTGAGCGCGACCGTATGATTGGCCTGGTCGATCTCCGGCAGCGCGTTCACGGTCGCGAATGCGTAACCGTATTCACCGAGCTTGTCGACGATCGCCTTGGTCGTGTCCTTGAGCTTTTGCGCCGAGAAACGCTGTCCCGGCTTGACCGTGACGAGCTTCTTCAGCTCCGCTTCGCGGTCGAGCAGATTGCCTGCGAACTTGATGCTCGAGATCGTATAGGGCTGACCCTCGTGGATCGCGATCGTCAGGTACATGTCTTTCTTGTCGGGCGACAAGGAGACCTGCGTCGAATCGATGTTGAACTCGAGATAGCCACGGTCGAGATAGTACGAGCGCACGTTCTCGAGGTCGCCCGTAAGCTTTTCCTTCGAGTACAGGTCGTTCTTCGTGTACCACGAGAACCAGTTCGGCGTGGAAAGCTGCATCTCGTCGAGCAGCGTACCCTCGCTGAACGTCTTGTTGCCGATGAAATTGATCTGGCGGATCTTCGCGCTCGGCCCTTCGACCACCGAGAACAGCAAGCCAACCCGGTTGCGGTCGATCGGCGTGACGGTAGTGGTCACTTCCGCCGCATAGTAGCCGCGCGTGAGGTACTGGCGCTTGAGTTCCTGTTCGGCCTTGTCGACGAGTGCCTTGTCGTAGCTCTGGCCCGGCGAGAGCCCAACCGACTTGAGCGCCTTCGTCAAGTTATCCTTATCGAATTCGTGGATGCCCGCGAAGTCGATCGTGCCAATGGCGGGACGCTCCTGCACCTGCACGACCACCGTGCGGCCTTCCGTGGAAATGCGCACGTCGCTGAAGAAGCCCGTCGCGTAGAGCGCGCGGATCGCATCGGAAGCCTTGTCGTCGGTGAAGGTATCGCCCTGCTTGATCGGCAGGTAGGCAAACACGGTGCCCGGCTCGATGCGCGTCAGCCCGTCGATGCGAATGTCCTGGACCACGAAGGGCTCGGTAGCGTATGCCGCGGCGCTCGCGCCGAAGCCGAGACCGGCGAGAGTCAGCGCGCGAGCATAGCGCGCCGTGGTAGTTGACGTCATGCGGGAGGTTGAAAGTGAGACCAACGAAACAGCCGCGACGCGGCGCGAGGCGCGCGCGGCGGCATCCACGGATACAGGGTGTGCAACGAATGCGGCGAAGCGAACGAGCCACGCTACTGCATGCTCACGCCGCCTGGGCGGCGCAACTTCGCGAGCCCCGTCGCGAGCGAAAGCACTTCGGTCATATGCACCGCTTGCGCCGGATGCAGGCGAAACGACATTTCAGCGCCGCCGGGCAGGCGAAAGCTCACCACGAGGTGCTGCACATCGCCCGACTCGCGACCAACCTCCCAGGCCTCGCAGGGCATGGTGAACTTCACGCTCGCGGTTTTCTGGCGAATGCGCTCCGAGCGGCCAATCGCGTTGGACAGCGCGGCAAGCAGTTCATGCATCACCGAGCAATGCAGCGCGACGCTGTCGGGTTGATTGCCGTTCACCATCAGATACTGGCCGTCCGCAGTCAGCTCGAAATCGCGCAGGGAATGAATGGCAAGAGCGGGGGACGACGACATGAGCAACGCTCCGTGACGAAAGCATCGGCGGAGTCTAGTGGTTACGCGCACGGTACGGCCATTACCCGTGCGTTACACGAATTACTTTCATCAATATTCAATTGGGACTCGCACTGGCAATGCCAGGCGCACTCGCTTCACCTCTGGCCAATGCAGGCCGCTCATGCAGCAGCTTTCGATTCCCGCTTACCGGTGCGAAGCATTCACGGTGCAAGTAATTTCCCGTAACCACAACGGTTACGCATGCCTTCAATGCGCAAACAACGACTTTAAGAAAAGCACGCAGACATACGCCACATTCGAAAGGCATTCGTTACTTGCCCAGAAAAGCCTGAAACATCGAAACGGGAGCGTGAACTGCAAGCGCCTGCAAAGGAAAGCAGGACAGGAGACTATCGAATGCGCGCTCGCCCTCGATCCGTGCGAGCAGTATTGCGGCCGCGTCCTCACGCACGCGGCCGTAACGGTCGAGAAATTGACCCCATAGCGAAAGTGCGCGCAAACGCGCGATGGGCTGCGCACTCGCGACGTAGGCCACAGAAAAAATGCGGCGGTACGCGGGCACGTTGTAGAGCCACGATGTGCCGAGCACGAGCGGATCGTGCGATGCGCCTTCATGCGCGTGCAGGTGCTCGCGCACATGGCTGACCAGTTGCCGCAACTCGTCGCGCCGCGCATCGATCTGCCGGATGTCCAGCGACGACATGCCGTGGTCGGTGCGCGCGTTGAAGTGCAGGCGCACACCGCCGCGTGGCTCGCGCGCATAAGAGAAACAGCCGAAGCTCGCGACGACCTGCGGGGCCGCCTCGTGCGTCGGACAGCGCTGCACATGGCGCCACGTCCACTCGCACTGGTCGGCAAGGCTTGCGCTCTCATCGAATCCGCTCAGATAGGCTTCCCAGAGTGGATGTGCGGAATCGAAGGCCCGCCCCGCACCGAAGCGCACATAGAGATTCGTGCAGTCGAGCAACGCCGCCGGGAGCGGCAGGCCCGCAAGGCGCGCCGCCGTGCGCGCAAAACGCACCTGCAGGTCGTAAAACGCGCGTTCGGGTTCCACCGGGCCTCGTTCCCTTCGTCCACGTTACAATGCGGCTGCGTCCGATCCGTCCCTCGCTGCCTCTATCCGACATGCAGAATTCTACCCGGGCCTTCCTGTTGGGCCCGTTGCTCAAAGGCGTTTCCCGTTCCTTCTATCTCACGATGCGCGTGCTGCCCGCCGGCATGCGCGATCCGGTTGGGGAAGCCTACCTGCTCGCGCGCGCCGCCGACACTATCGCCGACACCGCCCTCATTTCGCCCGAGCGGCGGCTCGCCCTGCTGCTCGCATTGCGCGAGCGCGTGAATGGCGCGGCCAGCGACGACACTGTGCTTTCGCATCTCGCCGGCGAGGTTGCGGGCCAGCAGACGCAATCGGACGAAAAGCTGTTGCTCGAATCGCTGGGCGGCGCGCTCGAAGTGCTCGCCCAACTTGGCGACGCCGATCGCGCGGCCGTGCGCGAGATCGTCACCACACTCACCGAAGGCATGGAATTCGATCTGCGCACGTTTCCCGACGAGCGCTCGGGCCAGGTGGCCGCGTTGCGCACGTGGGACGAGCTCGACCGCTACACGTATCTCGTGGCGGGCTGCGTGGGCGAGTTCTGGACGCAGATGACCTACATGCATTTGCCGGGCACGCTCGCACCCGCGCTCGAACAAAACATGTACGCACGCGGCATACGCTTCGGCAAGGCGCTGCAGATGGTGAACGTACTGCGCGATTGCGGCAAGGATCTGCGCATCGGCCGCTGCTATCTGCCCGCCTCGATGCTGGCTCAGGCCGGGCTGGGGGCACAGGACCTGCTGCAGCCGGGCGCCTCGGCGCGCGCGCGGCCGATCATGCTCGAACTCGTGCGCATCGCGCTCGATCACTTCCGCGCGGCCATCGACTATACGTTCGCGCTGCCGCGCCGGGCCGTGCGCCTGCGGCTCGCGTGCCTGTGGCCCATCCTGATCGGTCTCGAGACGCTGGAGCGGCTCGTCGAGAACGACGACTGGCTGAATCCCGCGAAAACGTCGAAGGTCACGCGCAACGACGTCTATCGCATCCTCGCCTGCTCGAGCGCCATCGCGCCATCGAATGCGCTGCTCGGTGTCTGGTTCCGGCGGTTGCTCGCGCGTGTCGAGGCTCGCCTCAAGGGCTGAGCGCGGGCACAAAAAAGGCGCGCCATACAGCGCGCCTCCATCACTCGAACGACTTTCAGCCCTTCTCCGCGCGATACAACTTGATGATCGCCGAGAAGTCGAGCTTGCCATCGCCGCGGCTGCTCATCGCCTGATAGAGCTGCTGCGCGAGCGCACCCATGTATGCGGGCTGATGCGCGCCCTTCGCGGCATCGGTGGCGAGGCCGAGATCCTTGAGCATGAGATCCGTACCGAAGCCGCCCGTGTAGCCGCGCGAGGAAGGCGCGGTCTCGATCACGCCGGGGTACGGGTTGTACGTATCCGAACTCCAGCAACGGCCCGTTGACGTGTTCATGATGCCGCCCAGCACCTTCGGGTCGATGCCGAGTGCTTCGCCCAGGGCCATCGCCTCAGCCACGCCCGCCATCGTGATGCCGAGCACGAGGTTGTTGCAGATCTTTGCAACCTGCCCCGTGCCGGTCTCGCCGCAATGGACGATGTTCTTGCCCATGCCCGAAAGCACCGGCTTCACGCTCTCGTAGAGCGCGGCAGTCGCGCCCACCATGAACGTGAGCGTGCCCGCCGCCGCGCCGCCCGTGCCGCCCGACACCGGCGCGTCGACGAACGCGTTGCCCTGCGCGGCGGCGAGCTTCGCGAACTCCTTCACGCTCGCCGGATCGATCGTGCTCGAATCGATGATCGTCACGCCCTTCGCGACGCCCGCCAGCACGCCGTCCTCCGCGGTGAGCACGCCACGCACGTGCGCCGCCGCGGGCAGCATCGTGATGACGCACTCGGCGCTGCTCGCCGCGGCTTTCGCCGAGGCGGCCTTCTGTGCGCCCGCGTCGGCGAGCGTCTGCATCGCGCTCGCGCTCAGGTCGAACACCGACACCGTGTGGCCGGCCTTGAGCAGGTTGAGCGCCATCGGCGCGCCCATATGGCCCAGCCCGATGAATCCGATTTTCATGAACCCGTCTCCTTTATTGGTCAGCATTCCTCTCTTATGTCGCGCAGCGTATCAGCGCAGGCTGATCGTCGTGTTCACGCCATCGCTCACGGTTGCGTCGTCGAACCAGCGCGCGGTGACCGTCTTGGTCTGCGTATAGAACTGCACGACCTGCTTGCCGTACGGGCCAAGATCGCCAAGCTTCGAGCCGCGCGAGCCCGTGAAGCTGAAATACGGCACCGGCACCGGAATCGGAATGTTGATGCCGACCTGACCGATGTCGATCTCGCTCTGGAATTTGCGCGCGGCCGCGCCGCTTTGCGTGAAAAGGCCCACGCCGTTGCCAAACGGATTCGCGTTGACGATGCGAATGGCCTCGTCGAGCGTGTTCGCCGTGAGCACCACGAGCACCGGCCCGAAGATCTCATTCGTATAGATGTCCATGTTGGTCTTCACATTCGTGAACACCGTAGGTCCAATGAAGTTGCCGTTCTCGTAGCCCGCCACCTTGACATCACGACCGTCGAGCGCGAGCGTCGCACCCTGCTTCACGCCGGAATCGATGAGGCCGAGAATGCGCGCCTTGGCCGCGCGCGAAACAACCGGACCGACGTCGGTCTTCGGCTCGTGGCCTGCGTTGACCTTCAATGTCTTCGCCTTCTCCACGAGCTCGTCCACCCACTGCTGCGCGCCGCCCACGAACACGGCCACGGAGGTCGCCATGCAGCGTTGTCCCGCTGCACCGAACGCCGCGCCAACGAGCGCATTGAGCGCCTGCTCGCGATTCGCATCGGGCAGCACGACCGCGTGGTTCTTCGCCCCCATCATCGACTGCACACGCTTGCCGTGCTCGCTGCCCAGACGGTAGACATGGGTGCCCACGGCCGTCGAGCCGACGAATGAAATCGCCTTCACGAGCTCGTGCGTGCAAATCGCATCGACGACTTCCTTGCCGCCATGCACGACGTTGAGCACGCCCTTCGGGATGCCTGCCTCGAGTGCGAGTTCGACGAGCTGCATCGTCGAGAGCGGGTCCTGCTCGGAAGGCTTGAGCACGAACGTGTTGCCGCAGACGATCGCCATCGGGAACATCCACAGCGGAATCATGGCCGGGAAATTGAACGGTGTGATGCCGGCGCACACGCCGAGCGGCTGCTGCAGCGTATAGGTGTCCACGCCGCCCGCCACGTTCTCGGCAAAGCCGCCTTGCTGCAGCGTGCCGATCGAGCATGCGTGCTCGACCACTTCGAGGCCGCGGAAGATATCGCCTTCGGCGTCGGGCAGCGTCTTGCCCTGCTCGGCGGTCAGCGTCTTCGCAATGCGCGGCATGTGCTCGCGAATCAGCGCCTGAAACTTGAGCATGATGCGCATGCGCGCACCAATGGGCGTGTCCTTCCACGTGGCGAATGCCGCATGCGCGCTCTTCACGGCCTTGTCCACTTCCTCGACCGTCGCGAACGGCACGCGCGCCAGCACTTCCTGCGTGGCCGGATTGACGATATCGCGCCATTCGCTGGTTTTCGATTCCACGAACTCGCCGTCGATCAGCAGCTTGACGGTCGAAACGTGAGCATTGGATGCCTGGGTCACAGCGTTCATCTTGAACTCTCCCTGATGGATTCGAACGGACCGGCCTTGGCCGGACATAGAGGAACAAACGCAAAAGCTTCAATCGTGTCGCGAGCGCATGAGCAGCGTGCATGCGAGTGCGATCACGGCGAGCGCCGCAAGGATGGAGTCGAGCGGGGAAAAGATAGTCCTGGTGATGACGAGCATGTCTGCCGCGGCGTAGAACAGGCAGTCATGCCACTCGACCGGCGCACCGGCGAAGCCGTGATCGGGTACCCGCGTGCGCACCGCAAAACACAAGCGGCCTGTACCGCCCGTTCGGGGGTCGACTGCATCTGCATCGTCTGTCTCCATCCTTGTTGTATGCGACCGTGTCTGTTGCGGTCTGCACCGAGTATAGTTATTCGAATATCCACGGCATAGAGATGAAAAAGCCCATCCGATATGCAAAAAAGCACAACTGGAAAAATGGAGACGCTGAACTGGGACGATTTGCGCTACTTCCTCGAGGTGGCGCGCACGCAACGCGCGAGCGGGGCCGCGAAACGCCTGGGTGTGGACCACACCACGGTTGCCCGCCGCGTGCGTGAGCTGGAAGCAGCGCTCGGCACGGTCCTGTTCGACAAGTCGCGCGCGGGCGGCTTCGTGCTGACCGCCGAAGGCCAGCGCCTGCTTGCCTACGCCGACGCCGTGGAAACCACGGTGCAGTCGGCCAGCGAACAGTTCGCGCTCGGCGCGCAATCGCTCTCGGGCCACGTGCGCGTGGGTTCGACCGAGGGCTTCGGGTGCTTCTTTCTCGCGCCGCAGCTGGCGCGCTTCACGGGCAAGCATCCTGACATGTCGATCGACCTGTTGCCGGTGCCGCATTTCGTGAGCCTTTCAAAGCGCGAGGCCGACCTCGCGATCATGCTGGAGCGTCCCGAACGTGGGCAGTATGTCTACACGAAGCTGTGCGACTACCGGTTGCGCCTGTACGGCACGCCGGCCTACCTGGAGAGCCACGCACGCATCCGCTCGGCCGCCGACCTGCGCCAGCACGCTTTCATCAGCTATGTCGCCGATCTGGCGTTCAGCCACGAGCTGCTCTACCTCGAACGCACGGCACCGAACGTGACGGCGAACCTGTGCAGCACCAGCGTCATCGCGCAATACCATGCTGCGCTGCAGGGCAGCGCGCTCGCCATCCTGCCGTGCTTCATGGCCGAACCGGACCCGCGCCTCGTGCCGGTCCTCGGCGACGAAGTCGTGGTGACGCGCCGTTTCTGGCTGTGCAGCCGCGAGGACCTGCGCAAGCTGCGGCGCATCACGTCGCTTTGGGACTACCTGCGCGCAGCCGCCGACGCAAATCGCCCACTGCTGATGGGCGAGTCGCCGGAAATGCACTACGTCGAGCCGTAAACCACAGCCCTCCCCGATATGCAATAAAAAACCGCACATGCACCCACCGAGGGGAATGCATGTGCGGTCTTCAGGATGAACCGGGAGATATGCCGGCGAGCGATGCTCAGGTTCCAACCGGGCGGATGGTCAGGGCGTTCCTGACCGACGTCACGCCTTCCACGCCCTTGGCGACGTCCTCGGCCCGCTGGATCTGCGATGCCTCGGGCACGCTGCCCTGCAGGATGACGGCGCCGTCCTTCGCACGCACGGTGATATTGGAAACGCTGATTTGCCGGTCTCTCGAGAGCGCGGAGCGAACCTTGCGGCTAAGGGCACGGTTGGCCGCCCGGGCCTGTCTCAATGCCGCCTTCGACTGGGTGACCTGATGCTGAGCTGCGGCGGTCGGACCGCTAGCCATGGCCGCGGGGGCTTCGGAAGCCGCGTCCTGCGCATAAACCTGGAACGATGCGGCCACGAGAGCCGTGGCTGCGGCCAGCTTGAATATCTGAATAGCCTTCATGCAGTTTCTCCTGTTGTCACAGTCTTATTGCTGACCCAGAACGGGCCCGTGCACTACACCATTCACTACGAAACATTCACGCGCGAATACGCGATGGGGAGTAACAATACTCCAACTATTTCATTCATGACGCGAAACGTGCCAGATCCGTGAATCCGCGCCACACCGTGCCGCCGGTTTTCCGCAGACGAATTGCCGCCCATGACCGGCATGAAGCCCTTCCCCTTTCGATTCGCACGGCTATTCGCCTCTGGCTCCCAAATATTGAAGCCCGATGCCAAAATGCCTTTGAAATGCTTTGCTTTCACACGCCAATTCGCCAGCATTGCATTGTGCCTTTCAAGCACTTCTGCGTAATTGCCTGGAGTGCGATCCGCTTTGGTGCATGCCATATGAATACCCGGCTAAAGCGACAATCGCGGTCACTATTGACACCTCCCTATTCGACGAGCAACGCGCATGTCGCAAGCAGCGTTGACAAAACGGACACCGGTTTAACCCGAATACCCGATCCGCAATGTCGGTGTCCAGTCGGTTCAGCTGGCCAATTGCGCCTTTATCCATCGATAGAACTGCTGGATCGCCGCCTCGCGCGGATGCCCTTCGCGCCACGTGAAGTAATAGTCGAGCGAGGCCGGAATGCGGACCTGCCCGAGTTGCACCAGTTCGCCACGCTCGATGAAACCGCGCGCTAGCTGCAGGCGCGCGGTGGCTGCGCCTTGCCCGGCCACCGTGGCCTGCAGCAGCAGACCCGCGTCGTCGAACACTGGTCCACGCTCGGGCTCGACGCCCGCCACACCCGCAGCCTCGAAGAAGTCGCGCCACGAGCGGCGCGAAAAGTGCAACAGCGGCATGCTCGCGAGATCTTCGATGCGAAAGTCCGGATAACGCGCGAGCAAAGCCGGGCTGCAAACCGCAACGACCTGGTCGTCGAGCAGCTTGCGGATCTGAAACCCCGGCTCGTCGACCCTGCGATGCCAGATGCCAATGTCGAAGGGATAAGGATCGGGCGGCGTGACGTCGGCATGCATGCGCAGCGAGAGGTCGACCATCGGATGGCGGTCGTAGAAGTCGCCGAGGCGCGGGATCAGCCAGACGGACGCGAAATCGGACATCACGCTCAGTTCGAGCCGCGTGACGCCGCTCACGCCGGGGCGCGTCGCATCGAGCGCGTCACACAGGTCGTCGAGGCTGCGGCGCACGCGCTCGGCGAGCTGCGCGCCGGCTGCGGTCGGAATCATGCGGCTGCCCGCGCGCCGAAACAGCTCGACGCCAAGCTCCGTTTCGAGCGCGCGCAGGTGGTGACTCACGGCGCTGTGCGTCAAATGCAATTCTTCTGCGGCACGGCTGAAACTGCGCCGCCGCGCAGCAGCTTCGAGGGCGCGCAGCGCCTGAAGGGGAGGAAGAGAACGGGCCATGGCGTCAAATTCTACTCACAATGCCGTCTGAAATCTCTCGCTGGCCTGGGGCGCGGCTATCGCCAATAATCGACAGCCAGGCATTCAGTCCGCTTTCGGGCTCCGTCCGCACCATGACCTCACTGAGACTGCGCGTATTCGCCGTGTTCGCGCTCGGCTATTTCATTTCGTACCTGTTTCGGGGCGTCAATCTCGGCTTTGCGCCGTTTCTCGCCCATGAGATGGGTTTCACCGCGACCGATCTGGGCACGCTCACGAGCGTCTATTTCCTCGGTTTCGCGGGCGCGCAGATTC
Organism: Paraburkholderia sp.; assembly: GCF_035501035.1. Lineage (GTDB taxonomy): Bacteria > Pseudomonadota > Gammaproteobacteria > Burkholderiales > Burkholderiaceae > Paraburkholderia. The sequence goes on from NZ_DATJWR010000033.1 coordinate 27,896, forward strand.
CGGGCGGCGTGCTGCTCGACCATTACGGCCCGCGCCGCGTCACCGCGTGCGTCATGCTCGTGGCCGCGGCCGGCGCGGTGATCTTCGGCGTCTCGCACAACATGGCCGCGATGACGGTGGGCCGGCTGCTGATCGGCGTCGGCGTGTCGGTATGCCTCGGCGCCGCGTTCAAGGCAACGGCCCAGCACTTCCCCATCGCGCAGCTCACGCTCGTGAACGGCCTCGTGATGGCCGTGGGAGGCCTCGGCGGCGTGGCCGTGGGCGCGCCGCTCTCGTGGCTGCTCTCGATCGCCCCGTGGCGCACCGTGAGCCTCGGGCTCGCCGCGCTCACGGCCATCGTGGCGGCCATCATCTGGATCGGCGGACCGCGAACGCGCGATGCCCATCACCAGGCAAGCGTGCTCGAACAGTTCAAGGGCACCGCGCACATCCTGCGCAGCCACGCGTTCTGGAAAACGGCAACGTTCTCGGCCCTGACCCAGGCCGTGTTCTACGCGATGCAGTCATTGTGGGTCGGCGCGTTCCTGCGCGATGTCGTACCTGCCGGCACCGCCGATATCGGCCCGCGCGCGGCCTCGCTCGTTTCCGTGCTGGGCGGCGCGTTCATTGTCGGCAACATCGGCTTCGGCGCGCTCGCACGCAGCTTCGAGCGGCGCGGCGTGAGCGTGCAGCTCTTTTCCGGTGTGACGATGGTGCTCTTCGTACTCGTGCAGGCGCTACTCGCAGCGCGCGCGCCGATTCCCGCGCCGCTGCTTTGGGCCGCTTACGGCGCGCTCGGTGGCACCGGCATCCTCACCTATGCGGTACTCGCCGAATATTTCCCCCCGCGCCTGATGGGCCGCGTGAACACGACTTTCACGCTTGTCATCTTCATCGGCATTTTCGTTTTGCAGATCGCGATTGGCGCTGCGCTCGCGCACTGGCCCGCGGTCGACGGCCACTATCCCGCCGTCGCACATCAGTCTGTGTGGGCCATCCTCGTCTTGATGCAGGTGCTCTGCGCAGTCTGGTACTTCATGCCGTCGCGGCACGCCAGTGTGCCGCGCCACGCAGTCGAAACGCGATAAGACGCCACCCTCGCCGCACTACGCCCAGCCGGCGCGCTGCGCGAGTACGGCTCCCCTTGCTTGCTCGAATCGACGGCACGCCATCTGCCGTCGCTCCACCATCATGGCCGGGCCTTGCCGTTCACCTACCACGTGTAACGCAGGGCTCAAGTCGAGCGATGGAAACTTCCAAATCATTGGCACTCCTGATTAACATGCCAATAGAAGAAGCCTCCAAGGACCGCGACGGCGACGCGCACTGCCCTCCCTCTTCACGGGCCTGTGTCGCGCGCTCGACGATTCACGGCTTGGCATGCTCGACGCAGAGCAACTGCTCGTCGCGAGCAGCGGCATCGGCAATCTGCTGATCAAAGGCAGCGTTCGGATCGAGGGCGCCTCGCCCTGAACCCACCGACCGACTGGCCGGTTGAATCTTGCCGGTTATTCCCGCGAACCGCGACGCCACCAGCGACACCCCGGATGTGCCAATCACGCGCGACGTGAGAAAATCGCGTTTCGAACGCAAACGCGTCCGCGCGCTGACCCCAGCCCACTTTCCCGCAATTAGCCGTCGTTTCGCCTGGTTTATCGACATATCCCGCCGAATCGAGGAACGTATGTGTGGAGAACGGGTGCGTCACGTGGCGCGGCCAGAAGTTTTCCGATCCACAGGGGGTCGGCTCAGCGTAAACTCCCGCTGTTGCCATTCGATTGTGTCGATTCATGATAAAGAGAGAAACACCCATGCCAGATAACACTCACTCGCACGACGATCATTCCGACTCGTGCGGCTGCGATCTGCTACACCTGCTCGACGGCGTGGACGAATTCACTCATCACGTTTTCCCGGGTAACAAGGAGCTGTTCCACAGCCTCGCCCACAGCCAGGCGCCGCACACGCTCTTCATCACTTGCGCCGACTCGCGCGTCTCGCCGGAGATGATCACGCAGGCAAAGCCCGGGGATCTGTTCGTCTGCCGCAACATCGGCAATATCGTGCCGGCTTACGGCGAAATGCTGGGCGGCGTTTCGGCGGTTGTCGAGTTCGCGGTGCTCGCGCTCAACGTGCGGCAGATCGTGCTGTGCGGCCATACCGATTGCGGCGCGATGAAGGGGCTCGCATCGGGCGCGGCAGCCACCGCCGACATGCCCACGGTGCAGGCGTGGCTGCGCAACGCGGAAGCCGCGCGCAGCGTGGTGAAGACCCGCGGCCTGGACGACAATCAGGTCGTCCAGGCGCTCGTCGAGGAAAACGTGCGCCTCCAGCTCACGCACCTGCGCACGCATCCTGCCGTGGCGGCGCGCGTGGCCCAGGGGCAGCTCGAGCTGCAAGGCTGGGTCTACGACATCGGGCACGGCAAGGTCACTGTGCTCGACGAAGCGCGCGGGCGCTTCGAGTCGCTTCGCGAAGCGCGCGCGCGCCTGCGCAAGCGCGTCGAGGAATGACAGGAAGCTGACGCACCACGCTCTGCTCAGCCGTGCCCTCAGGGCATCGCCGGGGCTGCGGCACAGGCCGCCCCGGCAATTCCCTCCAGTCATTGCACATGAACAAAAGTGCAACAACAGAGCATTCCGCGCCTTCCCATCCCGATTTTCTCAATCGATGAGATAATTCTTTTCGAGTTAGGGGTTTACCCTAGGTCAAAATCTGACTACACTCTCGTCCGTACCCCATGCGGCGTCCTGCCGCACAAGAAAAATAATTCCGGAGGTTGGTCGCTTATGCAGTACGTTGCCGTGCCGTATCCGTTGCACCACTCGTCTCACCCCGGCTTCATCCGTATTACCGGCGCATCGCGCCGCCTCGCGCCTCGCTAGTCCAGCGCGCGTGTCCTGTCGTAGCGCTCGCGCAGCGGCAGGCGAACTCGAGCCCACTCCGCGTCATCTTCGTTTCTTGCCGCCACTCGCGTCGCGGCGAACGACGCGCGCCTTTGCGCGCATGGACGCCCGGTAATGGGCACGCACCCATCACGGGCCGAACGCCCGGTTGCCGAAGGAGAAACGTCCATGGAGTCCGCCCAGAAGTCGCACGCGAAAATCGAAGTGAAACTGCTGCTGCATCCGAACGATCATGACCGCGCCATGGCCGCCGCGAAGGCCCTCAACCTCGCGGAGCGCGAATTCTTCGCGCTGGCGCTGCATCTGGGCGCGAGCCAGATCCTGCGCCAGACCAAAACCGCCTGAGTGCACCTCGCGCACAGCGGCTCCGCTTCCTCACACCGGAAACGGATTGCGCTCGGCGAAGCCCTCCTGATGCCAGTACGGGTAGGCGGGACGCACCGTGCTCGCGGCGTCGAGCTTCGCCACCTGCTCGGGCGTGAGATTCCAGCCGACCGCGCCGAGGTTCTGCCGCAGTTGCGCTTCGTCGCGCGCGCCGATCAGCACGGTCGCGACCGTCGGCCGTTGCAGCAGCCAGTTCAGGGCGATCTGCGGCACGCTCTTGCCGGTTTCCTTCGCAATCTCGTCGATGGCGTCGATCACGCGAAAGAGGTAGTCGTCCGGGACCGGCGGCCCCTGCTCCGCCGTCTTGTGCAGGCGGCTCTTCTCCGGCAGCGGCTGGCCGCGCCGGATCTTGCCGGTCAGGCGCCCCCAGCCCAGCGGGCTCCACACCACCGCGCCCACGCCCTGATCGAGCCCGAGCGGCATCAGCTCCCACTCGTAGTCGCGGCCGATCAGCGAGTAGTACGTCTGGTTCGCGACGTAGCGCGGATAGCCGTAGCGATCGGCCACGGCCAGCGATTTCATCAGGTGCCAGCCCGAGAAGTTCGACACGCCGGTGTACAGAATCTTGCCCGCGCGCACGAGTTCGTCGAGCGTCGACAGCACTTCTTCCGCGGGGGTTCTCGCGTCGAAGCCGTGCAGCTGGAACAGGTCGATATAGTCGGTTTGCAGACGCTTGAGCGCCCCGTCGACCGCGCGCTTCAGATGAAAACGCGACGAGCCCACGCCGTTGGGATCGTCGTCGAAGCGGAAGGTCGCCTTGGTCGAGATGATCGCCTTGTCGCGTCGGCCCTTGAGCGCTTCGCCCAGGATCGACTCCGAAGCGCCGCTCGAATAGATGTCGGCTGTATCGAACATCGTCACGCCGGCGTCGAGGCAAATGTCGATGAGCCGGCGCGCCTCGGTGACATCGGTCGCACCCCACGCCTCGAAGAACTCGCCCTTGCCGCCGAACGTGCCCGCGCCGAAGCTCAGCACCGGCACCCTGAACCCTGACGCACCCAGAAAACGGAATTCCATTTCCGATCCTCCACAAAACGACGGTTGACGATGAGATGCCGACAGCCGACGAGTCTACGCGCATCGTGCCGGCGCCGACGGCAACGCCGCAGCCCCGGCGCTGTGCCGCGCGGCTGTACATAAGCGCTTGCGTAATAGAAACTGTCGCCTTTCGCTGCGGGCTTCCTGGTTCACTATCCGGTCCGCAATGTTCCGATCGGCAACCCGCGCCACTGCCCAACCATGACCCGCACTATCCCGCCTCGCCCGCCCCGCTTCGTCGCCTTTGGCCGCCCCTGCGGCGCGGAGGCCCGATGACAACCGCAGCGCAACGCTCCGCCGCGATCGGCTGGCTGCCTTACATCGTCGCCGGCACTTTCTTCATGGAGTATCTGGACACGACCGTCATCGCCACGGCGCTGCCGCAGATGGCGCACTCATTCGGCATCGGCCCGAACAGCCTGAGCCTCGGCGTGACCGCCTATATGCTTGCGCTCGCAATCTTCATCCCGGCCAGCGGCTGGGTGGCGGACCGCTGCGGCTCGCGCACCGTGTTCTTCGGCGCCGTCGTCACATTCACGGTCGCTTCGGTGCTGTGCGGGATCTCGCAAAACGTCGACGAGTTCGTGGCCGCGCGCATCCTGCAAGGCATCGGCGGCGCGATGATGGTACCGGTCGGGCGCATGATCGTCGTGCGCAGCACCGAGAAGAGCCGCCTCATGCAGGCGATCTCGACGATCACGTGGCCCGCCATCGCCGCGCCCGTGGTGGGACCGCCCATCGGCGGCTTCATCACGACCTATGCGTCGTGGCGCTGGATCTTTCTGCTGAACGTGCCGTTCGGCCTCGCCGCGCTCGCGGCCATTGCCGCCATCGTGCCGAACCTGCGCGGCGAGCAGCGCCGGCCGCTCGACCTGCTGGGCCTCGCGCTGAGCGGCGCGGCCCTCACCGCCATCCTCTACGGGGCGGAGCTCGCAAGCCAGCCCGGCGAGAACCCGTGGGTCGCGGTGGCGCTCGTTGCGGCGGGTGTCGCGATCGGGGTGATCGCGTTTGCGCATGCGAAACGCCATCCGCATCCGCTCGTCGATGTTTCCACTCTGAAAGTCCCGACGTTCTCCGTTACGATCGTGACCGGCTCGATCACGCGCATCGGCATCGGCGCCGCACCGTATCTGATGCCGCTGCTGTTCCAGATCGGCTTCGGCCTCACGGCGTTCAAGTCCGGCCTGCTGCTGCTCGCAAGCGCGCTTGGCAATCTCGGCATGAAGGCGCTGACCACGCGCATTCTCGAACGATGGGGCTTCCGTCTGGTTTCGGTCGTCGACGTCGCCATTGCCGGCGTCTCGCTGATCGCATGCGGCATGCTCACGCCCGACACGCCGCTCGCCATCGTGCTGATCGTCGTGTTCGTCTACGGCGTGACGCGTTCGATGCAGTTCTCCACGCTCGCGACGCTGGCCTATGCCGACGTCGCGCAGCCGCAGATGAGCGCCGCGAGCACGCTCTGGAGCGCGGCGGCGCAGATGACCATCGGCCTTGGCATCGCGTTCGGCGCGCTCGCGCTGCGCGTGGCGGCGACCGTCAACGGCGAGACGACCGGCCACGTCTTCACGCTCGAGGACTTCCGGCTCGCGTTCCTCGGCGCCGGCGTGCTCACGCTGCTCTCGGTATGGGGTTATGCGCAGATGGCGCGCGACGCCGGCCACAACGTGGGCGGCGGCTCGCGCAGGCAGCGCGCATAGCGAAAAGCGCGCGAGGCAGCGGCTTCGTGGCGTCGGGCGACGCCTCGCGCCGTGTTAATCGGTGATCCTTGCGCGCACGGTGTACGGCTCTTCCTCGCCCACTTCTTCGAGCGCCGCAGCGCGGGCATGCGCCATGTGAAACTCGGTCGACAGCGGCTCGACCGGGTAGCCGTGGCGCTCCCAGGCGTCGAGCCCGCCCTTGAGCGCGCGCGCATGGTAAATGTGCTTGTTGCGCAATTGATTGACGATGCGCTTGGCCGTCGCCTCGTTAGGGCAAACGCAATACACCACGATCGAGTGCCCGATCAGTTCGGGCGGGAGTTCGTCGCTCGACTCGAGGTTCAACGGCCGCGCGCCGGGAATGCGGTAGGCCTCCTTCGCGCGCACCGATTGTGGGCGCGCGTCCAGCACGATGGGCGGCGCGCTGGATTTCATCATTTCGTCGAGCTGGTCGGGCGAAATGCGATGCGTCGCGAGCCAGTGGCGGAACTGCAGGCGCCGCAGCCAGCGCCAGGCGAGGAACAGCACGCACGCCACGGCGAGCACGTCGAAGATCGTCATGCCGTTCGCGCGCACGAACGCCGCGAAGCGCACGATTTCGGCATGCAGCGCCGCGCCGCCCAGCAGCCACGTACCCGCCCACAAGGTCGCGCCTACAGTGTCCCAGAGCAGAAAGATGCGCACGTCCACCGAAGTCGTGCCGAGCAGCGGCGCCGAGATGAGGCCGAGACCGGGCACGAACTTCGCCACGGAGAGAATCGGCGCGCCGTAGCGTTCGAAGACGTTGCGCGCGATCCGGATCGTGGTGTCGAGCGACAGCGAAAAACGCACGAGGCCGTTGAGCAGGCGCCGGCCACGCTTGCGCCCCGCCGCGAACCAGAGCGAGTCCGCAAGCAGTGTGGCGATCACCGCCGCCAGCATCAGGCTCGTGTATGACGTCTCCCCTCCGGCCGCCATCGTGCCCGCGAGAATCAGCACCGGCGCGGCCGGCACGGGAACGCCTAGCTGCGTGACGAGCACGCTGAGAAAAACCGCTCCGGCGCCGAAATCGGGTGGAATCGCGGTGGGGAGCGTCAACATTTCGAGATAGCCTGCGCGCAGCGTTCGGTCGAGGTAAGGAAACATGGCGCGATGAGCGCGCCAGCTGAGGGTGGAGATTACCGCAACGAGCATTTCCTTGCTCACCCCGGCGCAGATGTCACGCCGGGTCACGGCGCTACCGAACGCCGCGATCCGGCCCCGCGACCATCGCTTCGCTCGCGTGCGAAACGATGCTAGTCTCGACAAAGTTGCTCTCTTCCAGCGGTCTTCCGTTAAGAAACATGCGTTACTGGCATCTCGACCGACCGAGGCAGACGGGTCAATTCGACCTTTCGCGCGTCACCAGCCTCGTTTCGGCCATCGGCCGCGACGATGCCAACGCGCTCGCCGCCGAAGTGCTGAACATGCTCGGGCCGGCCATTTCGGTCACGCAATGCACGGTGTTCGCCTACGAATTCGGCAACCGGCCGCGCACGGTTTCGGTGGCCGATCATCGCGGCGGGCGCTTCCTGCGTGACGTCGCCGACACCTACGCCCGCCTCTTCTACGCACTGGACGGCAACCAGCAAATCGTCACCGGCGCCACGGCTGAGAGGCCCGGCTCGTCGCTCGTGCTGCACTGGCAAAGCAGCGCCGACATCGAGCACGACGGTTACCGCACCGCGTGCTATGCCACGCCCAATGTGTCCGACCGGCTCTCGCTGCTGTTGCAGCCGGCCGCCGATATCTGGCTGTCGGTGAACCTCTACCGCGAGCGCGACGCCGGCAATTTCCAGCCGGCCGAGGTCGAACTCGTCGAGTCGCTTGCCCCGCTCATTGGCGAATCGGCCCGGCACCACTACACGATTCGCGGCCAGCGCCAGCTCGGCATTCCGCAACTCATGCTCGCGCGCCTGCGCGGGCTGTGCCCGACGCTCTCCAAGCGCGAACTCGACGCCCTGCGCGGCGTGCTCGAAGGCCGCAGCGCCGTGGAAATCGCCGAGTGCATGGGCGTGAAGCCGAGCAGCGTCGTGACGTATCAGAAACGCGCGTACCAGCGCCTGGGCATTTCCAGCCAGCGGCAGCTCTTTGCGCTCTGCCTCGGGCCGGACCACGCCTAGCCGCCGTCCCAAGCACGCGAACGCCTGCGCATCCCGCCCCGTTGTAAGCCCGCTGTACCCAAATTGAGGACAGCGGCCCACCGCGCACGCTCCATACTGCCTCCATCGCCAGCGGCTTCCTTGCCGCGAGGTGCAAGGCCCCGGCACGGCATCCGCGCCGCAGCGGGCCGCCAAGAACAAGATGACTTTCGTATCGGAGACGCATTTCCCCATGCCCCCCTTCGCCCTTTCTTATGAGGCCGGCGCGCGCGCCGGCAGCGACAGGAACACTCGATGAGCGCCGAATTCAAACCGTATCCGTTCGAGGCGAAGCAGTACGCCGCCCGTCTGCCCGAATGCGAAGGCGGCCGGGAAACTCAACGCCACGCCGTGACGATCGTCGGCGGCGGCCCGGTCGGCTTTGCCATCGCGCTCGGCCTCGCCAGGCACGGCGTGCGCTCGGTATTGATCGAAGCCGACGAGTCGGTCTGCTACGGCAGCCGCGCGATCTGCATCTCGCGCCGCAGCCTCGAGATCATCGAGCGGCTCGGCGCGCTCGACGGCTTCCTCTCGAAAGGCCTGCCGTGGACCGGTGGCCGCAGCTTCTATCGCGACGACGAAGTGCTGCACTTCACGATGCCGCAGGACGAAAACCAGAAGCTGCCGCCGATGGTCAACCTCGCGCAGTACCACATCGAGCAGTTTCTGCTCGATGCCGCCGAGCGCCACGCCGACCTCATCGACATCCGCTGGCGCACGAAAGTGACGGCCGTGCAGCACGACGCGCATGGCGCGACGCTCGCGCTCTCCACACCCGTGGGCGACTACACGGCGCAGACCGACTGGCTCATCGCCGCCGATGGTGGCCGCAGCACGGTGCGCGAGTCGCTCGGCCTGAAGCTTCAGGGCACGAGCTACGAGGGCCGTTATGTGATCGTCGACATCCTGCTCGACAGCGCGCGGCCGACGGAACGGCTCGCGTATTTCGACCCGGCGTCGAATCCCGGTTCGACCGTGCTAGTCCACAAGCAGCCCGACAACGTCTGGCGCATCGACTATCAGCTGCGCGACGGCGAGGACGCCGACGAAGCGATCAAACCCGAAAACGTGATGCCGCGCGTGCAGAGTCTGCTCGACATGATGGGCGAGAAGGCGTCGTGGTCGCCGGTCTGGATCACGATCTACAAGGCCAACGCGCTCACGCTCGAGCGCTATCGCCACGGCCGCGTGCTGTTCGCGGGCGACGCGGCACACCTCGT
>NZ_DATJWR010000034.1:0-16477 GCF_035501035.1 Paraburkholderia sp.
AAATCCGTGCCATCCGACGATCTGATTGCTCCATTGAAGTGAAGACAACGTTTGCATTCGGCATCCAGTGCTCCAACGCAAACAGGCCCAAAGCTTGCGTAACCGGCAGACAAGGTAACGCACTCATGGAACCATCATATGTCGAATCCACAGGCTATCGTCGACCTCACGCATGAAGTCAGGCGCCTTGCGACGAACAAGATCAACGACATCAACGACATCAATCGCGAGACCACGTTTCTCGCACTGAACGCACTCATCGAAGCAGCGCGCGCGGGAAACGCGGGCAAAGGCTTCGCGGTAGTGGCAAACCAGGTCAAGCATGTCTCCAGGCGTATCTCGGAAATCACCACGGATCTGAACAAGGATCTCGCCGGATCGCTGTCCACGCTTACGCAGCTAGGCGACAACATGATCGAACGCCTGCGCTCCCACGATGGCCAGCGCTGCGCCGATCTCGCGCTCAACATGATTGACGTCATCGACCGCAACCTCTATGAGCGCTCGTGCGACGTGCGCTGGTGGGCAACCGACTCAGCCGTCGTGGATTGCCTCGCCAGCGATGACGCATCTTCGGCGAAGCACGCCGGCGAGCGGCTTTCAGTGATCCTCGACAGCTATACGGTTTATCGTGATATATGGGTAGTCGACGAACGTGGCTTCGTCGTCACGAACGGTCGGTCTGGCCTGTATTCCGTGCGCGGCCAGAACGTGGCGGGAGCGGCCTGGTTCAGGGCCGCGATGAAAACCAGTTCGGGCGCGGACTATGTCGCATGCGACGTCGAGGCCCTCGCCATGATGCATCACGCGCAGGTGGCGACCTACTCCACCGCGATCCGCGAGGGCGGCCGCGCGAACGGCCGCGTGCTGGGCGCGCTCGTTATCTTCTTCGACTGGGCGCCGCAGGCTGGCGCTGTTGTCAAGGGTGTACGCCTGAGCGATGAGGAATGGACGCGCTCGCGCTGCATGATCGTCGATTCGGCATTTCGCGTGATCGCCGCCTCTGACGGGCAAGGACTCCTGACCGAACGCTTCCGCCTGCAGGCCGACGGCAGGCAGACAGGCTTTTATCGGGCAGCAGACGGAACGATTGTTTCGTTCGCTGCGACGCCAGGCTACGAGACATATCGGGGGTTAGGCTGGTATGGCGTGATCTGTCAGAGGCCCGCGTAAGGTCGGGCCATCCCTGTCACTGGGCAACGTCTGCGCCGGTTACTCATTCCGCTGCGCGGTGACCTCGCGATCGTGCTTCATTTTCACGTGATGGCAAAGCGACGCATTCAATGCAGGTGTGCTTTTCGTCGTGCTTCCCGCGCTCTCCAGACGCGACGGCGTGAACGGCCCAGACGCACTCCCGCGCAGTCACGCAATCGGCACTGACCGCTTTCGCTATCAATGGCCACTTCATCGAAATCGGTAGACGGGACGTCGAGGCAGGGGCGCTGGTACGCGGGCGGAAAACCAGGCTTTCTCCCGGCCGGCACAAAGACACGGGCGAGTTCGAGGAGGATGCGTCTGAACATGGGCTGTCTCCGGAATGGCTACCGTTCCGGACGCCATTGCCCGATACATGTCTGTTCTGTCCGCTGCGATACCACCGACCGCATGAAGCCAGCGTCAATGCTGGTTTTTGCCGGACATGCAAGGTGCCGGGTTGCTGGCAGACAACCAGCCTGGCCAGAACCGGCAACCATTGCTGGCGCGGATTCTCCCTGGAGAAAATTCGCGAGGCAAGCCCTTCAGCGATATTATCTGGCGGCATCTGTGCGACTGCCATCTGACCGCGGCGCGAGGGATCGTATGGCCCCGGTAGTGCGCGTCCTCGCAGCCTTGCTGCGCAGGCGCGCACATGGAAATCCGCTTTCCCGTCAGCTCTTCGTGCTCAATGGCCGGTCCCGAAAAGACGCTGAGGTTCCCCCGGTTTTTCGCCTTCCAGAGGCCCCGGGTTATGCAGCCGCATCCCTTGTCCGCTGAGCCGTAAGCCAGTCTTGCATGAACTGGGTTGGCGACATGAAGCCGAGCGATGAATGACGACGACTACGGTTATAAAACACTTCGATGTATTCGAACAAGTCCGCGACGGCTTCGCGATGCGTGCGATACCTCGTGCCATGTACGCGCTCGTTCTTCAGGCTGTTGAAGAAGCTTTCCGTCGGCGCGTTATCCCAGCAACTGCCTTTGCGGCTCATCGAGCATTGCATGCCGTACGAGTTCAGCTTGCGCTGGAAGTCGTGGCTGGCGTATTGGGCCTCTATCCGAATGATGCAGCGCGCCGGGCGCGGGCCGGCGGCGGAACCATGCCATCGTCAGCGCGTCGGTTACGAGTTCCGTCGTCATGCGCGGCTGGACGGACCAGCCCACGACCTCCCGATTGAACAGGTCCAGCGTGACGGCCAGGTACAGCCAACCTTCGTCGGTCCAGATGTACGTGATGTCCGAGGTGAACACCTGATTGGGCTCGACCGGCGTGAAGTTGCGGTTCAATACGTTCGGCGCGACCGGCAGTTTGTGCCGGGAATCGGTTGTCACGCGGTAACGGCGCTTGTGGCGGGCCCGAATACCGTTGGCGCTCATCAACCGCTCGACCCGTGCCTTGCTGGCTGGGAAGCCTCGAGAGCGAACCTCTTCGGTCATGCGCGGCGAGCCGTAGGCGCCTTTGACCTCGGCGTGAATCGTCCGAATCAACGTGAGCAACTGCGCATCGGTCAGCCGCTGACGCTCGGGCGTGCCGCCGCGCTTCCACGCACGATAGCCGTTCACGCTCACGCCAAGGACCTCGCACAGCGCCGCAAGCGGGTATTGCCGGCACTGTGTGTCAATCCAAGCGAACTTCACAGGAGGTCCTTCGCGAAGAGTCGAGTAGCCCGGCGGAACTTCCCCGCCAGGCCCTCACAGATCCGTACGTGAATCTCTCGATTCATACGGCTCTTGTCATCCAGCCGGAGGCAATACCCCCACCTTCCAGTGATACAGCAGATCCGGTGCACGCGCCGCCAACAGCCTGAGCCACGTCCGAGCCTTGGCACGACTTCGTTTGAACCGACGGTACTTGCGCGCCGCCCATTTCGCCAGAATGTCGTTGAGGTGGCCGACCACGCGTTTGAATACGCTCATATAGAACGCCGCGTAATAGTTCCACCATCCGCGCAGGGCTGGATTGACCCGCTCGGCAATGTCTTCAATCCCAGCATCTGTCCAGCGGCCGATGTCCCACAGCCGCATTTTCTCGCGAATGCGCTTCGCGGCCTTGCTGCTGAGCGCAGGACTGAAGCTGTTGAAGTAGATGCCGCGCTTGCTTTTGGCCAGCCGGCCACGGAAGGTGTATCCCAGAAAGTCGAAGCTCGTGTAGGGATAGTCTTTCTTGCGATTCCCATCCCGGCAGTACACGATCCTCGTCTTCTCAGGATGCAGTTCCAGGCCACAGGCCTTGAGACGCGCACCGATTGCCTCCAGCAACCGTCTGGCTTCGGCTTCACTTTTACAGTGGACCAATCCATCGTCGGCGTACCGCACGAAGGACGTTTCCGGAAAGTGCCTCGCCATCCAGCTATCAAAGGCATAATGCATGTAGAGATTAAACAGCACCGGGCTGACGACACCACCCTGCGGCGTGCCCTGCGTCCGCGACACCATTTCCTGCCCCCTCATCATTGGCGCCTTCAACCAGCGTTCGACGTACAGCTCCGCCCATGTGCAACGGGCATGCTGCCGCACCGCTTTCATCATGAGTTCGTGGTCAACGTGGTCAAACGCACCTTTGATGTCAAATTCCAGTACCCAATCGTATTTCCAGCAACGGCTCCGAACAGCAGCAATCGCATCCAGCGCCGACCTGGAAGGACGGTAAGCATAGGAATCCGGATGGAAGCAGGGCTCTACCTGCGCTTCAAGATAATTGCGCACAACCGCCTGGGCAACGCGGTCCGCCACTGTTGGAATTCCCAGTAACCGCTTGCGATTCCTGTCATTGCCCTTCGGAATTTCCACGCCGCGCACCGGCGGGGGGAAGTAGCTCCCTGAAGACATCCGGTTCCACAGCTTGTACAGATTGCGTCCAAGCCGCTCTTCAAATGCCTCGATGGTTTGCCCGTCCACACCATGCGCGCCATGGTTCGCTTTCACCTGAAGCCATGCTGCCCACACAGACTGCTTCGTTATTGCAAACGGCCGGGCTCGACTCATCGGCTCATCCCATTCTCTGGTTGGCCGACGGGTCTTGCCGGACGACGCATTCCCTTCGCTCCGCCCCCATTACGAGGCTTCACCGCTACTACGAAATGCTCCGTCCCTGTACCCCGCATCGGTACTCTCGCTTTCTTCGAGTCCTTCAAATCAAGCTTCTCCCTTCGCATCGAGATGACAGGTTCCTATGTTCCGTTCAATCGCCTGGAGTATCGTCACGCCGTCTATATGCCGGTCGCCACCAAGCCAGTCATCAGGCTCCCGCTTGGTTTGTCCCAGGGTGCAGCGTGGACCCTGGTTTTGACGACGGGTGGAAAAAGCTATCGACACCTCATCGACGGTTCGCTTGCGCTCGTCTCGTTATTCCATACCTGACGCATTCACTGCGCCTTTTCTTCAACGCTCACCACCACGTCTCTTAAACGCAGCAGCTTGAAGTGGTTTGATGCCTTCTCCTGAAAGACGGCATCGAGGGGCCCACCCTCATCGATCAAACAGCTTTCATAGCACACACGCGGCCGCTTTTTTTAAAATATCTCGCTCCATCTTCAGGCGAGCCACTTCGGCACGCAGCCGCGCCAGTTCCATCTGTTCCGGGCTCACAGGCTTCGTGCCTGCTCCCGCCAGCTTGCCTTCCCGGTCAGCCTTCACCCAGTTGTACAGCGTCTGTTCAACCACCCCCAGTGTCGCCGCCGCCGCCGCCATGCTTTGTCCTGCCTTGACCAGTCGCACCGCTTCCATTTTGAACTCGAGCGTGTACTGCGCTCGCTTTGCCTTGCTCGTCATCGTTCTTCTTCTCCTTGCTTGAGTTTACCTGCTCAGCAAGGGATTCGTTTTTCGGGGGCAAGCTCACACACCTTCGCGCCGCTTTTCACCGCCCACTCCTGAAGTCTGACGAGCTCGACGTGCAGCCGCTCCAGTTCCTTCAGATAGGTCTTGTTATCGAGCTTTTCCGCTCGCGCCCCTTCGCTCTTCTTGGCCTCGTCAGGCACCTTGGATATGATGTCACCTCCATACCGTCCAGCCGCTGCGGAATTGCGTTCTTTCGCCCACTATCGGCGCGTCGCCAGCGCCCGGCAATAGGACTTTAGACCGATGGTCAGCAGGCACGGTGGCCAGAATATGTCCGAATACGCATTCGCGTGCGGTAAGCATTGCACCGGCTCGATCGACGACCGGGTAGTCCGATCGATGATCATGTCGGCGATCAGCGGCCCCTGTCAGCTCGATCACCTGCTGGTGTCGCTTCGACCAATCGCTTCCGGCATGCAGGAGAGCGGCTGCTACGTCCTTTCGCCGCTGCTTTTCCCCACGCGCCTGCTCTGGCTGGATTTTCCCGACGATGGGCGTGCCCTGGAGGTTGCGGCATCGCCGCACGCATGTTGTACCGCCCCTTGAGGCGGCAAATGAAACCTGACCTGATTCCGGATGGTCTCCATTCGGGTCACGCCCAGAAATAGCATGCCCCCTCCTCCAATCCCTTGATCTACGTCAAACCGATTCCTCGTTTCGGCACTGCTATTTTCAGCAGCAAGCTCGGATGAGATGCCAGGCGACCGGTGTACTGACGTGAGCTTGCAGTGAACATGAACACGCGCATCCAATCGCCTGTGCGCCGAAATAGAATTGACATAAGTCAATTTCGCTGCTGCACCGAAGCCTATTGTTTCTAATGTCATGCAGCGGCAGCGAAATCCCTGATGGCGTTGTGATGCTGGCGTAAGTCCCTGGCGTCGGGGATTAACCTCCCCGCCTCGTGTGGCGCCGCCTGGACGCCGACTACGTTATCACCCCGGCAGGTTACCGGTCGCCGACGTAATGTGTTCAGCAGAGTGATAGGTCATGAATGAGCCATTGATCGGGATGACAGAGCCCGTACTATCGAATGATTCCGCGGTGTGGTTTGCCGCATACGGTTTTGGGTGGGGATACCGCTCATTTGCGATCTCGTATGAAGCGCTGCGCGATTCGCTTGGGGCAGCCGACACTACTGACGCACAGATTCGTCTAGCTTTTCAATTGGGAAAACGACATATTTTGCAGGCCGTGCAGCAATATGGGTCGCTCCCCTATGAAGGGCAGCGAATCAGGCTTTCTTTGGGCGGGCTGTGGCGATTGAATATCCATGAAGAGATTGCCAGCTTGGCGGCCAGTGGAGAACCCGGATCGACTTGCGCAACATCACCATAGTCGAGGCAAGCGCGTACAGCATGCGTGCACGCTTCACCATGAGCGCCGGGAAATTCGTCTCCGATGATGGCCACCTACTCCGTCGGTAACGAGACTTGAACGATCGTTGGGGTCCGGTTATGGATCAGCTGTCCGAAAGGAGAAAGCGATGTCTGCAGAAGAACATACCCCCTTCGTCGATGTCGCTAACAAGACACCCGCTAAAGGTTGGCGCGCCGTCTTTCCGCCGGCGCAATGGCTGCCGCGCTATCGGTTGCAGTGGCTGTCATCCGATGCGATAGCGGGGGTAACGCTTGCTGCCTATGGGATACCCGTATCGCTTGCCTATGCGACGCTTGCGGGCCTGCCACCGCAATACGGCATCTATTGCTATCTCGCTGGGGGGCTGTTCTACGCGCTGTTCGGCTCGTCGCATCAACTAGCCATCGGCCCGACCTCCGCCATCTCGATGCTCGTCGGTGTGACCGTCGCGGAAATGGCGGGCGGCGATCCTGCACGATTCGCGTCGATTGCTGCCCTGACTGCGATATTGATTGCATTCATGTGCTTGATTGCGTGGATTCTGCGTTTAAGCTCGCTTGTCAACTTCATCAGTGAGACGATACTGCTCGGCTTCAAGGCGGGCGCGGCGCTCACCATCGCGCTGACCCAATTGCCCAAGCTGTTTGGGGTCAAGGGGGGCGGCGAGCAGTTTTTCGACCGCGTTATGATTCTCGCCAGCCAGCTTCCCGACACGCATGTCGTTGTGCTCGGGTTTGGTCTCTGCGCTCTCGCGCTACTGGTGCTAGGTGAAAAATTTCTGCCCGGGCGACCCGTCGCATTGTTTGTCGTGGTGCTGTCCATCGTAGTGCTTTCGGTGACGCCGCTCAGTGAAATGGGCTTCAAGGTCGTGGGCACCTTGCCCCGGGGCTTGCCACAATTTCATTTTCCCGCGCTGCGTGTTCGCGACGTGGACGGTATTGTTCCGTTAGCCTTCGCATGCCTATTGTTGTCGTATGTGGAAAGCGTTTCTGCGGCGCGTGCCATTGCGAAAAAGCACGGTTATGAGATCGATCCACGTCAGGAGTTGCTGGGTTTAGGCGCGGCCAATCTCGCTACAGGTCTTTTTCAGGGCTATCCGGTGGCCGGCGGCCTGTCTCAGTCATCCGTCAACGACAAGGCCGGCGCAAGGACGCCGCTTGCGCTGGTGTTCGCTTCGATTGCAATCGGTTTGTGCCTGATGTTCCTGACGGGCCTGCTCACCAATCTGCCGAATGTGGTGCTTGCCGCGATCGTGCTGGTGGCGGTCAAAGGGCTGGTGGACATTCGCGAACTGCGTCACGTTTGGCGCGTTAGTCGTTATGAGTTTTTCGTGTCTATGGTCGCCTTTGCGGCCGTCTTGCTGCTTGGCATCCTGAAGGGTGTGATCTTCGCTGTGCTCGCGTCGATGTTGCTGCTTATCAGGCGCGCTGCGCATCCGCATGTGGCGATCCTCGGGCGCATTCCCGGCACGCATCGCTATTCGGACGTCGAGCGCCATCCCGATAACGAGACGGTCCCCGGCGTGTTGATTTTCCGCGTCGAAGCTTCACTGCTTTATTTCAACGCTGAACATGTGCGAGCGACCGTATGGGAGTCGATCCAGTCGAACACGGCATCCATCAAGCTTGTGATATGTGATCTCTCCAACTCACCGTCGGTGGACATTGCGGGTGCACGCATGCTTTCGACATTGCATGCTGCTCTTGCCGCAGCCGGAATAAGCATGAGGATCGTTGCCGCCCACGGTAGTGCACGGGAAATCCTGCGTGCAGAGGGTCTGGAACAGCAGATCGGTGACGTCGGGCGCGGCATCTCAGTGGACGATGTGATCGAAGAGTTCCTCTTCGGAATCGACACAAAGATCGCGACCTCCGTCTTTTCACGAACCAGAAACGTGCCCGGCGCAGCGCCGGTTGCTTGAGACGGTCGCGGAGCCATGAAGATGTGCGCCCAGGTGGCGAGCATTTCCGACCTCTGCCCCAGGAGACGGGTATGGCCTGGAACAGAAAATACAGCGTGATCAGCTATGTTAGGTCATCGCTGTGGATCGTGCCGATTCTCGCCATGACGGCTGGCTTCGTCTTGAAGCGCATTGCCGAATACGTCGGCGCGTGGTTGGTTGCCCATCATGCGTATGATCTGAAAAGCGGGTTCTTTGCCGTCAATGCAGAGGAAGCGCATTCGATTCTCGAGCGAATCTTCACCCTCAATCTGTCGTGTCTGGTGTTCAGTTTCGGCTCGATGCTGGTAGCCATCCAGGTCGCGGGTGGACAATACACACCTCGCATCATTGCGACCACTCTCCTGCGGGATAACGTAATTCGATGGATCGTGGGGCTGTTTGTCTTTTCGCTGCTGTGGACGCACAGGACCATGGCCGAACTGGGCCAATCTGCGCTAGTGCCACAATTGCAGGTGTTCCTTGCGACGACGATCGGACTCGCATCACTCATCGCATTCATTCTGCTGATTGACTATTCCGCGCGGCTGATGCGGCCTGTCAGCCTGATAGGCCGCGTGGCAGAGCAGGGATTTACCGCCATCGATAGCATTTATCCTTATCCCTTCGACGAAGAGCAGAGGCACGCGAATCCGTCAGCCGTGCATGAATGGGCATCGCGCTCGCAGCAGTCGATCGCAAGCGCAGACGGGAAAAGCGGGGCCAGCAACGATGAGACGGGGCCACGCATTGTCTGTCATAGGGGGCGATCCGGTGTCGTGCTGGCGGTGAATCTGAGGGGCCTCGCACGCGAAGCCCGACGTTGTGGGTGTGTCATCGAGTTCGCCGTTCAGGTCGGCGATTTTCTTGCCACGGACGAACCGCTCTTCTACCTGACCGGAAGCAGCGATACGATCAGCGAACGGCGCTTGCAAAACCTCGTTGCACTCGGCTCGGAAAGGACGATGGAGCAGGATCCCATGTTCGCATTCCGGATCGAAGTCGATATCGCGATAAAGGCACTGTCTCCCGCGATCAATGATCCCACGACCGCCGTGCTGGCCATCGACCAGTTGCACAGGCTGCTCCGTCTGGTCGGGAAGCGCTCTCTTGCGAACCGGGTCGTGTGCGACGAGAGCGGGAAACCTCGCGTGCTCTTTCGCACGCCGGACTGGGACGACTATGTGCACATCAGCTTCAGGGAAATACGGCAGTGCGGCGCTGGCAGTTTGCAGATCGTACGGCGTCAGCGTGCAATGATCGAGAACCTGACGAAGACGCTGCCCGCGGCCCGCCACGCGGCATTGCGCCGCGAGCTGGGCCTGCTGGATGCCGCGATGATGCGCGAACATATGTTCGAGGAGGATCTCGCACTGGCTCGCATCCCGGACACGCAGGGGCTGGGTGGCGCACCGGAAGCGGGCTTGCGAAAAGAAACCGCGAATGAACGTGAACAGGGCGAAGGCGCGCGTGCGAACAGCGTACAAGTGCAGGAATGAAAGTTGGCCGGTACACGATGAGTCGGATGCAGAAGTCCAGGCCAAAGCTGTGCACTGAGTCGCTGCGTAAAGTGTCTGACTGACCCGGTGCTGGATCATAGGACCAAGGTTGTATTGCTTACTGCCGCGAAAAGAGCCACCGTAACAATGGAGAAAGACCGATCCGCGCATTCGATCAATCTCCGGATGAATGGCGACGAAGATTTACGGACGCCCCCCCGGCACATTGGTGTCAACGGGTGAACCGCAGACGAGGACTGAAATGGCATGGATAGCTGCAACGCTACAACACTATCCCGAGATCGCGATATTCCTGTCACTCGCGATCGGCTATTGGGTCGGCGGAAAGAGCTTTAAGGGGTTCAGTCTGGGCGCAGTCACGGCAACGCTGTTGGCTGCCATTGCGATTGGGCAGCTTCATATCACCGTATCGCCCAACGTCAAGTCGGTGTTCTTCCTGATGTTCCTGTTTGCCGTGGGCTACGGCGTGGGACCGCAGTTTGTGCGCGGCATCGCCAAGGACGGCTTGCCGCAGGCACTCTTCGCTATCGTGCAGTGTCTGCTGTCGTTGGGCTCGGTGATTCTTGCAGCGAAACTGGCTGGCTACGACCTCGGATCGGCGGCTGGACTCTTCGCCGGCTCGCAGACAATATCAGCCTCAATGGGGCTTGCGACGGATGCCATCAACCGGCTGGCGTTACCGCCCGATCAGACCAAAGTCGTTCTCGACGCGATGCCGACCGCCTACGCGATCTCTTATATTTTTGGCACGATCGGATCTGCACTGATCCTCGCGACGCTCGGCCCGAAGCTGTTGCGCATCGATCTGGTCGCGGCATGCAAGGAATACGAGGCGAGTCTCGGTGGAAGCAAGGAACTTGGCGGCGCCGGCCAGGCCTGGCACCGGTACGAATTGCGTGCTTTTCGGGTTGTGCCGGACAGCGTCGTGTGCGGCAAAACGGTCAGTCAGGTTGAAGCGCTCCAGCCTGAAAACACGCGCTTGTTCATCGAACGAGTGAGACGCGGGGGCACGGTCCAGGAGGCGACCCTCGATCTGGTTCTGCAGGTTGACGATGTCGTCGCGATAGCCGGTCCTCGTGACCAGCTGCTCTCTGTGCTCGGGGCCCGCGGCGCGACCGGGGAGGACTCGGACAATCAGGCCGTCGCGGTTCGCAGAGCGCGGGCACTGGAAGTGGACGATCCCGAACTCCTGGCAGTACCGGCCGAAGGCGTGGATGTCTACGTCACCAGCAAGGCGGTGGATGGCAAGACCTTGCAGGAGCTTGCAGGCTTGCCGCTTGCGCGCGGCGTCTATCTCCGGAAAATCAAGCGGGGACCCACGGAAACGCAGATTCCGGTACTGCCCAATACGAAGCTGCATCGTGGCGACACAATAACGATCGTCGGACGGACCCAGGACACGAGTGCCGCCGCGAAGGTGCTTGGCGTGCTGGACCGGCCAACCAACATGACGGACGTAGCGTTCGTCGCCCTCGCGATCACCGTCGGCGCACTGGTGGGTGCGATCGTCATCAACGTCGCAGGTGTCCCGATCACGTTGTCGACGGCCGGCGGAGCACTGATCGCAGGCCTCGTGTTCGGCTGGCTGCGCGCGATCCACCCAACCTTCGGCCGGATTCCGGAGCCCACCGTATGGTTCATGAACTCGGTCGGTCTGAATGTGTTCATCGCAGTGGTGGGTCTTACGGCTGGGCCTGGGTTTGTCGCCGGGCTGCAGCATCTCGGCGTCGGTCTGTTCCTGTGGGGGATCATGGCCACCACTGTGCCGCTGGTCCTCGGCATGCTAATCGCGCGCTACGTCTTTCATTTCCATCCGGCCATCCTGCTCGGCGTGTGTGCCGGTGCAAGAACCACGACCGCGGCGCTGGGGATGATCTGTGACGCAGCGAAAAGCCAGATCCCGGGACTGGGCTACACCGTTACCTACGCGGTAGGTAATACGCTCCTGACGATCTGGGGCATGGTCATCATCATGATTCTAGCGTGAGTCGGAAGCGTAACGAGGGGCGAGCCGATCCGGCAAACCTCGTTCTGGAGAACGCAAATGAGCAAGCGGGAAATGCAGGATGCCGAGAAAGCGGCGGGGCTGGCCGCACTCAGTCCGTTTGAACTGAAAGACGAATTGATCAAGGCGGCGGGCGGCGGCGCGGTTGAGCGAGCGGCGAACCTCGCGATGCTCAATGCCGGGCGCGGAAATCCCAACTTCGTCGCGACCATTCCGCGCCACGGTTTCTGGCAACTCGGTCTGTTTGCGATGCGCGAGGCGGAACGCTCGTTTGCCTATATGCCGGAAGGCGTCGGCGGCTTTCCGAAGCGCGAAGGGCTTGGCGAGCGGTTCGATCTGTTCCTTCGCGAGAACAAAGGCGTGCCGGGCATCGACTTTCTGGCTAGCGCCGTATCGTATGTGCGGGATCAGCTCGGACTGTCGGCAGCCGACTTCCTGTATGAGATGTGCGAGGGCATTCTCGCGTCGAACTATCCGGTGCCCGACCGAATGCTGAAGCTGTCGGAGGTCATCGTCGGCCAGTATCTGCGCCGCGAGATGATCGGCGACCATCCGTTCATCGGCGAGTTCGATATCTTCGCGGTGGAGGGCGGCACAGCCGCGATGACCTACATCTTCAACACGATGCGCGAGAACCGGCTGATCAAGCCCGGCGATACGATCGCGCTCGGCATGCCGATCTTTACGCCATATATCGAGATTCCGCATCTCAACGACTATCAGTTGAAGGTCGTCGAGGTCAATGCGGACGTGGAAAAAAACTGGCAATACTCGAACGAGGAACTCGACAAACTGCGCGACCCGAAAGTGAAGGCGTTCTTTCTCGTGAATCCGAGCAACCCGCCGTCGGTGCGGATCAGCGACGAAAGTCTTCAGTACATTGCCGACATCGTCAAGGAACGGCCTGACCTGGTCCTGCTGACCGACGACGTGTACGGCACCTTCGCCGACGGCTTCGTCTCGCTGTTCGCTCTCGCTCCGAAAAACACCATCCTCGTGTATTCGTACTCCAAGTATTTCGGCGCGACCGGCTGGCGTCTCGGCGCAATCGCTACACATCGCGACAACGTGCTCGACAAGCTGATCGCCGAACTGCCCGGGGACGCCAGGAAGGAGCTACACAAGCGTTACGAATCGATCACGACTGAGCCCGACAAGCTAAAGTTCATTGACCGCTTGGTCGCGGACAGCCGCACGGTGGCGCTGAATCACACTGCCGGCCTGTCGACTCCGCAGCAGGTGCAGATGGTGCTGTTCTCGCTGTTCTCACTGATGGACACGCCGGACGCCTATAAAAAAGCGCTGAAGCGCCTGATCCGCAGCCGCAAGCGTGCGCTTTACGAAGAGATCGGCATCTCATTCGACGACAACGACACAAACCAGGTCGACTACTACACGATTCTCGACCTGGAGTTTCTCGGCGAACGTGCGTACGGACGCGATTTTGTCGAGTGGCTCATGAAGAATACCGAGCCGTCGGAACTGCTGTTCAGACTGGCCCGGGAAGCGCGCGTGGTGCTGTTGCCGGGGCGGGGATTCGGCACGCCGCATCCTTCCGGCCGCGTATCGCTTGCGAACCTGAACGAGTCCGACTATCGGAAGATAGGCCACGCCATTCGAGCGCTGCTTGCCGATTATGTCGAGCGCTACAACGCCGCGACCGGCAACAAGCTTGACAAGAACAGGGTGCTGTAAGTCCCGTCCCCGGCCAACCGGGCGATCCAGCCGGTTACGGCGGCCTTTGCATCCAACCTTTCTCCATCAGGGAGTACTAGATGACTACGGACAGCGAGAAGATCACACCCTATGACGAATTCAACTATCCGATCCCAGAGAACGAATTTCCGAAAGACGGGATGTCCGCGCGCGCGGCGGCCGCGGTCGTCATTAGCGCCGAGTGGACCGACGCGAACCCGATGCTAAACATGTCGTCGTTCGTCACCACCTGGGCCGAGCCGGAGGCTGCGGAGACGGCGAAGCGCAACATATTCAAGAACTACATCGACCATGACATGTATCCACAGGTGTTCGCGATGGAAACGCGGATGGTCAGGTGGTTGCATCAGCTATGGAACGGCCCGAAAGGCGTGGAGCCGTACGGCACGGCGACGGTGGGCTCGTCCGAGGCGTGCATGCTCGGCGGCCTCGCGCACAAGTGGAACTGGCGCAAGAGAAGGGAAGCGGAAGGAAAAGACGCGAGTAAGCCAAATATGGTCACCGGCGGAAATGTGCAGATCGTATGGAAAAAGTTTTTTCGCTATTTCGATGTCCAACCGCGCATCGTGCCGCTGAGTCCGGGCAACTACCGGTTGACGGCGGAACATCTCGATAAGTACGTGGACGAAAATACCATTGCGGTTGTCGCCATCGCGGGACAAACATTCACCGGCGAGGACGACGACATTCAGGGCATTCACGACTGGCTGGACGACTACGAGAAGCGTACCGGCATTTCGATTCCCATGCACATCGATGGCGCGTCGGGAGGATTCGTCAATCCGTTCCTTTACCCTGACTACAAATGGGACTTCCGGCTGCCGCGCGTGCAGTCCATCAATGCGTCGGGACACAAGTACGGCCTTGTTCCCCCTGGCCTCGGCTGGATCATTTTCCGCGAGCGCAAAGTATTTAACGAGGAGCTGGTTTTCTACGTCAACTACCTCGGTGGCGAAATGCCGACCGCGACGTTGAATTTCAGCCGC
Source organism: Paraburkholderia sp. (assembly GCF_035501035.1). Lineage (GTDB taxonomy): Bacteria > Pseudomonadota > Gammaproteobacteria > Burkholderiales > Burkholderiaceae > Paraburkholderia. Next base: position 14,560 of record NZ_DATJWR010000034.1, read on the forward strand.
AACGCCTTTCAGGTTGCGGTGCAGTACTACATGTTCCTTCGCCAGGGATTCGAAGGTTACAGAAGGGTCATGCAGCACACGTTGGACAATGCCATCGCGCTGCGCGAAATTCTCGTGAATAGCGGCTACTTCACGGTCATGAACGAAGCGCAGCGAATACCCGTGGTAGCGGTGACGCTCGACAAGAAGGTAAAGAACTTCAACGAATTCGATGTCTCGAACAAAGTACGGGAAAAAGGCTGGGTACTCGCAGCATACTCGATGCCGCCCAATGCCGAGGAGGTGACAAGCCTACGCGTGGTGGTGCGGCCACATATCAACCGGAATGTGGCGGAACTGCTTGCAGACGACATCGTCAATGCCTGCGAGTTCCTCGAAAAAAACGGCGGAAATGCGAAGCCACCAGCGCTGCACAAGCATGCCGAGGAGAACTCGACGGTGACCAAGTGTTGAGAACGCACGGAGCGGGAGCGTGACGACGTGGTTGTCTTTGTCTCGGTGAGTCGGCACCACATGAAGCAGATCGCCAGCGTTCGAGTACTCGAACGCTGGCGGATTCAACATCGTCAGGAAAATGCAGTTGTACACCCGAGCAGAAAAATACGGACTACGGTTGGAATTTCAGCGACGCGAACCAACCAGTGCGTGCCGCCGCGACAGCCACTCTGGCTGTGCAAATATCAGAAACAGCTCGGCATGGCTGATCCGCGGTTGCTAGAGCGATCGTTGAAGGGTCTAATGCTCAATTTCGATCGACAGGTTAGTCGCAAGGACCCGTTCGAGGGGATATCGTCTGCCCACACCTTGATCTGCGAGCGGCCACGTCTTCGAAATGCCCGCATCATGAGCGCCACGGACTTTACGTAAGTGCGATTGAGGAAATCAGCGCCCGCGACGTAGTGCCCTGCCGGCGGCAGCGGACTGCTTGCGTTGGCCAGCAAAATGTATGCCCCGCCGACGACTAGCTTCGAACATAACGCAGCTGTCGCGCGAAACGCAGAAGGTGCATCTCAGACCATTGATCCAAGTCAACACCGCGGCAACACAGAGATTGATGATTAATGAGGCTTGGCAAGTGACTGATCCGTTGACAAACGCGACTACGTGCGCCCTGAGTTATCGAGGCAACCGGAGACGAGGGTAATTATGTCCTGGCTAACAGCAACATTGCGACACTACCCCGAAGTTGCCATATTTATGTCACTCGGCGTTGGCTACTGGATTGGCGGCAAGAGCTTCAAGGGTTTCAGTTTGGGCGCGGTGACGGCAACCTTGTTGGCCGCCATCGCGATTGGGCAACTACATATTACGGTCTCTCCAAACGTTAAGGCGGTGTTCTTCCTGATGTTCCTGTTTGCCGTAGGCTACGGGGTTGGTCCGCAGTTCATGCGTGGTATCGCGAAAGATGGCCTGCCACAAGCACTGTTCGCGATCGTCCAGTGTGGACTGTCTTTGGCCTCAGTGGTTCTCGCCGTGAAGCTGGGGGGCTACGACATTGGGTCGGGTGCCGGCCTCCTTGCTGGCTCCCAGACCATTTCGGCTTCGATGGGCCTTGCGACAGACGCCATTAGCCGACTGGGGCTGCCGCCCGAGCAGGCCAGGACGCTGCTGGATGCGATGCCTACCGCCTATGCCATATCCTACATTTTCGGCACGGTAGGCTCGGCGGTGATCCTCGCGGTTGTAGGACCGAAGTTGCTGCGCATCGACCTGGTCGCAGCATGCAAGGAGTATGACGCCAGTCTGGGCGGTACAAAGGAGCTGGGTGGTGCAGGCCAGGCCTGGCATCGGTATGAGCTGCGCGCCTATCGTGTCACGCCGGAAAGCATGGTCTGCGGCAAGACCGTGAGTCAGGTCGAAGCGCTGCAGCCCAGCGGGACGCGATTGTTTATCGAGCGCGTCAGGCGCGGGGGCGTTA
>NZ_DATJWR010000035.1:0-10483 GCF_035501035.1 Paraburkholderia sp.
GGGTGATGCTGCATTTCGAAGTACGCCGTCAGGGTAAGCCCGTCGACCCACTGAAGTACTTGCCGCCGCAATAAAGCGAGCCGACCATGCCGAAATCGAAGCGCCGTCTGCAGCAATCCGAGTCTGACAGCCAAGCCGCCCAGGTTTCGGTGGAGGACGGCGCGCAGTCGGGCGACGACGATGCGTTGCCCGACCTCGACGGCGCGCGTGATTTCGACGAACGCGAAGAGCGTGACGAGCGCGAGGCGGCCAGCGAGGAAGGCGGCACAGCCGATACGGCCGATGCCGCCGAGAGCGCGCCCGACGCCGACGATTTCCGCGCCATGCTGCAGGCCGAGCTCACGGCCGACACCATCCAGCATTATCTGAACCGGATCAGCGTGAAGCCGCTGCTCACCGTCGAGGAAGAGCAGCGCTACTCGCGGCTCGCCAAGGCCGGCGAGTTCGAGGCGCGCCAGGTCATGATCGAGCGCAATCTGCGCCTCGTCGTCAGCATTGCCAAGGGATATCTGAACCGCGGCGTGCCGCTGCTCGACCTGATCGAGGAGGGCAACCTCGGCCTCATGCACGCAATCGAAAAGTTCGATCCGACTCGCGGCTTCCGTTTCTCGACCTACGCGACCTGGTGGATCCGCCAGAGCATCGAGCGCGCGATCATGAATCAGGCGCGCACCGTGCGGCTGCCCGTGCACGTGATTCGCGAGCTCAACCAGGTGCTGCGCGCGAAGCGCCATCTGGAGAAGAACTCGCTCAACGCCGATTCGGCTTCTGAGCGGCGCGACGCGAGCATCGACGACATTGCCTATCTCACCGGCAAGACCACCGAGGAAGTCACCGACATTCTCGCGCTCAACGAGCACACGGCATCGCTCGACGCGCCGCTCGACCTCGACCCGGCCAGCAGCCTGCTCGACTTGCTGTCGGACGACCAGAGCCAGTCTCCTGACGCCGAAGTGCAGCATCGCGAACTCGAAACGCTTACGCGTGCATGGCTCGGGCGGTTATCCGATAAGCATCGTCATGTCATTGAGCGGCGCTTCGGGCTGAACCATATCGAACCGGCCACACTCGAAGAACTGGCCGACGAAATGGGCCTCACCCGCGAGCGCGTGCGGCAAATCCAGCAAGAAGCGCTGGTGCGCCTCAAGCGCTTTTTCGCTTCGAACGGCGTGCGCAAGGATGCCGTTCTATAAAACCTCGCAGTCCATCTGAATGACAGTTCCCGTACTCGTATTCGACATCGAGACGATTCCCGATGTCGACGGCATTCGCCGTCTCGATGATTTGCCCGCCACGCTCACCGACGCCGAAGTGGCCGCGCATGCGTTCGCGGCGCGCCGCGAGAAGACCGGCAGCGATTTCCTGCCGCATCATCTGCAGCGGGTCGCCGCGATCTCGTGCGTGTTCCGTGACGGGCAGGGCTTTCGTGTGCGCTCGCTCGGCACACCCGAAGACGGCGAAGCGCGCCTGATCGATTCGTTCTACCGCACGATCGAGAAGTACTCGCCGCAACTCGTTTCGTGGAACGGCGGCGGCTTCGATCTGCCGGTGCTGCACTACAGGGCGCTCGTGCACGGCATTCGTGCAGTGCGCTACTGGGAAATGGGCGATGCGGACCGCGAGTTCAAGTGGAACAACTACATCAGCCGCTATCACTCCCGCCATACCGACCTGATGGATCTGCTCGCGATGTACCAGGCGCGCGCGAACGCACCGCTCGACGCGCTCGCGAAGCTCTGCGGCTTTCCGGGCAAGCTCGGCATGGACGGTGGCCAGGTGTGGACGGCGTTTCAGGAAGGCCGCATCGAGGAAATCCGCAACTACTGCGAAACCGACGTCGTCAACACGTATCTGCTTTATTGCCGGTTCCAGTTGATGCGCGGTGGATTCACCGAACGCGAATATGCGGATGAGATCGATTTCGTGAAGCAGTCGCTCGCCATGGAGAGCGCGCCGCACTGGAGCGAGTATCTGGCCGCGTTTGCCGGTTGATCCTTGCGCGCGCGCCGTCGGCCTTCGATTGCCTTCGTTTGCCCTCGTCAGTCGCGCTCAGTCGATTTCGAGCACGATCGGCTGATGGTCCGAAGCCTGAGTCGCGGCGTCGATTTCGCAGCTTCGCAAGCCTGCTCCCAGATTTTCGGTGACGAACACGAAGTCGCACGTGAGCGGCCCATCCGACCACTGCGCCGTGTCGTAGACGCCCGCGGTCGGCGGTGGCGTCGCGCCGGGGTGGAGCACGGACCAGGCGTCGATGAATGCGGGGCTGCCGGCGAGCGGTTCGAGCATGCGCGTGTACGCTTCGCTGCCCCACGCGCTGTTGAAGTCGCCACAGACTATCGCGCCGACGGGCCGCGCGGTGGGGGCGAACGGCCCGACGTCGTTCTCTGCGGGCGCGGGGTGCGCCGCATGATCGGCCGCTTCCTGCTGCAGGCGCCGTAGCTCGTCCACCTGGGCAAGCCGCTGGCGCAGCGAGTAGAACTCCAGATGCGTGACCAGCACGCGCAACGCGCCACCCGGCGCGTCGAGTACGGCTTCGAGCGCAACGCGCTGCATTGACGGCGCGCTCGACTCGGCGGGCCAGGGCAATGCATGGCGAAAGACCTGCGCCACCGGCAGGCGCGTGGCGAGCGCGTTGCCGAACTGGCGGCGCAATCGCGGCAGCGGGTTTTGCTGCGGGTCTTGCGCGCGAGACAGCGCCGGTAAATCGGCCCCAATCGCCTCGACCACGGTGTAGCCCGGCAAGAGTGCCTCGAGTTCGGCGAACTGGTCGTCGCCGGGGCCGCCCGGCAGCGCGCGAAACCCCCGCGTGATTTCCTGCAGGCACAGCACGTCGAAGTCGGCAAGACGTTGCGCCTCGCGCACCGTGCGCGCCAGATCGACGGCGCCCGAGGCGTCGCGCCCCCACTGCACGTTCCAGCTCACGAGTTTCATCTGCACGCTCCTCGCATGGCGCGGCGGCGTCCGTCGCATGTCTACCCTAGCCTGGTTTCGCTTGATAGGTCGTTTGATAAGCTTCTTGCGCGGTGGCGCGTCGAATCGGGGTTTGCCCTCGTCTTGGGCAACGGAGCCAGGGTTCACCGGGAGCGTCGCGGCCGACATCGACTACAATCTCGCCTTCGCCCATCATTCATCCATCGTCTGTCAGGAATCCGCTGGTGTCTCAAGCTGCCCCCGACCCTCAAGCCGAACCCGTCTACGCCGAGCCTGCTCACGCCGAGGTGGCGTCGTCCGCGCCCGCGAAAAAGCGCAGCAAGCGCGAACGCCGCGCCGAAAAGCGCGCCGCCGTGGAAGCCTCGGTCGCTCATGCCCCGATTCTCGAGATCGAATCGCTCGACATGGAGGCGCGCGGCGTCGGCCGCACCGTCACGGAAACCGGCGAGCCCGGCAAGGTAATTTTTGTCGAGGGCGCGCTGCCTGGCGAGCGCGTGACCTACCTGAGCTACCGCAAGAAGCCGACTTTCGAGCAGGCACAGGTCGTGAGCGTGCTGCGCGAAAGCGCGATCCGCACGAAGCCGCAGTGCGCGTTCTTCGGCACCTGCGGCGGCTGCTCGATGCAGCATCTCGACGTGCGTGCGCAGATCGCCGTCAAGCAGCGCGTGCTCGAGGACAACCTCATGCACCTCTCGAAGGTGCGCTCGGAGACGATGTTCCGGCCGATTCACGGGCCGTCGTGGGGCTATCGCTACCGCGCGCGCCTCACGGTACGCAACGTGCCGAAGAAGGGCGGCGTGCTGGTGGGCTTCCACGAGCGCAAAAGCAGCTACGTGGCCGACATGACGAGCTGCGAGGTGCTGCCCCCGAACGTTTCGGCGATGCTCGTGCCGCTGCGCCATCTCGTGGCCGCGCTGTCGATCCGCGATCGTCTGCCGCAGATCGAGCTCGCGGTGGGTTCGAGCGTGACCGCGCTCGTGCTGCGCATACTCGAGCCGCTCACGGCCGCCGACGAAGACCTGCTGCGCGCCTTCGCCGACGAGCACAACGTGCAGTTCTGGCTGCAGCCCAAGGGCCCGGACACGGTGTTCCCGTTCTATCCGCTCGACAAGTCGCTCGACTACACGCTGCCGGAATACGGTATTCGCATGCCGTTCAAGCCGACGGACTTCACGCAGGTGAATCACCAGATCAACCGCGTGCTGGTCGGCCGCGCGCTGCGTCTGCTCGCGCCGCAGCCGGGCGACCGCGTGCTCGACCTGTTCTGCGGCATCGGCAATTTCACGCTGCCGCTCGCGCGCCTCGCGCGCGAAGTGGTGGGGATCGAGGGCAGCGATACGCTGACCGCCCGCGCGCTGGAGAATGCGCGCGCCAACGGTGTCGACGGCCACACGTCGTTCGCGTGCCGCAACCTGTTCGAGGTCACCGCCGACGACATCCGCGCACTCGGCCACTTCGACAAGTTCCTCGTCGATCCGCCGCGCGAAGGCGCACTCGCGGTTTCGCAGGCGCTCGCGGAAATCGCGCAAAGCGGCAATGGTCCGCTGCCGAAGCGCATCGTCTACGTGTCGTGTAGCCCCGCGACGCTCGCGCGCGATGCGGGCGTGCTCGTCAATGAGGCCGGCTACCGGCTCAAGGGCGCGGGCGTCGTGAACATGTTCCCGCACACGTCGCATGTGGAGTCGATTGCGCTGTTCGAGCGCGACTGAGAACGGCCTCGCGGCGCAGGCGGCACGCCTGCGTCGCAGCCGAAGCAAAAAAAAACGCCACGGTAGTTCCGTGGCGTTTTTGCTTGTGAGCGTACTTCAGCTTGCCGTAGCGGCGATCACCAGATCTGCCACCACGACTTGTTGTCCTTGCCGGCGCGCGCGTGGCCGGTGATGTACGGGCTGTCCGGGAAGGTACCGGCGAGCACGCGGCGGGTGTCCTCGGCGAGCTGCGGCTGATTGAGCTTCTGGTACGACAGGATCATGATGTGCAGCGCGTCTTCGATGGCCGGCGCGCTCTTGTACTCCTGAATTGCGAGCTGCGCACGGTTGATGGCCGCTACATAGGCGCCACGGCGGTAGTAGTAGTCGGCCGCGTGCACTTCGTGGGATGCGAGCGCATTGACGATATAGCGCATGCGCTGGGCCGCATCCGGCGCGTACTTGCTCTGCGGATACTTGTCGACCACCGTCTTGAACGCGTCATACGACTCGCGCAGCGATTTCGGGTCGCGCTCGCTCATGTCCTGGCCCGAAAAGCGGCCGAACAGACCGAGGTCGTCGTTGAAGTGGATCATGCCCTTGAGATAGTACGCATAGGCGATGTCCGGGTGATCCGGGTGCAGCTGGATGAAGCGGTTGATCGCCTGGTCGGCGGCGTCGTTCTCGTTGTCCTTCCAGTTGCAGTAGGCCACGTTGATCTGCGCCTGCTGGGCGAAGTGGCCGAACGGGTCGCGGCCCTGGAGCGCCTCGAAGTACTTCGCGCACTTGCCCCAGTCGCCGCCGGAGAGCGCGTCCTGGGCCTCCGTATATAATTTGTTGTTGTTCCACGCCGCTGTTTCGTCGGTCTTTTCCGGCAGGCCGTGGCAGGCCGCAACCACGGCGAGCGCGGCGCCGCAGGCGGCAAGTCGAATAACGTTGCCAATCTTGCCGAGCGTTTGTGCTCGCTCCGCGCGCATTGCGTTTCGGGCCACCGCTTGTTGGGCCAGTTTCGTAATCGTGTTCAAGGCTCGCATTTTCCAGTCCAGCTTCAGGTCCACAGGTGACCCAGACTCAATGACCCGTTCAGTTATTCCGGGGGCCGGCGCTCCCGGCGCCCAAAACAGCACCAGAGATTATAGCCTGGGCAATGCGCCCGATGACGCAGCCCCCAGTGACGCGCTCGACGACGAGCTTGCCGGCGAGGATGCCGCCGCGCCCGCCAGCGGCGCCTCGCGCACGCGTGCGGACGTTGCTCCGCGCTCGGTCCAGGTACCCGATGAACTCGCCGGCGAGCGCCTCGACAAGGTGCTCGCGAAGGTGTTTCCGGAGTTTTCGCGCAGCCGTCTCCAGGGCTGGATCGAAGAGCAGCGCGTGCACGTGGACGGCAAGCCGGCCAAGGTGCGCCAACCGGTGCCGCTCGGCGCGACCATCGAACTCGTGCCCGACCTCCTGCCCGAGCAACTCGCGTTTGCGCCTGAGCCGGTGCCGCTCGACGTCATCTACGAAGACGAGGCGATCGTCGTCATCAACAAGCCTGCGGGGCTCGTCGTGCATCCGGCCGCAGGCAACTGGAGCGGCACGATTCTCAACGGCTTGCTGCATCGCTACGGCGAAGCGGCGGCGGGCCTGCCGCGCGCGGGCATCGTCCATCGTCTCGACAAGGAGACCTCCGGGCTGATGGTCGTCGCGCGCACGCTTGAAGCGCAGACGGACCTCGTGCGCCAGTTGCAGGCGCGCACGGTGAAGCGCCGCTATCTCGCGCTCGTGTGGGGCAACATGCCCGACGAAGGCACCATCGACGCGCCCATTGGCCGCGACCCGCGCGAGCGCACGCGCATGGCGGTCGTGGCGGGTGCCGCGGGCAAGCCCGCGCGCACGCACTTTCGGCGCATCGACAAGACGCTCTGGCACAACCAGCCCGTGAGCGCCATCCATTGCGATCTGGAGACGGGCCGCACGCACCAGATCCGCGTGCATTGCGCGCACATCGGCCATCCGCTGCTGGGCGACCCGGTCTACGGCCACGCGCGCGGGCGGCGGTCGGTCGCGACGCTGCCCGACGGTTTCGCGCGCCAGGCGCTGCATGCGTGGCGCCTCGGCTTGGTCCACCCGGTGACGGGACGCGCGATGCAGTGGCGCGCCGAAGTGCCCGACGACATGGACGCATTGATCGAGGCGCTCGGCTTCGGCAGCGAGGAGAGCGAGGACGAACACGGCTTCGACGACGAGATGTTCGACAGCGCCTATACCGACGAGGGCTACGTGATCGGGAGCGACGAAGACGATTACGACGAGGAAGAGGAAGGCGAAGAAGGCGAAGACGACGATCAGCAAGACGAGGGCAAGCACGCATGACGACCTGCCCGGAATTGACATCCGCCGATCTGCTGTCTCCCGACTGGCAGGTTTCGCCGCGCGTGCGCGCGCTGGTGACGACGCGTAACGGCGGCGTGAGCGAGCCGCCTTTCGGGCGCTGGCAGGCGGCACGGGAGGAGCGGGGCGCCGAGGCCGGTCACGGCTTCGATCAGCCGGGAGGCCTGAACCTCGGTCGCGGCTCCGGCGACGAGCTCGCGCACGTCGAGGCCAATCGCGCGCGCCTGCTTGCGCACGCGGGCGTGCCTGCGGCGTGGCTCAAGCAGATCCACGGTCCGGTCGTGGTCGATGCTGCTGAGGCGCTCGCCGCCGCGCACGCGGGTGCGCCGCTCGAAGCCGACGCGAGCGTCACGGCCGAGCCCGGCATCGCCTGCACGGTGATGGTGGCCGACTGCATGCCCGTGTTGCTATGCGACGGCGCGGGCCGTGCCGTGGGCGCCGCGCATGCCGGCTGGCGTGGGCTTGCTGCGGGGGTCATCGAGCGCACGGCTGAACGTGTCGCGGCGCTCGCAGGCTGTTCGGCTGCCGAACTGCATGCGTACCTTGGCCCGGCGATCGGGCCGACGGCCTTCGAAGTCGGCGCAGACGTGCGTGACGCGTTCATGACCCAAGCCGAGGGTGTCGACGCGGCACAACGCGATGCGCACCGCGCTGCGACCGAGGCCGCCTTCGTTGCGCGCCCCGAGGCGAGCGGCAAGTATCTCGCCGATCTCCCCGCACTGGCCAGGCTGCGGCTCGACACCATCGGCGTGCGCCACGTGAGCGGCGGCGACCTGTGTACGGTGACGCTGCGCGAGCAGTTCTACTCCTATCGGCGCGATCGCGTCACCGGCCGCATGGCCGCCCTGATCTGGCTCCAGCCCTGAGCGTTTGCCGCCGTGCGCCGTGGCTTTCGCAATGGCGGCGGCGCTCGCGGCTTGGCATTTTTGTTGCACTGCATCTAATTTCGTGATGCGCTATGCACGATCCCCGGCGCATTGAATCGCCAAACCGTTCATTTCACTGCAAGCACTTGCCGTCACGGCGGATTTTTGTGCGCCAGGCCACACAGCGATGGCTTACGCGAGTTAAACGAATGATTACATCGGGAAAACGATAATTAAAAAAATATCGCAGTGCGGCAAAATCGGGCACAAGCATTGACACGCTTTGCCATGGGGAGCAAGAATGTCCCTCACCCACGGGACAGGACGTGACGAGCGCCGCAATGGTGCCCGTATGCGTACCACCTGCCTCTCAACCAGTCCTTCTGGACACATCGGTCAAAAGCAGGCATGACGGCATCTCAACGTTCCAAGACGGCCCCGGGCACGGGCGCACCAACTGACGACGCAGCGCGCTTCACTCAGTCTTTCGCTCCCGACGCTGCCGGCATGCAGCACTATCTCGACGCGTGGACGAACGCCTGGACGAGCGCCATGAATGCTGCGCAGCAAACGGGCGGCGCGGCGCAGCAAGCCCCCCTGGCAGGGCTCGCGGGCAACTGGTGGCCGCCCGCGGCCAACGGTGCAGCCAATCCTTTCGGCGCGACCAATCCCTTTGGCGCAAGCAATCCCTTTGCCGCAGGTAATCCCTTTGCCGCCGGCAACCCCTTCGGCGCGGCCAATCCGTTCGGCGGCACCAACCCCTTCGGCGCGGTCAACCCGTTCGAAGGGTTCAAGCTTCCCACGGCGTTGATCGAACCCACCCGCCTGCAGCATCTGCAAGCAGACTATTCACGCGACGCACTCGAGCTGCTGCGCCAGGCCACCGAGACCACACCCAAGGCGCCCGAACTCAAGGACAGGCGGTTTAGCTCCGACGCCTGGAAGGCGACACCCGCGTATGCTTTCACGGCCGCGTGGTATCTGCTCAACGCGCGCTATTTGCACGAGCTCGTCGACGCAATCGACACCGATCCGAAAACGCGCGAGCGCATCCGCTTCGCCGTGCAGCAGTGGACCGCGGCGGCGTCGCCCAGCAACTTCCTTGCGCTCAATCCCGACGCGCAGAACGCCATGCTCGAAACCCACGGTGAGAGTCTGCGCCAGGGCGTGATGAATCTGATCGGCGACATGACGCGCGGCAAGATCTCGCAAACCGACGAATCACGCTTCGTGGTGGGCCGCAATCTCGCGACCACCGAAGGCTCGGTCGTGTACGAGAACGCGCTGTTCCAGCTGATCCAGTACAAGCCGCGCACGGCCACCGTGCGGGAGCGTCCGCTCCTGATCGTGCCGCCGTGCATCAACAAGTTCTACATCCTCGATCTGCAGCCCGAGAATTCGCTCGTGGCGTATGCGCTGGAGCAGGGCCAGCAGGTGTTCCTCGTTTCGTGGCACAACGGCGACGCGTCTATCGCCGACAAGAGCTGGGACGATTACATCGAAGACGGCGTGCTCACGGCGATCAACACGGTGCGCAGCATCAGCGGGCGCGAGCAGATCAATACGCTCGGCTTCTGTGTGGGCGGCACGCTGCTCGCCACGGCGCTCGCTGTCGCTGCCGCGCGCGGCGAACATCCGGCGTCGTCCATGACGCTGCTCACCGCGATGCTCGACTTCGTCGACACAGGCGTGCTCGACGTATTCGTCGACGAGGCCCACGTGCAGATGCGCGAGCAGACCATCGGCGGCAAGAACGGCGGCACGCCGGGGCTCATGCGCGGCGTCGAGTTCGCGAATACGTTCTCGTTCCTGCGGCCGAACGATCTCGTGTGGAACTACGTCGTCGACAATTATCTGAAGGGCCGCACGCCCGCGCCGTTCGACCTGCTGTACTGGAACAGCGACTCGACCAGCCTGCCGGGCCCGATGTACGCGTGGTACCTGCGCAATACCTATCTGGAGAACAAGCTGCGCGAGCCGGGTGCGCTCACGGTGTGCGGCGAGGAAGTGGATCTCTCGCGCATCGACGTGCCGACCTTCATCTACGGCTCGCGCGAGGACCACATCGTGCCGTGGCGCACAGCTTATGCATCGGTGCCGCTACTTTCGGGGCCGTTGAAGTTCGTGCTTGGCGCGTCGGGTCACATTGCGGGTGTGATCAACCCAGCCTCGAAGAACAAGCGTAGTTTCTGGAGCGTCGAGTCCGACGCGAAGCATTTGCCCGAAGACGCCGACGACTGGTTCGCCGAGGCCGAGGAAAAACCCGGCAGCTGGTGGTCGACATGGGCCGAATGGCTCGATCAGTTTGGCGGCAAGAAGGTGAAGCCGCGTGCGCAGGCCGGCTCGGCGGAATTCCCCGAGATCGAGCCGGCACCTGGCCGTTACGTGCAGCAGCGCGACTGACACGCTGGCTGCGGGAAAACGGGTTATCAACTTGACGGGCGGGCGCATCGCGCGAATTCAAGCCGCCCTGAGGATCTGAAAATGACTGACATTGTGATCGTATCGGCCGCTCGTACCGCGGTAGGCAAATTTGGCGGCTCGCTCGCGAAGGTGGCGGCGCCCGATCTGGGCGCGATCGTGATCAAGGCGGCGCTGGAGCGTGCGGGCGTGACGCCCGAGCAG
>NZ_DATJWR010000036.1:0-8566 GCF_035501035.1 Paraburkholderia sp.
GAGATGCCTCGCTCCGCCATCATTTCTTCCAGGTTTCGCAGGCTCAGCGGATAGGCCACATACCAGCGAACGCAAGTCAGCATCACATCAAGCGGGTAATGCAGGCGTTTGAGCACGCGAGCCACGGCCGGATTCAGCGTCTTCATCAAGTTTTCAGTCGTTCATCTTGTGCCGTACATCATAGCCGACCGCCTTATTGCGACAAAACCCTTTGGACTCACCAGGTCAAGCCCGCGGACACGTCTGCGAACACGAGGGGCAAGCGACCGGCCGACCGCGCGATCAGGGTTTGCCACGCCAGTACGTTTCGTATCTGTGTTGTCCCAACCAGATCATCAACAAAATTACAACACGCTCAATACGCCGTAGTGATAGCGCTCTTTTTGCCGTGTCGCAAATTTCCAGATGACACGGTGAAGAACCAGTATTTTCAATTTTTGCAGTTGATTTTATTTACAAACGTTGGAGCGGACTGTGCTTAATTAAACATGTCGATTATTGTGAGGTTGGAAAATGAATAATAAAATTCTTTGCGCTTCTGTCGCGACAGTAAACAACGCAGGCGGTCTTCGGTGCGTTACCGGAGTCTGCGGCGGGAGGATGCAGTCATGAACGCCGCAAAGACCATGTCAGGCGCCATGGAAGGCGGCGGCGCGTACAACCGCCACGCGGGGCTACAGGCTGCAGGCGGGACGCTCGCGCTGGACGCCTTAAGGCTGGCGGCTGAAAGCGTCGTGCTGGAGATGGCAGACCAGCCGATCGTCATTGCCGAATATGGAGTGTCTCAGGGCAGAAATTCGCAACTTCCGATGCGCATGGCGATTACCGCGCTACGTGCCCGGGTTGGCCCGGATCGCCCTGGTTTTGTCTATCATGAAGATCTGCCCGTCAACGATTTCGGCTCGCTTTTCGAGGTCCTGGAGTCGGCGCCGGACCGATATGCCCGCGATGACCCGCACGTGTACCCCTGTGCGATTGGCCGGTCGTTCTACGAGAGCGTGCTTCCACCGGCCTACGTGCATCTCCGATGGAGCGCGTACGCCGCGATGTGGTTAAGCAGCGTCCCCATTCCGGTCGCTGACCATATCTACGTGCCCTGCATGAAAGGGGCCTCGAGCGCTGCGTTTCGCGAACAGGGAAAGGAAGACTGGCAAAAGTTCCTTTCATTGCGCGCCACCGAGTTGCGGCCAGGCGGGCGTCTCGTCGTTGTGCTTCCGGGGGCGGACGACGATGGGCTCACGGGATTTGAGCCGCTCATGAACGACGCGAACGATGTGTTGACCCAGATGGCAGACGAGGGTGCCATCACAGCAGATGAACGGGCGCACATGGTATTGGCGTCGTTCGGCCGCCCGTTGCGCGAACTGCTCACAGCATTCGAGATTGACGGCCGGTTTTGCGGGCTCTCCGTCGAGCACCACGAGCGGCTTCCCGTGCCCGACGCCGTGTGGGACGCTTTTCTGCACGACGGGGGCGGCGCGCGGCTGGTGAGTCGATATGCTGCGTTTTACCGTTCCACGTTTATGCCGTCGTGGTTCCTTGCGCTAGCACAACCGAACGACGCGCAAAGGAAAGACAAACTGAGCGACCGGTTCGAGCACCTGCTGAAGGTACGACTTTACGCTCGTATGGAGCCACTCCGTTCGCAGGTCCAGATGCTCGTCTTTGCGCGCGATGGTCAACTCCCCCGCGACCGAGCCTGATACGCGCTCCATGGAGTTTCATATGACCAAGCATCGCGAAGTGCCAGGTATCAGGAAGTATGAAGGCCATGCCGGCGGTTGGGGCGCGCTTCGTGCCACGACGGATGCCGTCCGGATGCAGATGGACACTGTCAAGGCGCCGATCACGCTGTTGCGGATGAACCAGCCCGACGGCTTCGACTGTCCGGGTTGCGCGTGGCCCGACAAGGAGCACCGGTCTACGTTCCAGTTCTGCGAAAACGGCGCGAAGGCGGTCACGTGGGAGGCCACGACCAGGCGCGTGACGCCCGCCTTCTTCGCGAACAACACGGTCTCGTCGCTGCTGCGCATGTCTGACTACGAACTGGAGGCGATGGGCCGCCTCACGCAGCCGCTCGTCTACGATCGCGCGACAGACACGTTCCGTGCGGTCGAATGGGAAGCCGCGTTCGTGCGGATCGGCGAAGTGCTGCGGGGCCTGTCGCCCGGGCAGGTCGACTTCTATACGTCAGGCCGCACGTCGAACGAGGCCGCCTACCTCTATCAGCTGTTTGCCCGCGAATACGGCTCGAACAATTTTCCCGACTGCGCGAACATGTGCCACGAAGCGACCAGCGTCGGCTTGCCACAATCGATCGGCATCGGCAAAGGCACGGTGTCGCTGGACGACTTCGACAGGTGCGAACTGATCATCTCGATCGGCCACAATCCGGGCACGAACCACCCACGGATGATGGGCACACTGCATGAGTGCGCGCGACGCGGCGTCCCGATTCTCGTGTTCAATCCGCTGCGCGAGCACGCACTCGAACGCTTCGCCGATCCGCAGGACTGGGTCGAAATGGCAACATACGGGTCGACCCGGATCGCCTCGACCTACTATCAGGTCACCGCCGGCGGCGACGCGGCCGCCATCAAGGGGATCATGAAGTCGCTGCTGGAGATGGACGCGCAACAGGGCAACGTGCTGGACCGCGAGTTCATCGCTGCGCATACCGAAGGATTCGACGCGTTCGCCGCCGATCTGCAAGCCACACCGTGGGCGGATATTGAAGCGGCGGCCGGACTCGGCCAGGCCCAGCTCGGGGAGGTCGCGCTCGCCTATGCCAGGTCGAATGCGACAATCGTCGCCTATGGCATGGGTGTCACCCAGCACAACAAGGGAACGGCGAGCGTGCGCCTGATCAGTGACCTGCTGCTTTTGCGCGGCAATTTTGGCAAGCCCGGCGCCGGTATCTGCCCGCTGCGCGGTCATTCCAACGTGCAGGGGAACCGTACGGTCGGTATCACCGAAAAGCCGTCCGAAAGCTTTCTGAAGAAGATCGAGGAGGTGGTCGGGTTCACGCCGCCAAAAGCACACGGACGTGACGCTGTCCAGACGATGCAGGCGATGATCGACGGCAAGTCGAGGGCGCTGATCTGTCTCGGCGGCAACTTCGCCGTGGCGCTGCCCGATCCCGAACAGTCGTTCCCTGCGATGCGCAAACTCGAACTGAGCGTCCACATCGGCACCAAGCTCAATCGTTCGCACCTGCTGGTCGCGAACGAAACCTACGTGTTCCCTTGCCTCGGCCGGACGGAGCTCGATGTGCAGGCGGGCGGCGCGCAATCCGTGACGGTCGAGGACTCGATGGCGATGGTTCACGCATCGGCCGGCAAGCTCACGCCAGCGTCCGGGCATTTGCGCTCCGAGCCGGCAATCGTCGCGGGGATGGCGCGTGCAACGCTGCCGGACAGCAAGGTGCCGTGGATGGAGCTGATCGCGGACTACGACAGGATCCGCGACCTGATCGAGAAGACCATCCCGGGATTCGAAGCGTTCAATACTCGCATCCGCACGCCCGGCGGCTTCCGCCTCCCGCTGCCACCCACCGAACGCATCTGGCGGACTCCGACCGGAAAGGCGATGTTTTCGGTGTACACGGGCGTAAACGAAGACGCAGACGTGTTCGGCGGCGAGCAGGCGTTGCGCCTGATCACGCTGCGCAGCCACGATCAGTACAACACAACGATATACGCCATGGATGACCGTTATCGCGGCGTGTTCGGCCGGCGCGATGTGCTGTTCATGAATGCGTCGGATCTCGCCCGATACGGGCTCGAGCACGGCGATCTGGTCGACATTGAGACGATCACGTCGTCGGGCAGGCAGATGCGCCTCAAGAACATCACCGCGATCGAGTACGACATCGCGCCGGGGTCGGTGGGCGCGTACTATCCTGAGGCGAACGTGCTGGTGCCGCTCGACTTCATCGACAAGGCATCCGGTACGCCGTCCTACAAATCGGTACCGGTTCGCGTAACGCGCGCGGCAACCATCTGATTTCGGGCGAACTCATTGCACAGCTCTGTCCGGCCGCGCACCGCTCGTGGCGCCCCCATCGAATTGGACCGGGCTGGCTAGAGACGGCGAACCGCTTTTGAGCACTCACTCGAATACGATTCGCGGGAAGTAGAGGGAGACAATCCAGTTAGGCCGGTCGACGATCTCGCTGATGCGCAGGTCGGCGCAAACGCTGCACAACAGGTAAGCATCGATTGCGCTGATGTGATGTTGTCGCGTCAGAATGTCGATCATTCCAGAGACGGCTGCCCGAGCACCTTCCATCAGATCTGGACCGATGCCCGTGGTGACTTCATAGCCCTTCGCATCGAGATGACGGCTGACCGGGCCCGGCGTTGTAAAGCGGGGAAACGCGAGGTTCGCCTTTTTGACCAGTTCGAATTTCGCCGTCAATGCTACGGGACTCTCGATGGCCGTCCCGCATACCTCGCCGTCACCTTGTGCGGCGTGCGTGTCACCCACCGAGAATAGCGCGCCCTCCACCTCCACAGGTAGATATAGTTCTGTGCCTGCGCCGATGTCGCGAATATCCATGTTGCCACCGACACGACGTGGTGGAATCACGCTGTGCAAACCCGGTTCTCCCGGGGCGAGGCCGATCGTGCCGCAAAACGGCTTCAAGGGAACACGTGCACCAGGGCCGTACATGGCCGGGATCTTCAGATCTGCCTCGTATTTCCAGGTGTGCAGGGCCGGGTCGGGAAACTGGTCTGCGAGCAAGCCAAAGCCGGGAATGTTTGCCGTCCAACCCCAGCCCGATGGAGCGAACGACAACAGTGTGACCTTGACGGCGTCGCCCGGTTTAGCGCCGTCGATATACATCGGGCCAACAACCGGGTTCACCCTCGCAATGTCCAGTCGTGCAATGTCGTCGACGGTCGAATTGGCAGTGAGTTGCCCACCCGATGCGTCGACGGGAAAGAACTCGACCGTTTCACCAGGCGCCACGGTCAACACGGGCTTGAGCGTCCGGTCCCAACCAAGGTGGCTCTGATGCTCATGGATTGAGTGGCGTGCCAAAGGTATTCCGCTCATTGCTCACTCCCTGTATTTTTGCCCGGAGGATGTAGCGGCCGTCTACTGTCCTTTCGATCATCTGACAGGCGCGCACGCTCGTTGCCACGATTGGTTACAATCGTCGCACCCCGCGGCCTGTTCGCTTGCTGGCGGAGGTTTTCGATCCGGGCAGGATCAGTGGGCGAGGAGTCTCTGCCAGAAAAAAAACACGACCAGTCCGACGGCGATCGTGACCAGGGGACGGCGCGTGAGCGCTGAGACGCCGCAAGCAGCGAGCGCGCCGACGAGTTGCGGGTTGCGCCAGGTTAGCTCGGCGCCTCCGCCGTGCGGTGCGACGACCATCGGCACGATAATGGCCGTGAGCACGGTGACGGGCACGAACTCAAGCGCAGTGCGCGCTAGCGGCGGAAACACAACGCGTTCCCCGAGCATGAAGATGGCTGCGCGAATCAGACCGGTGATGACGGCCATACCGAGGATAAGAATAACGAAGTTCATCGCCTCACTCACTCCTCGTCGCGGCAAGCTGCTCATGGGGGCGCGCCAGCACGACGCCGACCGCCACGCCACCTGCTACGGCAACAAGCAGTCCGAGCTTGTACGGCCAGTCGTAGCAGAGCCAGGCGAGCGTGCCGGCGGCGACGGCCGCGGCAATATAGCGTAACGCAACGAGCTGTGGCACGACGATCGCGATGAACGTGGCGACCATCGCGAAGTCGAGGCCTAGCGACTGCAGGTGTGGAAATGCAGCGCCAGATAGCAGGCCGACGAGCGTCCAGATCTGCCAGTTTGTATACATCGCAAGACCGGAGCCGAGAAAATAATATGGGCCAATCGCTCCGGGCGGCGCAAGCCGGTAGTGGTTATAGGTGACGGCGAACACCTCGTCAGTCAGGAGGGCCGCGAGCACGCAGCGCCAGCGTGGAGAAAGTCGTGCGACGTAAGGTGCGAGCGTCGCACTGTAGAGCAAATGTCGCAGATTGACGATGAATGTCGTTGCCAACACAACGATAAGGCCTGCGTGGCCGGCGATGAGCCCAAGCGCAATGAACTGCGCCGAGCCGGCGAAGACGGTGAGCGACATCAACTGGCCGTGCCAGAGATGCAGCGGGCCAGCGGTGACGAGCGTGCCAAAGATTACGCCAAAGGGGGCCGCGCCGACCATCATCGGGATCGTATCGCGGGCTCCGCCGGCGAACTCCTTGAACCATGTAGGAGAGGTCGACATCGTGCGGACGAGGACGGGACTCTGAATGCTACCAATGCGCCATCGAACATCATTGGACGCTCTTTGGCTTCCGAGGGCAAAAGGCAGTTTGCGGCGATGGCCGGCCGTCCGATGCGTGGCGCCCAACGGCGCCAGCGCTCTAACCGCTCCCAACCGGCCCTGCACCTTTCGATGAGTCGTCGCATGTGCAACCATCGAAAAACGCATTAACTCACTATAGGCCATCAACATGTTTTCACAAGTCGCTCGAAAGCCGTCTTGGTGTTAACTAAGTTTTGAAGGTAATTTGGGTCGAGTACGGTCGATCGAAAACAACGGAGCGGCCGTTCACCAAGTCCGGCCTTTCTTTGTCAGATCACCGTCGTACAGCCGCCGGATGCGTTTATGGTTTGTCAGCCAGCCCTCGCGCTGAACAGCAGATGAATTCGCCGATAGCCATAGCGCCGCTTTTGCGCGGTGATGGCCATCATCCGGCCGGTCAACACTTCGGATAAGGCGAGCGAGTCGTCTAGCGCCGGGTGCAGCGTGCACTGCTCGCGAGCGAAAGTCCGCTTGTCGAGTTACAGGCCGTCGACGCGCGTGATCCTCATAGCGACGCTCCTTACGATATTTGTAGCTTCGCGTGTTTCGCAGGGTGGCCGATTGAGCTGCCTCTCATGGCTGAAATCTCAGCCTGTGCAGATCCGCAATTTCTGAATTTTACGAACGCGGTTGTCAAGCGTGACGTCTCGCAAAAGGAAAATTGACTTTAAATCATGGACTTATAAATATTCGACGTGGTCGCGCACTGGCACGAGCCTTGCCTTGTATCCGTGTACCGGCCGTCAGGCCATCAAAGCGGCCTTGAGGCCGCCATCACGGAGAGGACACCATGATTTTTCCCATACCACCTCGTACTAGCGGGCGACGCTAGTCCCCCCAACCTTTGGTCATTCAGATCCGTCGTTGACCGCCTCACGCGGTCGGGGACAGGTACGCCCGTCGATTGACTTATCACGGCGTGCGCCCACGCGAGGGCGATGCCAACCCGCAGGCCGTTCAGGAAACAACTCGGCAAGGAGACGATATGCAAGTCACCGGTATGTTGCATGGCTCACAGCTGCTGCAGTTCGGCGGCTTCCCAACCTCAGAGGTGCTCGGACCCGACGCCAGCGAAGAGCAGATCAAGGCGTTGATCGATCGCCACGGGTCGGTGTTCGTCAAGCCGATGTTCAAGGGCGGAATAGGCAAGAAGGGGAAGGCCGGTCTCGTCGGACGCGCCAGTGACCTGAGAACGGCACTGAAAGAGAAGGAGCGGCTTTATTTTGCGGAACACCGCCATGGAAACCAGACCGCCAAGGCAAACGGCGTGACGTTCGAAGGGGCGGTGCCGGCGGAACACGAAGTGTATTTCTCGATCACCGACTCGACGCATTTCCGGGCGCCGACGATGACGCTCACGCATCACGGTGGCGTTGATATTGAAGAACTCGAGCCGGGCATGATTGTGCAAGTGCCGTTCGATCCGCTGACCGGTCTGAAGGCATTTGTGGTCGCCAATGCGCTGTCGCGTCTGAACGCTCCCAAGGAAATCATTTCGCCTCTGGTCCAGCACCTGCCGAAGCTGTGGGAGCTTTATCACAACTTCGGCATGACCACGCTCGAACTCAATCCGATCCGCATGCAGCCCGGCCGCGACGGCCGTCTGACGCCCGTCGCCTGCGACTTTAAATGCGGCTTCGACCGTGACGACCTCCGCTGGCAACGGCTGAACATACCCGCACATCTGTTCTCGGTCGACTATTCGGACTTCGAATCGGAGATCAACCAGTTGCGGACCTATCAGGGGCAGAGTGACGTTTATGTGATCAACGAGCGCGGCACCATCCTCGCGCCGACCTTCGGCGGCGGGGCCAATTCGCTGGTCTCGGAAATGCTAGGTGATGACGCGATCATTTCGTCGGATTTCGGTGGCAACCCGCCCTACGAAAAAATGAAGGAGGTAGCCCGGATCTGCTTCAAGCACTGGCTGAAGCAGACCAATGTCCTGTTCATTATCGGCGGCAAGTCAAACAACACCGACATCTTCGAGACCTTGCGCGCGATGGCCGACGCCTTGCGGGAGCACTTTAGCCAGAATGGTCCGACGCCGCTCTACGTCGTGATCGGACGCGGCGGCCCGAACCTGGTGCGCGGCATGGGCGCAATGCGCGATACCTGCGATGCCCTCGGGCTGCCGTACAGCATTTTCGGGTTCGATTCGGACATCAGCGAAGTCATCCAGTACGCCAGGGCGGCGGACGCGTGGATGAGGGC
>NZ_DATJWR010000037.1:0-7600 GCF_035501035.1 Paraburkholderia sp.
CATCGAATACCAAAGCTCAATGGAGGTTCATCATGAAGTCCCTGATCCAGGCCGTCGCGGTTGCTGTTGCCATCGTTGTCCCGGTTGCATCGTTCGCCCAGTCAAATGCGCCGATTACCCGTGCGCAGGTTCGCGCCGAACTGGTGCAGATCGAAAAGGCCGGCTACAGCCCGGCTCGCGGCGACGATCCGCACTACCCCGAAGACGTCCTTGCTGCAGAAGCAAAGGTTAGCGCGCAAAACAGCGCGGTTGGCGGCGTCGCTAACGGCTCGAGTGCCTCAAGTCTCGCTGTTGCCTCGCGCCCCGCCTACGACGGCATGAAGCCGGTCTACTTCGGCCAGTAAGCTGCCGCATTGGCGAATTTCCCGAAGAGGCGTGGCAATCGCACACTTCTCGCTCGAGAAACTGGCCCGCTCCCGCGATCAAGCCCAGAGCATAGTGCCTAACCCGTCCCCATGAACGGCGCGACGAAAGCCTCTCAGGTCGGGATCAGTTCCGCACTGTCACCGGGCATCAGCAATTCAGGCACCTGGCTGAAACGCCAGGCGCCGCTGCCGGCGTCGATGTCGAACACCCACACCATGTCGAACCGCTCGCCGGGCCATGTTTGCGGCGCCGTCGTGTTGCCGAGTATGGCGTTCGCAATGAGCGGGATGTGCTTGTGCTCCCAGCCGATCAGCACGACACCATCGCATGACTTCACGGCGTCCGCCAGTTGGGTCTCCTGACCAACGGCGTAAGTCGTATTGACGTTGAGCGATAGCTTTTGCGCGACCACGCTCACGGTCTCATCAGGTCGCTTGCTGGACTGCGCCCCCGCATCGGACGCTGCAAAGATCGTTTGCGGCTGGGCGAGTTCCCCGCTTTGCAGCGGGCCACGGGACGGCGCAAACAGCACCGCTAGCGCGCCGGCGCGGGCCCATCCCTGCACGAGCAACGAATTGGCATCCTGCTCGCCGTCAATCGTCACGCCGTAAGGGGGTATCGCGCCCTGAGGTTTTTCGCCATGGCGAATCACCATGATTTTTTGTGCATGTCCCATGTCGCCCTCCAAACGATGATTCGCGCGACCCGGCAAACCAGCCGTCATGCCAACGCCGCCTGGATCGCAGCCAGCAGATTTTTCCCTTGCGGCGTCCCCCACCCGGATGCCGCGTCATAGCCAATGCCCGCGCTATAGCCGCCCACGGAAGCGGTGTTGTTGTTGCCCGAAGTCACGTCCGTACAGCCAGCCGCCCCGAGCGTTGGCGCGCTGCCGGCACCCGCCGTTTGATAAAGCATGGGAGTCAGATACCCGACACGCTTGCCACCTGTGAGCTGGCTGTTGATCAACGCGATCAACGCCGCCCACAGCGGACTCGCGGCGCTCGTGCCGCCATTGGCTTCCGCATGGCCATCCACGACCAGCAGATACGGCGACGCATTCCAGTCCGCATTGGCGGCGACATCGGGTATGCATCGGCCGTTGATCGCGCCGGGATTCACCGACGTAATCGCGATCGCGCTTTGCCAGTCCGGCCGCGGAAATACGGCGCTGACCCCGCCGCCCGTACTGCCTCCCTGATCGGCCCGCAGCCCGTCGCCCTCCATCCATACGACGTCTGCGGCCGCGCCCGTGAAATCGACGATGGCCGTCCCGCCTACGGAGAGCACATAGGGACTCGACGACGGAAAATCGGCATGGGCGTGCCCGTCGGTGAGCCCGTCACTCGAGCCGTCGTCGCCAGCGGCCACGCACACTGTGATGCCGAGATACGCCGCCTCTTTCAGCGTTTCGTTGATCTGCGACATCGCCTGATCGGTCCAGATATCCGTGCCCTCGGACGCGCCCCAGCTGATCGACAGCACGCCCGGATTGTTGGTCTTGTCCTGCATCGCGGCGTCGAGCCCGGCAATCATGCCTGCGTCCGTCCATGCCGAAAAATAGACAACGATACCGCTCTTTGGACACAGCCCCGCAATGACCTCGATATCGAGCATCACTTCGCCTTCGGCACCGTCCTTGCTCTCGGTCGACGTGCCGTCCGTACTGACCGGCGTGACAGTCGGCATCGAGACGCCGGCCTTCTCGCAGAACTTGCTGAGATCGCCGGGAAAATATCCGCCCGCGAATTCGAGGAGGCCGACTGTCTGCCCCGTACCGTCGCCTTGGGGAAAGTCATAGCGGCTTGCGAACTGCGCAGGGACATACCACGACGGATGCGAGGACGAAAGCGCCCGCGGCGCAACCGTCCCGCGAACGGGCTGACGCCGCCGCTTCACGGTACGGCGATTGTCGAGCCCGAAAACGCCTTGCACGATATCCTTGAGCGCGTCCGGAATGAACAGATAGCCGACGCGCCCACGATAGTTTCCATCCGCGTGCGCGTAGTTGAAGAGCTTCACGTTGAACGCGGACTCCATCGCGCTGACCGGCCCCGACAGCCGCACCGTTCTCGCGCCCACGCTCGAACCGACCGTCTTGAGACCGTACTGCGACATCACCTGCGTCACCTGGTCGATGTCGTCCTGCGAAGCGCCGTATCGCGCGGCAAGCTCGTCGCGCGTGAGCGGAACAGCGGGGCGCGCCTCCAGATCCGGCAGCGCCTGCTTTCGCCTCAGCTTCAGTGTCACTTCGATGACACCACGCGCGTTGGCCTGACCCAATACTTTGGCACCGGGCATTGCGCGCCTCAGGCTCCCGGGCAGCTTACGATTCGGTACGTTCATGATGACCTCACTCAGCCTTGCCACTCGCCGCCTTGCTTCAAACGGGGCCGCGTCCGAGCGTGCGGCGGTGCGCGGCCGGCCTCTCGTCGTGTCGCTTCGGTCTGTGGTTCAGTACGGCGTGCGATTCAATCGACGGCGATATTGAGCAATGCCCTCCACCGCCGTCTGCTCCGGCTGAACCTTTGCCGTGATGGCTGCGACATGGGCTTGCGCCCCTCCGTAGAAGGACGAGAGGTCTGCCTTCATCGCAGTTCTCGATGCGTTGTCGAGGTAGACCATATGGCCCGAAGGATAGTTGTGGACCGACAGGTTCTGGTCGATCTGCTCGCTGCCCACCGGCATGGTCTGGAACGTGATGAAAGTCTGGAAGAAAGGCGTCACCGCATCGTAATACCCGTTGGCCGAGAACACCCTCAGGTACGGATTGATGGACATCGCGGCTGCGAGGTCGCCCGCCGTGTACAAGGTTCCGGCACCGCCCTTCTGCGCGCCCGTCGGGTCGATATGACCGAAGTCCCAGTTCTCGAAGGCCAGATCGTTCAGGTCCATGAACGGCGATACCGATGTGTACTGCAATTCGTCGTTGAGGTACACGTTCCACATTGCCGTATACACGCCGCTCACGGCAGCCATCGTAGGATCGTTGCCTCCCGAATCCGGCGAGACGAATTCGGCAATACCCGTGTCGATTCCCGTCACGCGACCGTCATAGGCGCCTACGGCCAACCCGGTATCGAGCAACAGGCTCGTCAGGAACGCCGAGCCGTTTCCGAGCGAAGGATCGAGCTGCCAGTACTTGAGGACCATCGGCGGGACGCCGAGTATGTCACTCAAATGTTGCAGCACCGCCTCATCGACGTCGGGGAACGCGTTCAGCGCATTCGCATACGGACCGCTCGCGAACGCGCTCACCTCGTCCATGAATTTCGGCAGATCGGGGGGCACCGGATTCAACGAGACTTTCTTGTGGAACCAGGCGTCGGCCGCGAACGTCGGGAGGATACCGATCGGGTTGCCCGTCTGCGAATAATCGAGAATCGAAGATTGCAGGACGATCCCGTTCAGATCGACGCCGTCTTCGTGCAGGAGCCATGTGAGCACGCAGGTGCGCGGAGTCCCATAAGATTCACCAAACAGATACTTGGGAGAATTCCAGCGGTTGAACACGGTCAGGTAACGCTTGATGAACTGCTTGATGCAGCCTGCGTCCTCGTCCACACCCCAGAAGTCCTTGTTGGTATGAGGCTCGACCGCAGTCGAGTAACCGGTGCCCACCGGGTCGATGAAGACGAGGTCAGTCTGGTCCAGCAGACTATCCGCGTTGTCTTCGAGTTCGTAGGGAGCCGGTGGCGTAAAGTTCGGCATGCTCGTCTTGATGCGCCTCGGTCCGAATGAACCGAGAAGCAGGAAAACCGACGATGAGCCCGGACCGCCGTTATAGAAAAACGTGACCGGCCTCGAAGATGGCGCCGCATCATCCACGGTGAATGCCACGTAGAACAGCTTCGCGCCTGGCCGCGAGCTGTAGCTGTCGGTCGTGACGAGGTGACCCGCTCGCGCCGTATAGGCAATCGACTTCCCGTTGAGCTTCAGCGTGTGATGCGTGATGGCCGCGTTTTCGGTGACGTCGCTGATCGAATCGTCGGGACCGTATCCATACGGCGTCGTGTCGACGAGCGGCTGGTCGGCCGGTGCGCCATTCCTCGCAGTTGCATTCATCGCGGATCTCCGTTTTTAGTTCAGTCGAAGACGCGCGGCGGCTTCGACGTCGTCCTGCCCACGGTCTCATACGCCAGCCGTCACTGGTAATCCATCAATCGATGCGAAGACGATAGTAGACATTTGATGCACGACCAACGCACCACGACCGTTCACGCAGTTACAAGGTGCTGCTATCGCACCGGAGCAGATCGACGGCCTTCGTGAATCCGTTTCCGGCTTGAAACCACTTGCGACGCGACGGACATGTCGATGCTTCGCACATTGCGAAGTATAGAAAATGGCCGGTTGTTTCCAAGGCACTTTATTTATGATGGCCGCTGCTATCGATCGAATGAAATCAATCTCTCGTGCACGGCATGCTTCATGCGTTTATCGCTACCGGGGGTCATCGAAGTAATATGCGACTTGCATGAACCGTTGCCACCTCAGTATCGGAGATATTGAAGCTGAATCGCAACGCCCCAGAGCTTTTCGCCGATGTGGGTCAGCTTCTCACCCGACAAGATCCAGTGCACGACTTGCCGTCACAGGCCGTGTATCGCCACCCCAAAAGTTTGCAGCAACAGAACGGCATTGAGTGCGAGGATCACGACAGTTCCAGCAATAGCGGCGCAGGCAACCCACCTGCTATTGGCGAACGGCCCCATGACATCGCCGCGTGATGTCAACACGACCAGCGCGATCATCGGCACGGGCAACGCGAAACTCAGTGCGATCTGGCTGTAGACCAAAGCATCGGTCGCATTCAGGCCGAGCGCGACGACGATGAACGCCGGAACCATCGTAACCAGTCGGCGAATCCAGACCGGAATGCGAAAGCCCATGAAGCCTTGCATGATCATCTGGCCTGCCATCGTGCCGACCACTGAACTCGAAATACCGGAGACCAACAGCGCGACGAGAGGAATGCCCGCCGCAGCCGCACCGAGCAGCGGCGTCAGGCTGTAATACGCGGTTTCGATTTCCGCTACTTCAGGATGTCCAGCATGGAACGCGCCCGAAGCCATAAGCACCATCGCCATATTGACAAGCCCCGCCACGGTCAGTGCAGTCAGGACTTCGACATTCGAGAACCGGACGAGCTTGCGGCGTTCTGTGTCGTTGTTTGCGCGCGCCCGGTTTTGCGTCAGACCTGAGTGCAGATAAATCGCATGTGGCATCACCGTCGCGCCCAGAATGCTGATTGCAACGGAGAGGGCTTCCGAACCATGCAACCGAGGGACGAATGTTCCCGTCAACGCAGCGGGCCACGCGACATGAACGATCATCAGTTTAACTACATATGACAACGCAACCGTTGCAACGAGGCCGCCGATTATCAACTCGAGAGAACGGAAGCCTTGACGCTCTCCCGTGAGAATCGCGTACATCACAATGCCGGCTCGGCAAACACGAAGCCGGGAATGAGCAAATGCGCGCTGATCTCGCACCCGGGGGTATTGCGAAGCTCATGTTGCAACGCTTCGGTGAAATCCTTCAGCCCGGCCTTCGAGATGTTGTATGCCGGGTCGCCTGGCAGGGTCGTGATGCCTTGCTTCGAGCCCGTATTGATGACGAGTCCGGGCCGGCCGCGCTCGATCATGTCGGGCATGAAGACCTGCGTGCCGTGAATGGCGCCCCACAGGTTCACGCCCAGCACGCGAGTCCAGTTTTCGGCGGGACCGAACATGCCGCTGCCCGGTTGAATGCCGGCGTTGGTCATCAGGACCTCGGTGCCGCCGAATCGTTCGGTGACGGCCGCGTGCAGACGGCGTACGTCGTCGACGAGACTCACGTCCGCCTCGAATCCGAACACGTCCTGTGCGCCGTTTGCACTCAGCGCGGCGACTTCTTCCACCGCGCGTGCGATCGATCGGCGCCACGGTCCGCGATGCAGACGCGAAGTCCGAGCTCCGCAAACCGCTTTGCCGCCGCGAGGCCGATAGCAGCCGCGACGCCCGTGATGACGGCGACAGCTCCCTTGGTCAAAGCAGAATGAGACATAGCGCGGATCCTTCTGGTGCGTCGAGGTGTCTGCGCAAGCGCAGCACGGTCCCGATGCGGGTTGACAATGTGCGAGCGCTGCTCGCACGGTGCGTTCTTTTGGCGTCGGCGCGCTGTGTAAAACGACGCCAGCGTGGGTGCCTTGGCGTACGCGAACCGGCGCTCGACACGCTCCAACCGTTCTACGCGTTTAATCTCGAGGATACGTGTTCGCTGACGCGGCGTCGACCAGCCGGTCCGGAAGCGCTTCTGGCACACGGCTCAGGGCGAAACGCGGAATCGAAATAGCGATCGAACCACGCGGCGTGGTCTGCCAACACGCCTTCACGATCGCTCAAGACGGCCGCCGCCAATTCGCGTAGTCTCGACCTCGTCCCCATCCGCAACGGAGCCGCTCATGACCTCCGCCCACCCCAATGCCCCGGCCGCACGCGGCCAGGGTCAGACCATCGACCTGCTCGGCAAGATCGCGCTCATCGAAGGACACTGGCAACCGCGCGTGGTTGCCGAGATGAACGACTATCAGTTCAAGGTGGTGAAACTCGCCGGCGACTTCACCTGGCACAGCCACGCCGACACCGACGAGACATTCATCGTGCTCGCAGGCGAACTGCGCATCGATACGCGCGATGGCCCCATCGTTCTGCGCGCAGGCCAGATGGCTGTCGTGCCGAAAGGCGCTGAGCACAAGCCCTGCGCGATCGGCGAAGTAAAGCTGCTGCTGATCGAGCCACGCGGCGTGGTCAACACCGGCGATGGCGCGCGCAGCGAGCGCACGGCGGAAAATGATCTCTGGATTTGAACCGGCTGTTCTTCGCGGCGCCACCGGCACAGCGGGCCCACGGCGCCGCCCTTCGCGCGGCTTCACGATTCGCGCGCAAACACCTCGCGCGCCGCGAAGAGGCCGTCCAATGCTGATTGCATATGGTGCTCGCCAGAGATCGACTCGCGTCGGACGGTAGTTGACCCAGCACGGTCAGTGGAGGTTCGTCGACCCCGATGTCTCACTTTGAGGCGAAGCAGCCACTCAACTGCCCACGCGACGAAGGTGGCTAACGGGAATTCGCTGCTGGTCCCGGGCACCTCTGTTGGCTTACTGGCAGGTAGAACACCACGCCGTGGGCGCGAGTCCCGAGCGCCGGGCAAGGTGATCAGCGCCGTGAGGACGCCAGGTCCTCCTCAATGA
>NZ_DATJWR010000038.1:0-8392 GCF_035501035.1 Paraburkholderia sp.
CGAACTCGCGCGCCTGCACGGGCCAGTGGGCATCTACATCGGCAGTCGCACGCCGCCCGAGATCGCGGTGTCGATCCTCGCGGAGGTGACCGCGGCGAAGAACGGCGTTTCGCTGCCGACGATCCTCCAGGTGGAGGGCGCAAAGGCGGCGCGCGAGCAGGCCGCAGGGGCGGGATCGACATGTGACGTGTGAGGCGGCTTGGCGCGCTGCGTGGGCCGCCGGTTAGGTGGCGTGATTCGCCCTTGCGTGTGGCCCGAAGCGCGTCCTGAAGTCCGTCCTGAAGTGCGCCCCGAAGCGTGCCCCGAAGCGCGCGACAGAAGTGTCCGCCAGGCGCCACAAAAGCGCCTCCAAACCGCCCAAAACACACTGCGGGCCGCGACTCACGTCGGCGGCCCGCAGCACTGGGTTCCCATCAGGCGGCTCGCGCCGCCGCGCTTCAAGTCAAGGGCGTCAGCCGAACAGCTTCATCGCCTGCGTGAGCGTGTTGGTCACGCCCCATGCGAGCGGCAACAGCACGTAGAGCCAGAAGATCGCCATCAGCACCTTGTTCGACGATTTTTCAGCGGCCTGGGTCGTCATAGCGCGTTTCTCCTTATTTACCGGCAGCGAGTTGCGTCTCGCTCATGTGATGCTTTTCGTGCACGCGGCGCACGAGCAGATTGCAGACGAAGCCGCTCACGAGCAGCAAGGCCATGATGTGCACGGTCATCGTGTACGCGTCGGCCTTGGCCACGCCGTGCGCGACCTGGTACGCGCGCACGTAGTTCACGAGCACCGGCCCCGCCACGCCCGCTGCGGCCCATGCCGTGAGCAGGCGCCCGTGAATGCCGCCGACGAACGCCGTGCCGAACATGTCCGCGAGATAGGCGGGCACGGTCGCGAAGCCGCCGCCGTACATCGAGAGAATCAGGCAGAACGCGAGCACGAAGAGCACGATGTTGCCGCTCTGCGCGAACTGCGGCACCGCATAGTAGAGCAGCGCGCCGAACACGAAGAAGATGAAGTAGGTGTTCTTGCGCCCCACCCAGTCGGAAGCCGAAGCCCACACGAAGCGCCCGCCCATGTTGAAGAGCGAGAGCAGCCCCACGAAGCCCGCCGCCGCGCCGGCGCTCACGGTGTCCTTGAAGCTTTCCTGGATCATCACCGAGGCCTGCCCCAGCACGCCGATGCCAGCCGTCACGTTGAGAAACAGCACGAGCCAGATCAGGTAGAACTGCGGCGTCTTGAGCGCCTCGTCGATATGCACGTGCTCGCTCGACACGAGCTTTTTCGTCGTGGCGGGCGGCGTCCAGTTCGCGGGCTTCCAGTCGGGCGCGGGCACGCGGATGGCGAGCGCGCCGATCGACATCGAAATGAAGTACGCAATGCCGAGCACAACGAAGGTTTGCGCGACGCCTACGCTCGTCTCGCTCGCGAAATGCTTCATCAGCATGACCGAGAGGGGTGCCGCGATCATCGCGCCACCGCCGAAGCCCATGATCGCGAGGCCCGTCGCCATGCCGCGGCGGTCCGGGAACCAGCGGATCAGCGTGGAAACCGGCGACACATAGCCGAGCCCGAGACCGATGCCGCCAATCACGCCATAGCCGAGATAGAGCAGCGCGATCTGATGCAGGTACACGCCGAGCGCGGACACGAGAAAGCCGCCGCCGAAGCAACATGCGGCCGTGAGCATCGTGCGGCGCGGGCCCACGCGTTCGAGCCACTTGCCGCCGAACGCGGCGGAAAGCCCGAGAAACACGATGGCGAGCGAAAAGATCCAGCCAAGCGTGGTGAGCGACCAGTCATCGGGAGCGGAGGCCGTGATGCCGATCACCTTCGTGAGCGGCGCGTTGAACACGGAAAACGCGTAGGCCTGGCCGATGCACAGATGCACCGCGAGCGCGGCGGGCGGCACCATCCAGCGCGAAAAGCCCGGCGGCGCGACAGTGGCCTCCTTGGAAAAGAATGGTGCGGGCTGCGCACCGCGCGTCGAATCTGCAACGCTGCTCATGGGGTCTCCTTGTAGGCATGGTCTTTTTCGTGTTCTCGTGCGCGAAACGCACGGAGTACTGCGTGCCGGTTTGCGGCTGCCTGAACGTTAGTGCTCTCGCCGCGCTTTGGCAATATGTGGCGCAGATGCATATGCGGGCGCGGGGCCCGCGCGCCGCCGATTGTTGCGCGCGCAGCGAAGACCCGGCACCGCCGTATAACGCCTGGGAGAACGATGCAAGCGCGTCGGGCACCGGCATCGCCGTGTCCCAAATGAGAACAGCTTCTATTGGGAGAGCGTAAATCTAGACTCAATGCTCGGTACAGAGCCCAAGCCGGGCGCTGTGCGCGCCACCCGCTTGACAAGCGCATTGCATGACATTGAAGTGACGGGAGTAGCGCTCATCCGAGACCCGCCCCCTGCCGAGCCCCCCATGCGCCTCGCTCTCGCCCTTTGCTTCGCCGTCCTCGGACCTGCCACGGGAGCACTGGCCGCCGACCTCAACGCGAGCGTGGCGCAGCTCACGCCTGTGCCCGTCGATGCGCGCGCACTGGACCCAGCCGGCAGCGCCGCACAGGCGCCTTACACCAACGAATCGGAAACGCAGACATTCACCGTCAACGCGGACGGCTCGTACACGAAGCTCGACACGCTCACGCTGCGCGTAAACACCGAAGCGGGCGTCGCACGCGCGGGCCAGTACTACGTCTGGTTCAACCGCGAGATGGCCCATGTGGAAGTGCTCGAAGCCTGGACCGAGGACGCCGCGGGAGGACGTCACGACGTGCGCCCCGAGCAGATCCGCGACGTGCAGGAAGTGCGCTCGTTCGACGCCCCGATGTTCCAGGACATACAGGACAAGGTGATCGTGTTCCCGGCCGTCGAGCCGGGCGCGCGCATCCACCTCACGTGGCGCAAGATCCAGCGTGTGCCGGTCGTGCCCGGCTGGTTCAGCGACTTCACGCCGCCCGACCTCGCGCCCACGCACAACTTCCGCGTGATCTACGACCTGCCCGCGAAGGTGCCGCTCTATGCCGACGCGCGCGGCTTCACCGTGCAGCCTCCCGCCACGCGCAACGGCCGCACGCGCTACGAGTACCGTTACGACAAGGCGAACTTCTCGCGCCTCGAATACGGCTCGGTTGCCTACGTGAGCTACGGCGACCGGCTGATGGTATCCACCTTCCCCGACTACGCGGCGTTCGCGAAGGTCTATCGCGAGGCCGCCGCCGACCCGAGCACGCGCGACGCCGCCATCGTGCGCCTCGCGCAAGCGCTCACGGCGCACGACGACACGCCGCGCGAGAAGGCGCAAACGCTCTACGACTGGGTGCGCCGCAACATCCGCTATGTGGCGATCAACATCGGGCGCGGCGAGATCGTGCCGCACCGCGTGACCGACGTGCTCGCCAACCGCTACGGCGACTGCAAGGACCACGTCGCGCTGTACGGCGCGCTGCTCGACGCCGTGGGCGTGCGCAACGTGCCAACGCTCGTCAACAGCGGCACGGTCTACACGCTGCCGGATGTGCCCGGCTTTGGCGTGATCAATCACGTCATCACATGGCTGCCCGAACTGCAGATGTTCGCGGATTCCACGGCGGGCAACATCGAGTTCGGCTATTTGCCGTCGACCGACATGGACCGCGTTGCCGTGCTCGCCGGCGACGGCACGCAGATCCGCACGCCCGCCACGGCCACGACCACGCGCGAGAGCGACCTCGACATCACGGTCGCGCCCGACGGGTCGGCTCGCTTCGTGTACCGGCTGCAGTCCGACGGCTGGTCCGCCGAGCAAACGCGTAGCGTGCTGCGCCTGCAAACGCCCGCACAGCGCGAGGAATCGCTGCAGTGGGAACTGCGCAACGCCAACCTGCGCGGCGACGCCGCGCTCGCCTCCAGCTCGCTCGACGCCACGGGCGGGCCGCTCGTGCTCACGCTCACGGGCACCTTCGACGGCTTCGTCGACCCCGACATGACCACGCCCGTGCCGACGCTCACGAGCTTCGTGGGCGGCCTCGACGCGAATCTGCGCTACTGGCTGGGCGAGTCGCGCCGCACGCAGCCTTTCGTGTGCCGCAACGTGGTGGTGACCGAGCGCGCGCGCATCGCGCTGCCGCCGGGCATGCGCGTGCTCGACGTGCCGATACCGCAGCACGCCGGCAACCGTTTCATCGACTTCAGCTCGCAATACGCGCTCGACGCCGCGTCGAACGTGCTGCGCGTCACGCGCACGGGGCGCACGCATTTCGAGAGCGATGTCTGCAGCGCCGACGACTTCGCGCAGATGCGCCCGGCGTTCGAGACGATGGCGCGCGACCTGCGCGCGCAATTGATCGTCAAGCCTTCGGCGCAGGGCGCCGCGCCGGGAGCCCCGGCAAGCGCGCAATGAGCGCAGTGAAATGACGCAGGCCGCCGACGCGTGACGATCAAACCGGCCAGAGCGGCCCTTCCTGCATCGCGCCAATCTGCTCGCGCAGTTCGAGAATGCGCTCTTCCCAATAGCGCTGCGTGTTGAACCACGGGAAGGCGGCCGGAAACGCAGGATCGTGCCAGCGGCGCGCGAGCCAGGCCGAGTAGTGGATCAGGCGCAGCGTGCGCAGCGCCTCGATCAGATGCAGCTCGCGCGGCTCGAATTCGCAGAAGTCCTCATAGCCGGCGAGCAGGTCCGCGAGCGCGCGCGAAGCGCCTGCGCGGTCGCCCGGCAGCAGCAGCCAGAGATCCTGGATGGCGGGACCCATGCGGCTGTCGTCGAAGTCCACGAAATGCGGGCCGTCATCGGTCCAGAGCACGTTGCTCGGATGGCAGTCGCCGTGCAAGCGCAGTGTGCGCAATTCGCCGGCATGCGCACCGGCGCGCTCGAACGCCGCCTCCACGCCTTCGAGCGCGAGCGTGACCGCGGCCTGCCAGGCTTCGCGCACGTCGGCGGGCACGAAGCCATGCTCGAGCAGCCAGGCGCGCGGCTCGTAGCCGTAGTTCTCGATGTCGAGCGTGGGGCGCGCGCGATACGGCTCGGTCGCGCCCACCGCGTGAATGCGGCCGATGAAGCGGCCCAGCCATTCGAGCGTGTCGCTGCGGTCGAGTTCGGGCGCGCGGCCGCCGCGGCGCTCGAAGAGCGCAAAGCGAAAGCCGTCGAATTCGTGCAGCGTGCGTCCTTCGAAGACGAGCGCGGGCACGACCGGAATCTCGCGCTCAGCGAGCTGCGCGACGAACGCGTGCTCTTCGAGAATCGCCTCGTTGCTCCAGCGCCCCGGGCGATAGAACTTCGCGACGAGCGGCGGGCCGTCTTCGACGCCCACCTGGTAGACGCGGTTCTCGTAGCTGTTGAGCGCGAGCATGCGGCCATCGGCGCGACGGTTGGCCGGTATCAGCACGCTGTCGAGCGCATCGAGCACGCATTCGGGCGTGAGGCGCGCGTACGGCGCGGCCTGCTGGTCGCCGGGGCCGAAGGGCTCGCCGGGACTGGAAGAGGGATCGTGATTCATACCCGCATTGTGCCTCTTGCGGGCAGTGCCTGCGAGCTGGAATGCGCACGGCGAGGGGATGCGGCGAGGCGCGCCGCGCCTCGTCAGCGTGTTAGCGTGTCAGAGGATCAGGCGCGCCGAAGGCCGGGGCCCGTTCATACCTGCTCATACCTGCTCATACCAATGGCCGGCCTCGGGCTCAATGCAGCTTCGCGCCGGCGGGCATCACGTGCTCGCCCGTATCGATCAGGTCCTCGAGAAAAAAGGGCTCAGTATTGAGTTGCGCCGATGCGCCGGGCTCCCCGGCGTACCAGGTCACCATCGCCATGTCGCCAAGAATGCGCATCACGATGCCGCGCGCGCCCTGCGGCACGGCGATATGAACGGAACGGACGATAGAACCGATTTGCATGATGTTTCCCCGTTACCTTCGCCGGCTTCCCTCGAAGGAAGGCCGGTCGGCATGCTGACAAAAAACCGATGCGCACCATCGGTTGCGCGCGCATCCAAACCTGCCTCGGGCCACCTGCTGCTCAACCACGCCACGACGGCGAGGCCCTTGGCCTACTCATTGTTGCCTGTTTGCCCGCGCGAGCAAAGCAAAAAAATAGGGGGGTGAATCGGCGGCATTACCGGCGCCATACAACGCGCCGCGCCGCGTCGCCCTGCTTTGTTCGCGCAACTTACGAAATGCTGACTGTAACAGATGGTAAACCCCATCGCTTACTCGCTTGCAAGCGCCGCCCCTCAAAAAGTACGCTGATGCACGGTGACTGGCGCTATAGTCCTGTCCCATCCGGGCGCGCTGCGCCGCAAGCACAGACTTCGCGCGCGAACTGCAACCGGCCACGATACCGATAACCGAGACGCTCGCCCCCCCGGCCGGACCAGCCACGCGAGCCACATCCCGACATCAGCGAAGGAACCTGCCGTTCCATGTGGATCGTTCGACTCGCGCTCAAGCGCCCGTACACGTTCGTCGTGCTCGCGTTGCTGCTTTTGATCGTCGGGCCGTTGACGATCCTGCGCACCCCCACCGACATCTTCCCGAACATCGACATCCCGGTGCTTTCGGTGATCTGGACCTACACGGGTCTGCCCGCCGACGAGATGGAAAAGCGCATCGTGCTCAACTACGAGCGCGGCCTCTCGGTGGCCGTGAACGATATCGAGCACACCGAATCCACGTCGCTGAACGGTATCGCGGTCGTGAAGATCTTCTTCCAGCCGCATGCCAATATCCAGGAAGCGCTGGCCGAGGTCACCGCGCTCTCGCAAACGCAGCTGCGCTCGCTGCCGCCCGGCATCACGCCGCCATTCATCCTGCGCTACAACGCCTCGACGGTGCCGATCCTGCGCCTGTCGCTCTCCTCGCCGCAGCTCACCGAGCAGGAGTTGTTCGATTACGGCAACAACTTCCTGAAGACGCAGCTCGCCACGGTGCCGGGCGCCTCCGCGCCGCTGCCGTATGGCGGCAAGCAACGGCAGATCATGGTCGACATCGACCAGCGCGCGCTGCAGCAGCACAACCTCTCGCCGATGGACGTGGTGAACGCCATCAGCGCGCAAAATCTGATCCTGCCTTCGGGGACGGCCAAGATCGGCGCGACCGAGTACTCGGTCACGATGAATGCGAGCCCCAACACCATAGCGGGTCTCAACGACATTCCCGTGAAAACCACGGAGAACGGCACGATCTATATCCGCGACGTCGCGCACGTGCGCGACGGCTTCGTGCCGCAGACCAACATCGTGCGCGTGGACGGCCAGCGCGCCTCGCTCCTCACCATCAACAAGAGCGGCAACACCTCGACGCTGGAGATCGTCGACCGCATCAAGGAGATGATGCCCACGCTGCGCAATCTCGTGCCGACCTCGCTGAACATCGATCCGGTCGCGGACCAGTCGCTGTTCGTGCGCGCCTCGGTGCAGGGCGTGCTGCGCGAGGCGCTCATCGCCGCCGCGCTCACGGCGCTCATGATCCTGCTCTTTCTCGGCAACTGGCGCGCCACGCTCATCATCGCGGTCTCGATTCCGCTTTCGATGATCACCTCGATCATCGCGCTCGCGGCGCTCGGCGAGACCATCAACATCATGACGCTGGGCGGCCTCGCGCTCGCCGTCGGCATTCTCGTTGACGATGCAACGGTTGCGATCGAGAACATCAGCCAGCAGCTCGAACAGGGCAAGACGCTCGAACAGGCGATTCTCGACGGCGCGCAACAGATCGCGATTCCCACGCTCGTTTCGACGCTTTCCATCTGCATCGTGTTCGTGCCGATGTTCCTGCTCACGGGCGTGGCGCACTACCTCTTCATTCCGCTCGCGGAAGCCGTGGTGTTCGCGATGCTCGCGTCGTACTTCTTCTCGCGAACGCTCGTGCCCACGCTCGCGAAGTACCTGATGCGCCATCACCACAAGAGCGCCGATCTGCATCACGCGCATGGCGGCACGCGCAACCCGTTCATGCGCATTCACCTCGCGTTCGAGCGCGGCTTCGAGCGGCTGCGGGAGCGCTATCGCGTGTTTCTCGCGGCGCGCGTCAAGCATCCGGTGTGGTTCGTCGTGGCGTTTCTCGGCTGCTGCGGCGCATCGCTGCTGCTGATGCCGTTTCTCGGGCGCGACTTCTTTCCGCAGGTCGATGCGGGCACCATCGCGCTGCATCTGCGCGCGAAAACCGGCATGCGCGTGGAGGAAACCACCGTGCTCACCGACCGCATCGACAAGCGCATTCGCGAGCTGATTCCGGCAAGCGAGCTGCATTCGATCATCGATAACATCGGCCTGCCGGTTTCGGGCATCAACCTCTCGTACAGCAACACGGGCACCATCGGCACCTCGGACGCCGACGTGCTGATCTCGCTGAACGAAGACCACCACCCCACCGCCGACTACGTGCGCCTCTTGCGCCGCACGCTCAACGCGGAGTTTCCCGGCGTGCAGTTCGCCTTCCTG
>NZ_DATJWR010000039.1:0-8159 GCF_035501035.1 Paraburkholderia sp.
GCCTTCACTATCCGCTTGATGTAATTTTGGTATGCGTGCGGTGGTATGTGGCTTATGCGTTGAGTCTGCGCAATCTCGAAGAAATGATAGCCGAGCGCGGTGTCAACGTTGACCACTCGACGGTGGACCGCTGGGTCATCAAACTTGTGCCGCTGTTCGAAAAGGCGTTCCGCCAGTACACCATCGACAAGAGCGACGCGAACTTGGCCGCCGTTGATGCCCTGAACGCCGAACAGGAAATGCCGATCCGGATCCGACAGTACCTGAACAATGTTGTGGAACAGGACCATCGTGCGATCAAACGCATCATCAGGCCGATGATGGGCTTCTAGGATTTCCGCTGCTTGCGCATCATCCTCTCCAGTATCGAGCTCATGCATATGATCCGCAAGGGCCAGATGAGTGGCGACACCACCCGCAGCGTCGCCGTTCAATTTATACTCGTTGATTACATAAGGCATCCTAATCTAATGCCGGCTTGCTAAACCTTCATCGCTTATCGCGACACAATCCCTCGAAGTTCGTAATCTTCTTATCTGCGTATTGCAGAAGGCTTACGCAAGTACATTGTTTCCGGGTGCGCAACGTCCGTCGCAAGACCTGCGCTACACCTCGACGCCGCCCGCAGTATTCCGAGCGTTCGCCGATACGCCCGTTGCGCCGGCCAACGAAAAACTGCTACAGGATGGTCCGCCCGAAGCCGCCACAGGCCCCGTGGGTAGGCAACCGTGCGGCGCACGGATCAAAACCGTTCGCGAGTTCGACAACGGGATCTCCGCGGCACGTAGTCGCTTCAGCATGGCGAACAGGAGTTCACTTTTGGTGTCGGCAGCGATCCTGGGACTCCTCACATGCCCCGTGACCGTGAGCGTGATGCCGTCGGGTGTCAACTGACTGAACATGACGGACGGCGACGGATGCTCCAGAACCGAGGGGTGATCCCTGTAGGCGTCGAGAAGAATCTCGCGGACCCGCTCCGGGTCGACATCCAGCGCGAATGTAAGCATCAGGGAGGCGATACCTTGTGTGGTGTTTCCCATCGTGACGTTGCGCACATTCTGCGAGATGAGCTGTGAGTTCGGCACGATCACGGTCGACTTGTCTGCGAGCTGGATCTGGGTGGCACGCACACTAATGCGCCGTATGTCCCCCTCGATGCCGGCGATGCTGATCATGTCGCCCACCTTCACCGGCCGCTCCGCGAGCAAGATGAGTCCGGAGATAAAGTTCTTTACGATCTCCTGCAGACCAAAACCGATTCCCACCGACAATGCACTGACTATCCATGCAAGGTTGTGCCATTTGACTCCTAGCACAGACAAGGTCTGCAGCACGACGAGTACGTAACCGATGTTCGCAAACAACGTCAGCAGCGACGCGCGCATGCCGGGACTCATTTCCGTCTTCGGCAACAACTCCCTGTCGAACCATTTGCGCACGGACCGCACCAGATAGATTCCGACGCCGGATGTGAGCAGGGCGCTGAAGATATGAGCGGGGACGATATTGAGCGCACGCAGCCGGTCGCCGCCTAGCACCTCGAGAATGCTGTCGATAAGGTCCGCGGGCGTTGTTCCGAGACCGCCTGTGAGCAGCGCAATGACTGCGGCGACGATGAGCGCGCTTCGGCAAATCCCGGCAAGCACTGTCGAAATCTGTGCGAGATGAGTATTTTCGATGCCAAACAGATGCTTGATCGTATTGCCGCTTGCATGCGCCGGAGAAAAGATGCTTTCGCATACATCGCGCGTAAGCATCACGAGAAAATAGAGGCTGCAGAGGACGATGTCGAACCACACGAGTTCGTAGGTCAGGAAACGCGCAACGGAAATGTACCCGCATACTAATGCAGCCAGGGCGCCCACTATGACAGCGCAGACGGCGGCATGAATCAAACCCGCAAGTGTCGACCGACCTTCAGGCGAATTTCCGGCGGCGGCAAGTGCGGTACGTACGCGGTTCGCATGAAGCAACGAAGCGCCGATGGTCAACGCGACGATCAACGCGACGAGACCGCGAGTGAAAATCGTGAGCTGAAGGCTGGTGTCGACGGCTCGGTTGATTTGCTCTATCGCCCCTGAAAAGAGCAGGAGCGCGGCCAACGTACGTGGAAAAGATCTGAGCGCCTGCGCAACCGGATCAGCGATAGCAGGCAGGCGCCAGGTGGGATGTCGGGTACACAGGAACGCCCTGCCAAGCGCGAGGACCAACGCACAATTGACGATGTGCTTGACAAGCTCGTCAGCGAAGGTCTGAAGGGCGGGTGACAAGCTTTGTTGATTGACAATGGCCATGCTGACGAGATGTACCGCAACCATCGTGGCTGCCAGCGTCGCAAACACGGTCGATATCGCGAAGGCACTGCGCCGCAGCCGTCCTTCCGGCAGACGTCGAAGGCAAACCAATCCTAGTGTTCGTTCAAGAAGGCTAGCACCAACTGTTGCGCAGGCTAGCGCGGCCAGCAGAAGGATCGTCGTGGCGAGGAAGCGTCCCGGTTGCCACATCGATCCAATCTGCTTTTCGACCTGCTCGCCAAACGCTCGCAGACGCTGATAGTCAGCCGCCTCCGGGTGAACCATGGGCACCCAGAACGCAGCGCTCAGAATGCTGTCGGTGCGAAGCGCGAGTTGGTCTTTCAGATGTGCATGAAGCAGTCGTGCAATCTGTGCGTCGACGTTGACCAGATTGCCTTTGATGCGTTCCGCCTGTCTGACTTGCGCATCAAGTCGCGTTTTCTGCGCCGTGAGGGCGTTGCGTTGCTGGCCGACGGCGGGTGTTTCCGAACTTGCACCGCCAACGGGCGCCGCTCCCAGCACATCGAGCTGCGCATGCGTCCTGCCAAGCTCAGGCTGCAGCGAGGTTGCGAGCAGTCTGTCGACCTCGTCGGCTATGCGCCGGCTCAGCGAGGCCAGTTCGATCAGTTCGGCATCACCGGTTGCGGTCGATGCGCGCTGCCTGATGGCGTCTTCCCTGGCCTGAAGCACATTGAGTGCTTCCGCCGCGTCGGAACCGACCCCGGCCATGGGCAAAAAATAGCCACTATCAGCCCCCGGAGGCGGGGTGCCGGCCGCGCACGCTACGGCCGCAACGAGGCCAGACAATGCAAGGACGATGAGGCGGAAAGTGGCCAGAAGTGCTTGTTGCATAGCTCGGGCATGGGAGTAGACGCGCAGAACGTCGTTGCTTGCCTGATGGCGCGGCAGGCGCCATCCATCAATGTGCCCATGCCGTAATGGACAGACGTTAGCGGTCAGATGTGAAAAGTGACAACTATATCATAAATGATTTATACCTTCGTTGACGAGCCTTGCTCGTGCGTTGGCGAGATGGAAACAAACAATTGCGAGCGTCGATTCCACGTCTGCGGCGCCTATACTTTCCGCCGTTACCTCAGCCGGGAAGGAGTACTCATGGAGAAGCAATTCATCGCGAGGATCGGTAAGGCCAAACCAGAAAGCGCTCACGAGATCATCCAGGCCGCGCTTCGCAGTGCTGCTACGGCGTCGACGCCCAACGGCGCCATTGACCTGCTTGGCGAGGCGCTGCTGGAATTGGAGCGCCTGTTTGCTCTGAATCGTGAGCGGGTGCACTGAACGCCATCGGCGCACGTGTTAGCCGGAGAACGGATGCAATACTCCAATGCGAAATGTCGATGAAGAGGTCGCTTACTGCACGTTGACTAACACTGCAATAGTGATAACATTATCATCTGGGCGGGGCACTGGTGCCCCCGCTGCAGGTGTGCGCGATGCATGGTGATCACATCAGGGTACAGGCGGCGCATGCAAGCTTCCATGGTTCGGCAGAAATATCTGCGATGCGCGAATGCAAACCATGACCAGCGCCGCTCGTGTGCCGAACAGATGCTTTAACGCCGGAAGGGCGTACCGATGACTGCCTACCATCGCCAATCATTGTTTTGGGGAGCCGTTGCCCTGTCGGCTGGCGTCCTGCTATGGACCCTGCGTCCCGTCCTGACGCCGTTTCTGCTCGGTGCCATGATCGCGTACGTTTTGCAGCCGGGCGTGGAATGGCTGTTACGTTATCGCGTACCCCGCGGTCTTGCCGCGTTTGTCATGATTTCGTTGTTCGCGTTGCTTGTCATGCTGCTCATTTTGCTGGTATTCGTGGTCATCCAGAGGGAAGGGCCCGAGCTCGCAAAACAGGTGCCTTCGCTGGTGACCAAACTGGACGCAATGCTGCAACCCTGGCTGGCTTTTCTGGGAATCCACTACTCGCTCGATCTGGCGAATGTCCGCGACGCATTGACAGCGCGACTGATATCAGGCGAGCACGGCGCTGTCCTCGCTGCGTGGCAGTACGTGCGTACGAGCGGCGACATGATGATGAGCATCGTCGGCAATGTCGTGCTACTGCCGCTCGTCCTTTTCTACCTTCTCTACGACAGGCACGAGGCGCTCGAGCACATGGAAAGTTTCGTGCCGCGGCGCTGGCTCGGAAGAACCCGGCACTTCGTTGCGGAGATCGATCACATGCTGGCGCAGTACCTCCATGGGCAACTGCTCGTCGTCGTGATCCTTGCGGTGTTTTATCCCACAGCTCTGGCTATCGTCGGACTGGACATTGCGCTGCCTGTGGGACTTCTCACCGCGCTTGCCGTGTTCGTCCCTTATAT
Organism: Paraburkholderia sp.; assembly: GCF_035501035.1. GTDB lineage: Bacteria > Pseudomonadota > Gammaproteobacteria > Burkholderiales > Burkholderiaceae > Paraburkholderia. Next base: position 4,637 of record NZ_DATJWR010000039.1, read on the forward strand.
TGGATTCTCGAGCGCGCTGGCGCTTGCGCTTCTCGCTGCGTTTCTGCAATTTGGGAACTGGTACGGCTTCGCGGCGGTGGTCGCCGTATACGGAATCGGGCAGGTACTCGAGAGTGTCGTTCTTACACCCAGGCTCGTTGGCGAGCGCATCGGCCTGCATCCGCTGGCGGTGATTTTCTCGTTGCTGGCGTTCGGGCAACTATTCGGTTTCTTCGGCGTGCTGCTTGCCCTGCCTGTAAGTGCCGTCGTTGCTTCGGCGTTGCGAGAACTACGGCGGGGCTATCTTGCAAGCACACTTTACCGGGACTGATGGTTTGGCGACCAGTTGCCGCTGCGCGCCGCACCGGCATGCAATGGATGACGCTCGATCGCCTGCAAGGACCTGCCGTGTCTGGCGTCATGCGGCCGTATCGCTTGAGATGTTCGCTGCCTGAGGGGGCGCCGGGAGTGGACGGCGCGCAATCGTTTCGGCTTCGGTGCGTCTGAGGCCGAACGCCTGCAACACAATGACCGCCGTGCTTTCGGAGAAACTTTCGTTCCTCGATCGAAGGGCCTTTCGTGCGTGAACCGCCCGTTTTGAAGATCCAGAGAGGTGGAGCTCAGCAGCGATTGCAGCGACAACAGTGCCGATCACGGAAAACACACACATCAGTTCGTCCGCGACCATGAAGCGCCGTTCCGAAATCCCTCTCTTCATGTCCCGCAGCAGCCGTTGACCCAGCCCCCCGCTCAATGCTCGCGTGGATAGCCCTTCGCGTATCAGTAGTTGGCCCCAAACCGGCTCCCGGTGGGCCCGCAAAAGCGTATGACGTACCGACACCGCGATCGCCTCGGCCGGGTCGGACAACCCGGCTGCGAGACGATCGAGCGTCGTCGCGAATTCCTCGAATAACCATTCGACGAGCGCGGCGAAGATTCCTTCCTTTGAGTCGAAGTGGTTATAGAAGGACCCGAATCCCACGTCGGCGGCGTTCGTAATCTCGGTGATCGTGACGCTGTCCATTCCCTTTTCCGCCATTAGCGCAAACGCTGCATCGAGCAAACGAAGCCGCGTTTCAAGCTTGCGTCGGGCCACGCGCGGCGATCGTGTTGCGGTGGACTCGCGACCAGCCACCGGCACCTTCGCCAGTGGCCGACGACTCGTGCGGGAAAGCGGGGCGTTGGGCATGTTAGCTCCTGGAACCGTATATCGTCATATTTTAGATTTTGCTGTCATAGTTGACAAGATTATCATGAATGGGTCTAATGTCATCCGTGCGGCGGTGGACGGCATCAGCGAATGCGGCCGTCAAATGATGCTGGTCCGCTTCGAGACACGCGTGGCGTACCGGCTCCGATGGCCTGTCAAATAAGCGCTGGTCGCTGTTCCACCGGGGTGTGAAAGAGGACCCGTTCCGCACCGATGTCTTTGTTTTCGCGCTCCTGGCAACGTGCGCTTCTCGCAGGCGCGGCTGGCCAACGACGCCAATGACTTTTCTACCCGTATTGATCACCTGCCTTGTGAACATCGTGAAACAACCCGGTCTTGTCGCGCTGAAACGAGTGCGCTCCCTGTTACCTTCCTGCTTTCTCTCGACGCACAAGTTGACTGTCGTCGTTGCAGCGTGCAGCGCCGTCGCGCTTGGCGCGTGCCACCAGCATGACGCAGTCGTCCCGGAGGCCAAGCCGGTCGTTGCGCTTGCGGTCCATCCGGATGGGCACGTTGAGATCAACTCGTTGCCGGCACAGGTACAGGCGCGTTATTCCACGCCGCTGTCGTTCCGGGTGGGGGGCAAGGTCATCGAGCGACGAGTGCATATCGGCGATACGGTCAAGGCGGGACAGGTGGTTGCGTTGCTCGACCCGACGGATCTGCAGAACAACCTCGTCAATGCGCGCGCGCAACTCGACGCCGCCGAACATCGCTTCGTTTTTGCCAGGCAGCAGCTCGACCGCGATCAGGCTCAGGCACGTGCGAACCTGATTGCTCCCGCGCAACTGGAGCAGACCGAGGATGCCTACGCTTCGGCGCTTGCGCAGCGCACCTCCGCGCTCGCCCAGATGGCGCTCGCGACGGATCACCTGCGCTACGCGACGCTGACCGCGGACCACGACGGCGTCATCACTTCCGAGGATGTGGATACCGGCCAGAACGTTCAGGGAACCCAGGCCGTGTATCACCTCGACTGGACGGGCGACGTCGATGTCGTTTGTGACGCGCCTGAAAGAACGCTGAACGCGCTCGCCGTCGGCAGCAACGCGCGCGTTACTTTGCCTGCGCTGCCGGGCAAGACTTTCGAAGCGCGCGTGCGCGAGGTTTCGGCTGCGGCCGACCCGCAAAGCCGCACGTGGCGCGTGAAGCTCACGCTGACGGCACCGAGTCCCGAGGTACGTCTTGGCATGACCGCGAATGTGGCATTCAGCGCAGCGGACGATGCCGGCCAGGTCTTCACGCTGCCGGTGACGGCGCTCTTTCATAAGGGTGAGAATCCGGCCGTGTGGGTAGTGCGTAAAGGTAGCGACACGCTCGAGTTGCGCCAGGTCACGATCGAGCGGTACGACGAACACACTGTCTCGTTCAGTTCGGGGTTGCACGATGGCGACCGCGTCGTCCTGCAGGGCGTGCATGCCGTGAGTTCCGGGCAGCATGTGCAGGTGGTGCCTCCGCTGCATTCTGAGGACGCTTCGGTATGAACGCGCGCGACCACGAACACGCGCTCGACAGCGCGCCGGCGAACGTTTCCGGCGAGGAAAGCGCTAGCGGTACGGGCTTTAACCTCTCTTCATGGGCGCTGCGGCACCAGCAGCTCGTGATCTTTCTGATCGGGCTGGCCACGCTTTTTGGGGTGATCGGCTATACCCATCTAGCGCAATCGGAAGACCCGCCGTTCACGTTCCGGACGATGGTCATCAAGACGTACTGGCCGGGCGCGACCGCCCGCGAAGTGCAGGAACAGATCACGGACCGGATTGGGCGCCAGCTGCAGGCGGCGCCGTATGTCGACAACATCAAGAGCTACTCGCGCCCCGGCGAGTCGATGATCTTCTTCGCGATGAGGGACTCGGCACCGGTCAAGGAGGTGCCTGAGACCTGGTACCAGGTTCGCAAGAAGGTGGGCGATATCGCGGCGACACTGCCGAGGGGAACGGTCGGACCGTTCTTCAACGATGAGTTCGGTGACGTCTACACGAACATCTACGCGCTCGAAGGCGATGGCTTCACGCCCGCGCAACTGCACGACTATGCGGACCAGCTGCGTACGGTTCTGCTACGCGTGCCGGGCGTCGCGAAGGTCGATTACTTCGGCGACCCTGATCAGCATATCTTCGTCGAGATTTCGAATGCGCAACTCACGCGTCTGTCGATCTCGCCGCAGCAACTCGCTCGTGCAATCGATGCGCAAAACACCGTCGCACCTGTAGGCACCATTACGACGGCGGACGACCGCGTATTCGTGCGGCCGAGCGGCGCGTTCAAGAATGAACAGGCGCTCGCGGACACGCTGATCACCGTCAACAACCGCTCGTTCCGTCTTGGTGACAT
>NZ_DATJWR010000040.1:0-3904 GCF_035501035.1 Paraburkholderia sp.
GCGACGGGGCTCGTCGTGATCGACGGCAGCGCGAGCGCCGCCCTGCTCCCCACGCTCGACACGAGTCCGCGCGAAGCCGCCGACATCATCGACATCGCCGACGCCTGATACCAGCGCGACCTCCCCGCCAGCCCCCACGTACGACTGCCGAAAGAACGAGAACGGGCCGGCCGCGCGGCTCATGCCGCGCGGCGGCCCGTTGCGTTGCGTGGTGTCACAGCTAGATCGTTCCCATCAGCACGAGCACGACCACGACGATGACGACGATGCCGAGCGTGCCCGATGGCGCATAACCCCACGAACGGCTATACGGCCACGCGGGGAAAGCGCCAATGAGTAACAGGACCAGAATGACCAGCAGCAGGGTGCTGAGCATGATGCCTCCGAAGGTGGAATATCAGTGCCCAGCTTTCAGCAATCGCCATACCCGAGGGAAATGTTTAGTTGATTTTACTAAACATGTAAATTTACGTTTATTCCCGTGTTTACGGGTATTTACCATGGGTTTTCAGCGTTGATTCAAGTTTTCTCTTGAGATTTTTACTATACAATCGCCGCACACCTGACCACTCCCGTAACGCTCACAGCGGGGCCGCCAAGCCAGGAACCATGGGGACAACCATTCGTGACGTCGCGCAGGCCGCCAACGTGTCGATCGGCACGGTCTCGCGCGCATTGAAGAATCAGCCGGGCCTCTCCGAGGCCACGCGCGAGCGTATCGTCGAAGTCGCGCGCGCGCTCGGCTACGACAGTGCGCAACTGCGCCCGCGCATCCGCCGGCTCACCTTCCTGCTGCACCGCCAGCACAACAACTTCGCCGCGAGCCCGTTCTTCTCGCACGTGCTGCACGGCGTCGAAGACGCCTGCCGCGAGCACGCCATCGTGCCCGCCCTGCTCACCGCCGGCCCCGCCGACGACACCGTCCAGCAGTTGCGCCTGCACGCGCCCGACGCGATCGCCGTGGCGGGCTTCGTCGAGCCGGAAATGCTCTCCGCGCTCGTCGCGCTGCAACGGCCGCTCGTGCTGATCGATCTGTGGGCGCCGGGCCTGCGCTCGGTGAACGTCGACAACGCGGCGGGCGCCGCGCTCGCCATGCAGCACTTGTTCGCGCTCGGGCGGCGGCGCATCGCGTTCATCGGCGGGTCGCTCGCGCACTACAGCATTGCGCAGCGCGCGCTCGGCTACCGGCGCGCGTTCTTCGAGGCGGGCTTGCTGTTCGACCCGTCGCTCGAAACGACGATCGATGGCGGCCTCGATCCCGATACCGGCGCGTCGCTCGCCATGCAGCGTCTGCTCGACGCGGCGCGCGCCGCGTCGAGCCCGCCGCCCGACGCCGTGTTCGCCTACAACGACGCCGCCGCGCTCGCGGCCCTGCGCGTGTGCCTCGCCCACGGCCTGCGCGTGCCCGAGGACATCGCCATCATCGGTTTCGACGACATTCCGGGCGCGGTGCACGCCACGCCGCCGCTCTCGACGATCGCCGTCGACAAGGAAGCGCTCGGCCGGCGCGGCGTGGAATTGCTGCTCGAGGAAGCGCCCGCTGCCACCGAGATCCGCCTGCCGGTGCAACTCGTCGCGCGCGCGAGCACGCTGGGCGCGGCGTCAGCGCCCGGTGCCGCGTTCGATACGCGCCGCGTCGGCGGCACGCCGCACGACGGTGCTGCACCTATGCCCAACGGCGCCGCGCCACAGGCCGCTGCACCCTCGCCCAATACCGCCACGCCACAGGCCGCTGCACCCGCACCCGCCGGTTCCGCGCCCCAAGCTGCTGCAACGACGCCTGGCGCGCAAGGCGCCCTCCTGAAAACACGTTGAACCAACGCTTACGCCACGTCCAAGCCAGAAGAGAAAGCCATGACGATGACCGCCGACACTGCCTCCCCCGTTTGCGCGCAACCGGCCGCCGCGCCGAGCGTCGCGAGCTTTCGCGACCGCGGCTTCCTGCTGGGCCACGTGCAGGACACGCTGCGCTTCTACGCGCCGAACGTGCTCGACCCCTCGGGCGGCTTTCACCACTACTTCCGCGACGACGGCTCGGTCTACAACGCGCACTCGCGGCACCTGGTGAGCAGTTGCCGTTTCGTCTTCAACTATGCGATGGCGTATCGCGAGTTCGGCGATCCGCAGCATCTCGAATACGCGCGCCACGGCCTGCAGTTCCTGCGCGACGGTCACTGGGATCCGCAGTTGCAGGGCTACGACTGGGAGATCGACTGGCGCGACGGCAAGAAGCGCACGCTCGATGGCACGCGCCACTGCTATGGCCTCGCCTTCGTGCTGCTCGCCTACGCGCACGCGGCGATGGCGGGCGTGGAGGAAGCGCGGCCGATGATCGGCGCGACCTTCGAACTAATGGAGCACCGCTTCTGGGACGGCGCGGCGGGCCTCTACGCCGACGAGGCGAGCGCCGACTGGATCGTGTCCAGCTATCGCGGCCAGAACGCGAACATGCATACCACCGAGGCGCTGCTCGCGGCCTATGAGGCGACCGGCCATCTCGTCTATCTCGACCGCGCGGAGCGCGTCGCGTCGAACATCACGCTGCGCCAGGCGAAGCTCTCGCAGGGCCTCGTCTGGGAGCACTTTCACGCGGACTGGTCGGTGGACTGGCACTACAACGAAGAGGACAGTTCGAACATCTTCCGTCCGTGGGGCTTCCAGCCCGGCCACCAGACCGAGTGGGCAAAGCTGCTGCTGATCCTCGAGCGCCACCGCCCGCTGCCCTGGCTCCTGCCGCGCGCGATCGAGCTTTTCGACGCCGCCATGGCGCACGCCTGGGACAACGATCACGGTGGCCTCTACTATGGCTTCGGCCCGGACGGCACCGTGTGCGACCACGACAAGTACTTCTGGGTGCAGGCCGAAACCTTCGCCACGGCGGCGCTGCTCGGCAAGCGCACCGGCAACGAGCGCTTCTGGGACTGGTACGACGAACTCTGGCGCTACAGCTGGGCGAACTTCGTCGATCATCGCTACGGTGCGTGGTATCGCATCCTCACTTGCGACAACCGCAAGTACAGTGACGAAAAGAGCCCGGCCGGCAAGACCGACTACCACACCATGGGCGCGTGCTACGAAGCGCTGAACGCGCTGCCCGGGCGCGGCATGGCGCCCGTCGCGGGACGCGAGGAAGCCGAGGCCGTGAATGGAGCGCATGGAGCTAGCGGAGCGAGCAGCGCGAGCGGCACGAACGGCACGAGCGGCCGGAACTGAACTGAGCTGAGGAACACGACGATGAGCACCTGCAGCACTGGGCCGGACTTCTCGTCCGGCTTCCCGGCCTTCATCTCGGCCGGCGACATCCTCACCGATCTCGTGCGCAGCCCCGCGCCCGAGGGCGCCGCACACGCCTCGTATCAAGAGGCGCGCGCCGGCGTCGATTCGCACTGGCGCGCGCACCCGGGCGGCGCGGGCTGGAACGTCGCGCGCGCGGTCGCGCGCCTCGGGCTGCCGACGGCCTGCGTGGGCTCGCTTGGCGTCGACAACTTCTCCGACGAGCTATGGAACGCAAGTGTCGCCGCCGGTCTCGACATGCGCTTCATGCAGCGCGTGGAGCGCGCACCGCTGCTCGCGATCGTGCACCAGACGCATCCGCCCGCGTACTACTTCATCGGCGATAACAGCGCCGACCTCGCCTTCGATCCCGCCAAGCTGCCGCAAGGCTGGCGCGCGCACGCGAAGTGGGCGCACTTCGGCTGCATCAGCCTCGTGCGCCAGCCGCTCGGCGAAACGCTCGCCACGCTCGCCGCCGAGCTGCGCGCGACCGGCGTGAAGATCAGCTTCGATCCGAATTACCGCAACCTGATGGCGCATGGCTACGAGCCGATCCTGCGCCGCATGGCCGCGCTCGCCGATCTCATCAAGGTCTCCGACGAAGACCTGCACATGCTGTTCACCGGCAAGA
>NZ_DATJWR010000041.1:0-3272 GCF_035501035.1 Paraburkholderia sp.
CGAACGCTGGAAACACCCCGACACGCAGAGAGCCTCGTCCGGTGCAGCCGATCTCTCTCGCGACCTCCTGTAGATACTCGATTCCCCGATATACCTGTCTCACCTCAGCAAAGAAGATCTCTGACTCGGGAGTTGGGAACAGCTTACCGCGTCTCCGCTCGAACGCAACGAAGCCCGCTGCCTGCTCAAATCGCTCGATCATCCGGCTGACTGCTGGCTGGGAAACGTTCAGATGTTGAGCCGCAGCGGTAATCGAACCGTGTGTCATTACGGCAACAAATACCTCCATTTGCTTCGCATTCAACTTTGCCAACGTTTGCTCCTTTCACTGACGACCCCGGCGCGCTGAACCTCCCGGGCTGTTTGCGAACGTATTACATAGCGTTACTTTAAACGAACAAAATTGAACTGGATGTCATATTTACGCATCCCTATATTTTGTCGGTCGAAGGTCGAGACAACGTGAAATCTGTCCGAGTCGCGCCGGATAGCTAAACGTGATCGAGCGTATCGCATCGATCGATGGTCAGACCATGGTCTGACGCTTCGTCGATCGACTCGATCGACTCGATCGGTGAGGCGATGTGGCGAACTGGCGAGGCCTTACCGAAAGTCTTATTTCTTGCCGACCCGGGGGGGCGCCAACTGGGGCGCCCGTGGGAACGTATTTTTATAGTTGTCTTTTGACACATCACACACCGGAGGCGTTTTGAACAGGCATAAGTCGGCTTTGTTGATCGGAGCATTGGTTAGTTCGGGCATCACCAGCGCTTCCGCTCAAAGTACGGTCACGCTCTATGGCGTGATTGATGCGGGCGTGCAATACGTCAGCAACGTTGGCGTCGCCCAGAACGAGGGCGCTGCGGGTCATCCCGTCTCCTATGCGAGCAAGTCGCGCTTCGGGTTTTTGAGTGGCGGTAGCTTCGGCGATCGGTGGGGCATAAAGGGCAACGAAGATCTCGGCGGCGGCCTGGCGGCCATTTTTCAGTTGGAAAATGGCTTCAATATCGGCACCGGTGCTTTCAGCTCGAGCGGCACACAGTTCAATCGCCAGGCCTTCGTTGGCCTATCGATGAGATTGACCCGCTTCGACGGACGGATTTGCAGTTGCGATCGATGTGCGGTTTAGCCTCCATTGATCGATGAATCGCAGGTTGTCCACGGGCGGGCGGCGGGTCGCCTGTCACGACCATGACGCCGCCCGACGGTGGGCAACCTGCACTCCGGAGCGGCTTGTTTTTCTATGTGCGCCTCTTCGAATTCGAGCGGCGAACAGTAGCCGATGCTGCTATGTAAGCGGCGCACGTTGTACCAGCCCTCGAGGAACCAGAAGAGACGACGTCGCGCCTGTTCGTGGGTCGCGAAGTGTTCTCGCGACAGCAACTCCGCTTCGAGCGTGCCGAAGAATGATTCGCACATGGCGTTGTCGTAGGCGTCGCCGGCCGTGCCCATCGACGGTTGCACGCGTGCTTCGCGACAGCGCCGCCCGAAGGCAATGGACGTGTATTGACACCCCTGGTCCGAATGATGAATCACATGCTCGGGCCGGCGCTGTGCGAGCGCCATATCGAGCGCCCTGAGCATCAGCTCCGTGTACAGATGGTTGGACATCGCCCAGCCCACGACACGACGACTGAATACATCGAGCACCACTGCCAAGTACAGGAATCCCTCGCTCGTTGGAATGTAGGTGGCGTCTGCCACCCACAGCACGTTAGGCCCGTCGGCACTGAAGTGACGGCGTACGAGATCAGGTGCGCGCCGTGCCCCCGCGCGAGTTCGCGTGGTCTGCTTCCAGTGCCGACGGCTTGCGCCGCATAGACCGGCCAGGCGCATCAGACGCGCTACGCGCTTGCGTCCGACATGCATGCCCTCGCGTCCAAGCTGGAAATGGATGCGTGGCGCACCATAGGTGCCGCGCGAACTCGCGTGCAGTGTACGGATGCGCGAAAGCAACTGCGCGTCACTGCATGCCTGTTTCGACGGCTCACGTACCAACCACGCGTAGTAGCCGCTGGTGGAGACACGCAGCAGCCGCGCCATCGTGGCAATGGGCCACCGGGCCCGGTTCGCCTTCATGAATCCGTACCCTTCGGCGGTACGGCCCCCGTCTCCCGGGCGAACCAGGCAGCCGCGTGAGAGAGTATGTCGCGCTCCATCTCAAGCTGCCTGACCTTGCGACGTAACCGCGTCAATTCCTGCCGCTCGGCCGTCGTCAGCCCGTCCTGGCGCACGCCGGCGTCACGATCGGCCTGCGCGACCCAGTTGATGATGCTTTGCGCCGTCGGCTCAAACTCGCGTGCTAATTCCTCAGGCGTACGCCCTGCCTTCACCAGTTCCACCATCTGCGCCCGGAACTCCGCAGGGTACGGTGTACGATGCTTGCCCATTTTCCGACACCTCCTTCACAAAAGGATAGGTGTCCGTTTTCGCGGGTCAACTTCACTTTCGCAATACTCTGGTTCGATTACGAGGCGCAGTTCCGCGTGCGCGCAATGGTCGGGTTGCACAGCGAACACGCGCCCTCGCGAACGTAACCGCCCGCGGCTCAATGGCATTGCAACGGCGCTTTCCGCTATGAAAACAGCGGAAAAAACGGGCTGTTCGGGTCACGTTGTATGCCGCGCAAACTGTTGAGTGGGCCCGCAGGAGACAGTAGAGTGCGATCTGCACTGCGCACAACAGAAATGCTCAGAACAACGGAGACGGTCCGCCAACAAGAAGTCGGCCTGGCGATCCGGATGATCACCAGGCCAATCTGCCTTCTGGAGATTTATCGCGTCTCAATGCCCCGCACTTCCACCAGCATCGTTCAATTGATCCATTACAGCGTCCAAATTGAATGACGCGGCCTTTTGACGCGGAGGAAACGCCTTAAACTCGTCAATCTGCGACGCTACAACGGCGCGCGCTTGCGTGCCCGTTCGCGGACATGATCCTCGCCGAGCTGGGGGCGACCGTCATCAAGATTGAGCAACCCGGCACGGGCGACGAGACACGCACTTTCGAGCCCTAGGTCGGCGACGAATCTGCGTACTACTTCGCGTGCAATCGCGGAAAGCAGTCGGTCACGGCCAATCTCAAGACCGACGCCGGGCGGCGGAACTAGCGAAGCTAAACGCGCACATCGCAAATATTGCGGCGCCGCGACCTACGAGAGACTGTTCGAGGCCCGAGGTTGTTGACGTCGGCGGTCGAATGTCCGTTTGCTGGCGGGGGAGCCGCCATCTGAATGTCCGGGCGACGCGCCGGATGACCGTCTCTTCATGGCC
>NZ_DATJWR010000042.1:0-3955 GCF_035501035.1 Paraburkholderia sp.
CCTTTTGTGCAGGCGGACAGGAGACTGCATCGGGCACCCGCGAAGTACGGACGTTGAAAGACGAGAACGTGAAGCTTAAGCGCGAACTGGTTCGCAAAGACAAGGCACTGGCGGAGGCGGCTGCGTTGCTGATTCTGCAAAAAAAGTTCCGCGCGCTGTGGGAGGGCGAGGAGCAATGACTTCCCTTCCAGAGCGCGATCAGGTAATGGCACTGGTGGCCGAAGCGATCGTTGCGGGTGCACGCCAGGAACGTGCCTGCGAGGTCATTTCGCTCAGCGAACGCACCTTGCAACGCTGGAAAAATGATCAGGCAGGCGGTGTCGGCGATCGCCGACCGGCACGGGTACAGTCGCCCAGGAACAGACTGAGCGAGCTCGAACGCCAGCGTCTGCTGGCGATTGCCAACTCAGCCGAATTTGGTCATCTTCCACCAAGCCAGATCGTGCCGCGGCTGGTTGATCGTGGGCAATACGTCGCCTGCGAATCGACGTTCTACCGCGTATTGAAAGCCGAGAATCAGCTCAGGCACCGCCGTGCCGAAAGGCTGCCGAAACCGCGCAGCAAGCCGCGTGCGCTGTATGCGACGGCGCCCGTCGAGCTGTTCAGTTGGGACATCACCTACTTGCCCACGCAGGTCAAGGGGATCTATTTTTACCTGTATCTGTTCATGGACATTTTTAGCCGCAAAATCGTCGGCTGGCAAGTCTATGAAACAGAAAGCAGCGAGCTGGCAAGCGAAGTGATGCGCGATATTTGCGACCGGGAAAACATCGCACGAAATCAGGTGGTGCTGCATTCCGATAATGGCGCTCCGATGAAGGGCGCCACGATGCTGGCCACGCTGCAGGCACTCGGGGTGATGCCGTCGTTTAGTCGCCCGGCGGTTAGCAATGACAATCCATTTAGCGAATCCGTCTTCAAGACGATGAAGTATCGGCCGACCTATCCGCAGCGCCCGTTTGAGAACCTCCTGGCCGCCAGGCAGTGGGTCGGCACCTTCGTCCATTGGTATAACGAGGAGCACCGTCACAGCGCCATCGGCTTCGTGACGCCTGCACAGCGCCACGCGGGCCTGGACGCGGCGCTGCTACGCAAGCGCGCCGAAGTCTATGAAGCGGCCAAGGCCAGGCACCCGGAGCGCTGGAGTGGTGCCACGCGAAACTGGCAGCTCGTCACGATTGTGCACTTGAATCCGGAAAAACCTGCTACTCAAAAAACTGATCGAAAGGAGCAACACCTGGAACAAAAAACGGCCGCATAAATGCAACATTCAGGCGACAACTAGCTTGAAATTTTCCGGTAATGGATAGAAACAGCCGTGAGACGTGCGCTTGCGGCGCGGGCGCTAGTGGGCCTGCGTTAGCACCGGAAATAACCCGGCAGCTTGTCGGGCATTGGCCGCGAGCACAGGTCGCACGCTATGCGTTGCGATCGAATGTCGAACCTGCTTCACCTGTCCGCACCGTCCCCTCGATCCACGCCTCGAACGCGGCGTACATCGCCGGCAACGATTCATCGTTAGTCGCAATGCGCTCTGCACCGTGGACGATCGCGATCGACGCATCAAGGCCCCCCGCCGGCACAGCCGGCGCAACGCGCTCGCTGCGGACAAACGCTGCTTGCGCCAGCGCCCACGCCTGCTGTGGCGAACGATTGCATTCCGCAGCCAGACAGGACGCCGTCAAGCCCTCCCCGGTCAGGTTTTGCAAGGTCTGATCGAGCGTCACACTGTTGCCGGTAGCCCAGCAATGTTTAGCGAGCAATGGGCCGACTTGCGGGTTATCGACGATATAGCCAAGCGAGCGCGTCAGATACGCGCGCGTCTGCGCCGCCGCCATCTTCGCGAGCAGGTAGCCGTGGTAATAGACCGCGAGGTCGTGATAGATCGGATGGGGCGTCGCAAGGATATAGCCGGTGTGCCCGGCAATGCCCAGCATCCTCCGCGTCACGGAACGCGCGAGGTCGAGTACCGAATCGGCCGTGCGGTGGGCATCGTCCATGCTATACAGCGCCCATTCGAAATACGTCGGTACGAGGTCGCGCCGTTCTGCAAAAGCAAGAAACGCCTGGCGTGCCTCGACATGCGCGCGGATCATCTCGTCGGGCATCGGCTCGCCGGCGGCATTACGCGCGTATCGCCTGATCCAGCACGGATCACTCGGCAACGCGTCGAAGAACTTTGCCTGCGCTTCGAGAAACGCCGGCGAGCTTGGCGCGAACTCCTGCGAAAAACACGGCGAATTGAGCGTCACGTTCGACTGGTGCGCGGCGTGGCCCGCTTCGTGGAACAACACGTTGAGTGCCTGCAATCCCGCTCCCGCTTGTCGTGGGCGGGCCGTCGACGTGAAACGGACATCGGCCGGCACCCAGCCCCCCGCGCCGTCGTCGTGATAGCTCGGCGTAGGCGCCACGCAAAAGCCAGTGGGAAACTTGCGTTGCCGGTCCAGCAAATCGATTTCGATTCGCGCGCCGCGGTACGTCACGCCAAGACGCTTAAACGATTCCGCCCAGCGTTCGAGCGCCTTGCTAAAGGGAAAGTATGCGTCGGCCTGTTGCGCTGCGCCTCCGCGCATTCTGTACAGTAGATTGTGCGGACGCAACGCGTCGTCGCCGTATTCGCGCGCGAGGCGTTGCAAGGAGGCGTCGTGTGCGTCCCGGGTCTTCGCCTCGAACTCGTCGAACACAGCAAAGAGCGCCTCGGGGCTCATGCCGCTGTTGGCCCGCAGCCGGTATTCGAAGAAGTTGCGATAGCCGAGTTCACGTGCCAATGCGTTGCGCTTCGCGACGATCGCGAGAAAGCCGTTGTCGAGCAACCAGCGTTCGAGTCCGTGCAAAGCGTCATGGGAACTTCTGCGCGCCGCTTCGTCCGGGTTGGATGCCAGATTGGCGCGCAGCGCGGCAGGCGAAGCTTCCTCGTGCAGGCCAGCCGCGTTGATATGGTGCATCTTGTACGCTTGCCGGCGTGCGAACAGATCGCCGTCCATCTTGATCAGCTCGGCAAGCAACGCTGCCGCACGCTCACTGCCCATCGCATTGCATTCGAACACTTTGATCCAGCCGCGTAAGCCCGCGAGCAGCGCATTGCGATCGGAGGACTCGGCGACGCTGGCCTCCAGCCTCGCGAGATGCGCGCGGCTTTGTGCGAGGCGTTCTGTGTCGGCAACGAATGTCTTGCGCGCGAGGCCTGCTGCAGCCAGCACGTCGTGCGCGTCGCTCTGACCGGTATGGGTCGTCCAGTACAGGTCGCCTTCGTCCCGGTGCAGCCTTAGATAATCCTGATTGAGGCGGTCAAAGAAGGCGCGAGCGCTTTTCATGTGCAGGGCGATGAGGGGCTTCGTTTATGCAGCTTATCATGACTCGCTTCGCGCCTGCCCCGGCGGGCTCGATCAGCTGAAATATCAGCCGGTTTCAGCGAGCGCATTTCTGCGCTTGCTGATTACGTTGCGGTTAGCAATGTCAAAATGACGATGTCTGCCCGACATAGGTGAATCGCTGCACGACAGTAGGCCCGACGGCCACCGGCTCGTTCCAGACCTTCAACGTCCCCGTGCTCATCGGCAGGCCGTCCCGCTCGTAGAGGCGCGTATGGACGACCACCGGTTCATTCGATTCATCCTCCCGTGCCAGCCCGAGCGCCAGGTAGTGCGCCCCCTTGTAGTGGCGATATACTCCCGGACGAAACTCTGCGACATCGCCAGCGTGCTCTGCAGACGAGTCGTGCTTCTGCGGTATCCGGTACCGTCGAACTGCGCATTGCCGAAATAGTGACGGTTGGTCAGCCCGGCCTCAATGAACGTGTTGTTGCGCCGCTGCTGGGTAATTTCCGTGTCATCGATGAAACTGTCGCCGAAGCGTTTCGTCAGTTGGAGTAAAGTGGACCCATCAGTCAAGACACTTTTCTGGTCGATTTAAGCTGCGATCGCGTCCGATTCTGCAGCTGCACGGCGCTGCCCCG
>NZ_DATJWR010000043.1:0-3562 GCF_035501035.1 Paraburkholderia sp.
GGCGCAGGCGCCGTGGAGAAGTGCTATGGCGTTGCACTCGCCGGCCACAACGACTGCAAGGCCGGGGCGGGCACGACCTGCGCGGGCACCGCGAAGATGGATTACATGGGCAACGAGTTCAAGAACGTCCCGGCCGGTACCTGCGCGTCGATCAAGACGCCGCATGGCCACGGCTCGCTCACGCCGATGGACATGTAATGCGCACCGCCGCCCGACGATCATGAACACGCTCAGCGCATGCGGCGCCGGTCTCGGCCTCAAGCCGCAGCATTACGAGGAGGCGCACGCCTGCGATGCGCACGGACTCTGGTTTGAAGTTCATCCGGAGAACTACATGATCGAGGGCGGTCCGCGCCTCGCCTGGCTGGAGGCTGTGCGGGAGCGCCATGCCGTGTCGCTCCACGGCGTGGCGCTCTCGCTGGCTGCGGATTGCTCGCCGGATACGGTGCATCTCGCTCGCCTGAAGGCGCTGGCCGAGCGCGTTCAACCGGCGCTGGTCTCGGAGCATCTGGCGTGGTCCACGTGGCGCGGCCGCTATTGTCCCGACCTGCTGCCGTTCCCGCGCACCAGCGCCGCGCTTGCGCGCATCGCGGCGAACATTGCGCACACGCAGGATGTGCTGGGGCGGCGCATCGCCATCGAGAACCCCTCGCACTACGTGCGCGTGGAGGGGCACGAGTGGAGCGAGACGGATTTTCTGGCGGAACTCGTACGGCGCACCGGATGCGGGCTGCTGCTCGACGTGAACAACGTCTACGTGAGCGCATGCAACATGGGCTTCGACGCGCTCGCCTGGCTCGATGCGCTTCCCGCCATTGCCGTGATGGAGATCCATCTGGCTGGACATAGCGCCGACGCCGGCACGCCGCTACTCATCGACTCGCACGATGCGCCGGTGGCGGAACCAGTCTGGGCGCTCTATCGCCACGTGCTCGCGCGCACGGGCCCACGGCCCACACTGATCGAGCGCGACGATCATATTCCCGCGTTTGGCGAGCTGCTCGCGGAGCGCGAGCGCGCGCAGTCGCTGCTTGACGCACTCGAGGTGATGGCATGACTACCACGCTCAGCCGCTTCCAGGACGAGTTCGTCGTGGCGCTGGAGGGCGGGGAAACGCAAGACCCGTGTGTGACCGCGCTCGCCGCGCAGCCGGGTTTTGCGGTGTATCGCAATACGGTGCTCAAGGGTTGCGTGGACGCGCTGGCCGCCAATTTTCCCGCCGTGGTGCGGCTCGTGGGTGAAGCGTGGTTTTACGCCGCCGCCATGGACTATGCGCGCCGCGCGCCGCCAGGCGATGCGCGTCTCGTGCTGTATGGGGCGACGTTCCCGGCGTATCTGGCGCGCCGCGAAGCGGCGAGCGAGCTCACGTACCTCGGCGGCGTGGCGCGGCTTGACCGGCTTTGGTGCGAGTCGCACACGGCGGCCGACGAACGCGCGCTCGACGCATCGGCGTTCGCACACCTCACACCCGAAGCGTTCGAGCGCATGACCGTGCGCGCGCACGCCAGCGCGCGCTGGGCGTGGTTCGCGGCCGAGCCTGTGTGCACAATCTGGAATGCGAACCGTATGGGCGCCGCGATGCCGGACCCGCTCGAATGGCACGGCGAGGGCGTGTTGATGCTACGCCGCGCCGGCTCAGTAACGTGGCAGCCACTCGGCCGCGGTGGCTGCGCACTGCTCGATGCCTGCTCGGCCGGCGCCACACTCGGCGAAGCGACGCAGCGGGCGCTGGAGGCCGAACCCGGCGCGGACCTCGGCGTGCTCTTCGCAGACCTCATTTCACGTGGCGCGTTGGCACCCAGCTCGCCACATGAGGAAAACACATCGCAGTCCGAATGGAATGGAGGAAGTCCTTGCTCAGCCTCGTTCTCCAGGTGATGCGTGAGCTCCGCTGCCAGCATGCGCTCAGCCAGTTGCTTCTTCAGTTGCCCGGCCAGGCCTGATTCGCCGAGAACCGACATCCTTGTTCTGAATCTGCGCAAGCAGTTGATCGATCAGTTCGTCAGGGAACAGCTTCGGCGCCTATCTCAAAACTCAGGATACCTATGGATGCGGATAGACTTTATCTCGACCTGTCGTATGGTTGCTTTGCGCTGCTGGTCGTTGTCCTGCTGATGTGGATTTTCTTCGGCGGGCGGCGCAAGCCCTGATGGAAGGGCGTCCTGAAGGGTGCAACATGTCCTTGACGCCCGGTTGGGTTCGCGTGAGGCAACAAGTCACTTGTCATTGTCCGCTTGATCCAGCCCGGGTTGTGCAGACGTTGTGCGTGCAACTTATGCGCGACGCATGTCCATTGTCGCGACAGAAAATCACACCCTGTGATTTTTGTTAAGCCTTGTCAATTCCAGACCCGGCTTATGTGAATTCTTCCCTATATTCGGTAAATTCGATACTGGAGAAGTACCGTCCGTTGTAGTCGGCAGCTTAAAGGAGTGAACATTTGAATTCACGTGATCCAGTGGTGCGTCCGGGTATAGACATTCACCAGTATTACACCCTCGACGTAATTTCGACGGCGAGCGCCGCCCTTGCGGATATCTATTCGTTCAAGGGCACGCGCGGGATGGGGGAGCTGACAAAGTACACCATCCAGTTCACGCACCCGCAGCGTGACCTGCCGCGTAGCGACTACATCAACAAGATGGCGTCGTTTGTCATCCAGCCGCCGCTGGTCACTCGCTGGAGCAGCCCCGAGGAGGCGCGTCGGGTCTATGGCGTGATTACCAGCTTTGCACAGATTGCGAGTAATCACGACCAGACGATGTACGAGGTGACGCTTGAATCGCGCCTCGCGTTGTTGCGCAACATGCCGCGCACCCGCTTTTTCCTCGATACGAATGAGCCCGAGGTTATCAAGCAGATTCTCGGCGAACACGAATTCAACCAGATTTTCGCGGACTTCGATTTCGGTCTTTACCGCACATATCGCAAGCGTCCGATCATCACCCAATGGTGCGAGGACGATCTCAGTTTCGTGATGCGCCTGTGCCGCCGTGTCGGCATCTGGTTTGTGTGTGAGGCGGGCGAACGATGCGAGCTGGTACGTTTCGGGGACGACTTCACGAAGTACATTCACGACAGGGCGCGCTTCACCGTGCCGTATCGGGAGCCGAGCGGCCTGCACACCGTTGGCCGTGAGTCGGTGCAGTCCCTGGCGATGCGCACGACCATGATACCCACCCGGTATTCCGTGCGCAGTTACAGCCCTGAGCAGCCAAATAACGAGCGGATCAACGGCTCCGAGCTGATCCACAGCGATAGCACGACCTACGGGGAAACGTACACCTGGGGCCTCGATCTGGACGACGAGCAGGACGCTGCGTGGGAAGTTGAACTCCGGCAGGAAGCAGCGCTCGCGGAACAGATCGTCTATAGCGGCACGTGTGACATGCTCGACATCGGGCCGTCGTGCGTGCTGGAGCTGTCGAACCGCGAACTGCCCGAGGTGAAGTACGGGTTGCTGATCGTCAGCATGACATGCAGTGCGTCGCGCAAGGAAGGCTACAAGGTCGAGTTCACCTCCATCCCGAGCGACCGGCAATTCCGGATGCCCCTGAAGGAA
>NZ_DATJWR010000044.1:0-2706 GCF_035501035.1 Paraburkholderia sp.
AAGGCAGCCGCTGCCGGCGCGGACTGGAAGAAGTCGTTCTACCAGATCCTCACGAACGAGCCGGGCAAGGACGCGTGGCCGGTCGTCGGCGCGACGTTCGTGCTGCTGCACACCGCGCAGGACAAGCCGGATCAGGGCAAGGAAACGCTCAAGTTCTTCGACTGGGCTTTCCAGAACGGCACGCCGGCTGCCGACAGCCTCGACTACATCTCGCTGCCGCAATCGGTCGTGAGCGAAATCAAGTCGCAGTGGAAGGAGAGGGTCAAGGACGCGAGCGGCAAGCCGATCGCTGAATAAGCGCGGCGGGTCAGGAAAGCCTGATCAAGCGTGAAGAGGGCCGCCGCGTGAAGCGTGCGGCCTGTTCGCTTGTGGTTTGCCTGATTCAGCGCTGTCCATGCGCGCTGTCCATGATTTGCCGCCCGGCTACCGGCTAGACGGCCGGAAGCCGGGCGATCTGCAGTCGCCACGGCTGCATCAACGTCGTGAGCCCCGCGCTCGCGGCAACTGGAACCCAGGTCACCATGTCCGACGTCCCGCTCGTGTCGAACCCGCCCGGCAACGCCGCGCAGCAAAAAGCGCCCAGCCCGGCGGGGGACATCATTTTTGGCGGCCTCGCACGCCTCGCTGCCATCGTCACGTTGCTGCTGCTCGGCGGCATCATCTTGTCGCTGTTCATCGCCTCGTTGCCGACGATCCAGAAGTTCGGTTTCGCATTCCTCTGGACTGCCGACTGGGATCCACCCAGCGAGCAGTTCGGCGCGCTCGTGCCCATCTACGGCACGATCGCCACTTCGCTCATCGCGCTCATCATCGCCGTGCCCGTGAGCTTCGGCATCGCGCTCTTTCTCACCGAGCTCTCGCCCGCGTGGCTGCGCCGCCCGCTCGGCATCGCCATCGAGCTGCTCGCCGCGATCCCGTCGATCGTCTACGGCATGTGGGGTCTGCTCGTGTTCGCGCCGATCTTCGCGCAATGGTTCGAAAAGCCGCTCGGCACGCTGCTGGGCGGCATGCCGATCGTCGGCGCGCTGTTCCAGGGCGCGCCCATCGGCATCGGCATTCTGTGCGCGGGCGTGATTCTCGCGATCATGATCATTCCGTACATCGCCTCGGTCATGCGCGACGTGTTCGAAGTCACGCCCGTGCTGCTCAAGGAGTCGGCCTACGGCATCGGCTGCACGACCTGGGAAGTAATGTGGAAGATCGTGCTGCCGTTCACCAAGACCGGCGTGATCGGCGGCGTGATGCTCGGCCTTGGCCGCGCGCTCGGCGAAACGATGGCCGTGACGTTCGTGATCGGCAATACGAACCTGCTCGACAACGTATCGCTCTTTTCTCCGGGCAACAGCATCACCTCGGCGCTCGCCAACGAGTTCGCGGAAGCGAGCCCTGGTCTGCATACGGCTGCACTGATGGAACTCGGCCTGATCCTCTTCGTGATCACATTCGTCGTGCTCTCGATCTCGAAGCTCATGTTGCTGCGCCTTGAAAAAGCGGAGGGTGCGCGATGAGCGAACCGACGATCAAGATTCCGGGCGCCGTTTGCGGGCCCGAACTGGAGCGCATGCGCGGCAAGCTGCAGCGCCGCCGCCGCGTGACCAACGCGATCGCGCTCTCGCTTTCGCTCGCCGCGATGGCATTCGGCCTTCTCTGGCTCGTGTGGATTCTCTACACGACGCTTTCGCTCGGCATCGGCGGCCTTTCGGTGGAACTGTTCACGCAATCCACGCCGCCGCCGAACACCGACGGCGGCGGTCTTCTCAATGCGATTGTCGGCAGCCTGCTGCTCGTTGTGGTCGCAACGTTCGTCGGCACGCCGCTCGGTATTCTCGCGGGCATCTATCTTGCGGAATACGGCCAGAAGGGGTGGCTTGCGGGCGTCACGCGCTTCATCAACGACATTCTGCTGTCGGCGCCTTCGATCGTCGTGGGCCTGTTCGTCTACGCGCTCGTCGTCGCGAAGATGGGGCATTTCAGCGGCTGGGCTGGCGCGATCGCGCTTGCGCTGCTGCAGATCCCGATCGTGATCCGCACGACCGAGAACATGCTCAAGCTCGTGCCGAACAACCTGCGTGAAGCGGCCTTCGCGCTCGGCACACCGAAGTGGAAGATGGTGATGTCGATCACGCTCAAGGCTTCGATCGCCGGTATCGTGACGGGCGTGCTGCTGGCGGTTGCGCGTATTGCCGGCGAAACCGCGCCGCTCCTCTTCACGGCGCTGTCGAACCAGTTCTTCAGCGCGGACATGAATCAACCGATCGCGAACCTGCCGGTCACGATCTTCAAGTTTGCGATGAGCCCGTTTGCGCAGTGGCAATCGCTTGCGTGGGCCGGCGTTTTCCTGATCACGCTGGGCGTCCTGGGTTTGAATATCCTCGCGCGCGCCATCTTTTCGAACAAGTAAGGGCGGAGTCATCCGATGAACATGGCAGAGAGTCACCTCAACACCAGCGCGCACGTCGCGCCGTCCGCGGCGGGTTTTCAACCTGCGGATCCCGCCCAGAATGCAAGCGTGTCGACGCTCGGCAAGCCGAAGATCGAAGTGAAGGATCTGAACTTCTTCTACGGCAAGTATCACGCGCTGAAGAACATCAACCTGCAGATTCCCGAAGGCAAGGTGACGGCGTTCATCGGCCCGTCGGGCTGCGGCAAGTCCACGCTGCTGCGCACGTTCAACAAGATGTATGCGCTCTATCCGGAGCAGCGCGC
>NZ_DATJWR010000045.1:0-3296 GCF_035501035.1 Paraburkholderia sp.
TACAATGCACGCCGGTTACACTCGACACTCGACTACGTCAGCCCCATGACATTCGAGAAGAACTGGTTCGCGACTCAGCAAGGTGAAGCCGCATAATTCGCTTGGCTAAGGGATTCGTCAAACAGGGGCAAGGTCAAAGCATGGTGGATTCTTGCGAGGGCACCGGGAACGGGCGGCCAAGTCCATGACACGTTCGCCGGGGAGCGTGTGCCGGGCTATTTCATCCCCAACCATATCGCGGTCGAGCTGGCTGCCGGCGTGTCACCGAAGCTCAAGCTTGACACTCAGGGGACGGCGACCCCGCAAGGCCCGGGGGCGACGCTCGGTCTTGATGACCTGAAGCTGTTTAGTCGGGACTGGATATCGGCTCGGATCGAAGCCATTACGTCGGTGACGCCGCGAGATACATTGATCAGACTTATAGCCATGAAATTAGGCCGCCCAGCAGCGACAATCCTGCCCTGCTTGTGGCAGACTTGGAACTCGCATCCGGCCAGCCCGGGAGGACCGACAAACCTCACCCGCGGCGGCCATCGTTGATGGGGCCAACAATTGGAGCCGTCTGCCCGGTTCGGCGCACCTAACGACGCTCGCTTTCAGGTCTTGCGGGAGGACGGCGATTGCGCACTCTGCCGGGAATGGCACCTCGGTGCCGATGGCCGTCACGCTCCGGTGCTGGTCGCGCGGCTCACCGCAGAGCACCCGACGCCCGTAAGTCTGGATCGCCTATCCCATGAATGCAGCTTGAAGGATGAGTTGGAGAACGCTTGGGCAGTGCGGCCGCTCGAACTGGTACGCGAAGGTGGCCGGATGTTGCTGCTGCTCGAGGACGCGTGCGGTGAGCCGCTCGAGCGGCTACTCGGCACACCCTTGGAGATCGGACGCTTCCTGCGTCTCGCCATCGGCATCATCGCTGCGATGGGCAAGATGCACCAGCGTGGCCTCGTTCACAAGGACGTGAAGCCGGCCAACATCCTCGTGAACCCCGCGAACGCAGAGGTCAGGCTGACCGGCTTTGGCATCGCTTCACGCCTGCCCCGCGAGCGGCAGGCGCCCGAGCCACCCGAAACCATTGCCGGCACGCTGGCTTACATGGCCCCTGAACAGACCGGGCGCATGAACCGCTCGATCGACGCTCGCAGCGACCTGTATGCGCTCGGCGTCACGCTCTATCAGATGCTCACGGGTGTTCTGCCGTTCACAGCCTCCGATCCGCTCGAGTGGGTGCATTGTCATATTGCAAGGAAACCGGTGCCGCCCCACGAGCGCGTGGCAAGTGTGCCGGCCACAATCTCGGCCATCGTCATGAAGCTGCTTGCGAAGACGGCCGACGATCGGTACCAGACTGCGGGCGGCGTCGAACACGATCTGCGTCGCTGCCTGAGCCAATGGGAAAAACAGGGCCTGGTCGACCCGTTCCCGATCGGCGAACGTGACATCCCCGACCGGCTGCTCATTCCCGAAAAGCTCTACGGACGGGAGCGCGAGGTCGAGACCTTGCTCGCCGCCTTCGGTCGGGTCGTCAAAAGCGGGGTGCCCGAACTGGTGCTCGTCTCCGGATATTCCGGAATCGGCAAATCTTCGGTCGTCAATGAGCTGCACAAGGTGCTGGTACCGCCGCGAGGGCTGTTCGCCGCAGGCAAGTTCGACCAGTACAGGCGTGACATCCCGTACGCCACGCTTGCGCAGACGTTACAGAGCCTCGTGCGACCGCTGCTTGGCAAGAGCGAGGCCGATCTGTGTGTCTGGCGCAGCGACCTTCGTAAGGCGCTGGGTCCGAACGGGCAACTCATGGTTGACCTTGTCCCTGAACTGGAACTCATCCTCGGTCAGCAGCCCCGGGTGCCACCACTCGAGCCGCAGCAGGCGCAAGGCCGCTTCCAACTGGTGATTCGGCGGTTTATCGGCGTCTTTGCCCGCCCGGGGCATCAACTGGCGCTCTTCCTCGACGATTTGCAATGGATCGACGTGGCGACGCTCGATCTGCTCGAGGATCTGTTGACCCGCTCGGACCTCCGGCACCTGATGCTCATTGGCGCCTATCGCGACAATGAAGTCAGCCCCGCCCATCCTCTGATGCGCAAGCTCGACGTGATCCGGGCGGCCGGCGGAAAGGTGGGGCAGATCACGCTGGTGCCGCTCGGGCGTGAGCATCTCGGGCATTTGCTGGCGGACACGCTTCGCTGCAAGCCGGAGGACGTCGCGCCGCTCGCACGTTTGGTGCACGAGAAAACCGCTGGCAATCCGTTTTTTGCCACTCAGTTCATGACTTCGCTTGCCGACGAGGGATTGCTTGCTTTCGAACATGACGCCGGGCGCTGGTCTTGGGATCTGGACCGCATGGACGCCAAGGGATACACCGAAAACGTCGTGGACCTGATGATAGGGAAGCTCGCCCGCCTGCCGGGTGAGACGCAGGAGGCGTTGCGACAATTGGCCTGCCTTGGCAACCTCGCCCAGATCACGACACTGGCTCTCGTTCTTGGGACTTCCAGGGAGCGGGTTGACGCGCTTCTGTGGCCGGCCGTCCGTCAGGAGTTCGTCGAGTGCCTTCCGGGCGCCTACCGGTTCGTCCACGATCGCGTTCGGGAAGCCGCCTATTCGGTGATCCCCGAGGGGCTGCGTGGCGAGATGCACCTTCGAATCGGACGACTGCTCGCGACGCACACGCCGCTGGAGAAGCGAGAGGAGGCGATCTTCGACATCGTCAATCAGCTCAACCGCGGCGCAGCGTTGATCAGCGCACGAGACGAGCGCGAACAACTGGCCGGGTTCAACCTGCTTGCAGGCAAGCGCGCCAAGGCGTCTGTCGCCTATGCCTCGGCGCTCAACTACGCCATCGCAGGCGCAGCGCTGCTCGAGGGTGATGACTGGCAGACGCAACGCGAGCTGGTTTTCGCGCTCGAATACCTTCGCGCGGAGTGCGAGTTTCTCACGGGAGATATGGCAGCGGCGGAGCAACGGTTGTCACTGCTCGCTCGCCGCACCGACAGGCTGGCTCAGCGGGCGATGGTCGCATGCCTGCGTATTGAAATCTTCATGACCCTGGACCGACGCGACCGCAGCGTCGAGGTCGGGCTCGAGTACCTGAAGCACGTAGGTGTCGTATGGCCGCAGCATCCGACGCAGGACAAGGTACAGCAAGAATTCGACCGCATCTGGCAACACCTCGGAAACCAGTCGATCGAGGCGCTTATTGATGCGCCACTCATGCACGAGGCAGGCTGGCAGTCCACGATGGACGTGCTGACCGCGCTTCTGCCGCCAGCCTTGTTCACTGATGAGCATCTCTTTCG
>NZ_DATJWR010000046.1:0-2522 GCF_035501035.1 Paraburkholderia sp.
CCATGGTCGGACGACGACGGGGGCGCTTCTGCCGTCGCCGTTTGGGCGGGCGAACGGGTCTCGGGCTGCACGGCTCGCGCGGACTCTTGGGCGCGTGCCATAGGCTGTGATTGCGGAGCCGGCGTTGGCGTGCGAACCGGCAGCGGCTGAGTGCGCGCAGGTTTGGCTGACGGTTGTTTTGGAGGAGAGGCCTTGTGCGGCTCAGCGGCCGCTTGTGGTGGTCGTGTTGTCGCGGCAGGCAGCGCCGGACCTGGATCCGGTATTTCAACGATACTCATCTGCAGCGGCTGTTCGAGCTTACGTTCGGGGACCGGTCTTGCATGCAGGCTGCGTCCGAGCACGACAAGAAAGATCCCCCACGCCAGTGCGCCCAGCGCCACGGCAATCGTGATCCTCGCTGTCCGGTTGTCACCCGCCTTGATAAGGAACTGCCCGGCTCTATTCACGATGAACCGCAACAAGAAAATGCTCGGCTCCCGCGCGACGGGCCGCCAGCATCGCCTGCACGACCATACCATGTCCCGCTGCATCATCGGCGGCGATGATGACGTCATGGTCCGGGCGCAGGGCGCGCCTGATCGCCGGTTCTACCTGATCGAGACGAACGGCCTGGCGGTTGACGAAAATTGCGTTGCTGCGGTCGATGCTCACAGTCGGCGGTCCATCTGCGGACATCTGCTGCGCACGACCGGACGGCAGGTTCACCTTCACCGCGTCCAGTCGTTGCATGGCAAGCGATGCCAGCATGAATGTCGCCAGCAGAAAGAACATGACGTCGATCATCGGGATGATTTCGATGCGACCACGCCTGGCGGCGCGAGAGCGACGAAACTTCACGGCGCGGCACCTTGTCCTTCGGTAGCGAGGCGGATCTCGCTGATACGCTCATTCGCAAACGACTCGAGTTCGTCCATCAGCCGTTCAAGGCGCCGTGAAAAATAGTTGAATGCGAACAGGGAGAACAACGCGACAACCAGGCCAACGGCGGTTGCTACCAGCGACTGGGCGACGCCACCCGTGACACCGCCCGGATTGACGAGGCCGTTACCGCCGAACAGCTGGAATGAATGCATCATGCCCACGATCGTGCCCAGCAATCCAAGGAGCGGTGCCGCCGTCACAATCGTCTCCAGCACCCAGAAACCCTTGCTCATGTCCCGCTCGATCGTCGCCGCGATCGCTTCGGTCTTCGACTCGCGATACCAGATTGGGACATCTGGACGGTCTGCGAGCGGGACGCTCAGACGCCTGAGAACATGGCGCGCCGGCAGCAAATCCAAGGCTTCGATAACGGGTTCCGGGGACATGCCAGCGGCGGCCGGCACTCGCGCACCTGTATCGGGCGTACGGGCAAAGCGCAGGAAGACATATGCGCGGTCGATCACAATCGCGATCGCCACGATGGCAAGCACGCTTAGAGGATAGATCACCCACCCCCCGAGTTGTACGGCACCCAGAAAAGTCGTCCAGTCGTTCATTTCAGCATTCCCTCGTCATGCATCAGAAGTTCTTGGTAATACCCGCGTAGACGGCGATGCGCGGTCCGTACTGCGGGGCGCCCACGCCGATACCCGAGCCGTCACGCAGTTCATACACACGGTCGAATGCGTTGATCAGCAGCAGGCGGGCATCAAATTTTCCGATCAGCGGGTTGTTGATATTGAAGTGCTGGATGACGCCGAGATTGACCTGCGTATACCACGGCAGGCGATCGGTATTCGCGAAGCCACTGCGCAGACCACTGCCGATTATGCTATCAACCGTGAAGGTGGTCTGGCCGAGCGTGTAGGTGCCCCCGAATGATGCCGACACGCGTTGATCGTGGTCCAGATACACCCAGTGACTGGCGATGTAAGCGAGTTCGTCGGCGTCGAAATTGAACTGTGCCGAATTGATGTTTTTGCCCTGCGCACGACTGAGCGCGACGTTCATGTAGGCGGAAACGTTATCCTGCCTGTAGTTCGCAGTGAACTCCACGCCGTACACACGACCGTACTGGTAATTGAACGGCGTAAAGATCAGCGCGGTGCCAAACTGACCTTCATCGAGCAGATTGGTCGACTTCTTGTAGTAGGCGTCCAGACCAATGGTCAGGGACGAAGTCAGCCGCTGCGTCACGCCCAGGTCAAAGTAATGGCTGCGCTCCGGTTGCACCGGGTCGTTCTGCCCCGATACCTGGGCCGTAGTGCCCGCATATTTGGCAATGTCGGCGTTCGACACCAGTTCGAAGGCCGGCGGCGTGAAGTAGCGGGCGTAACCGGCGTGAACCGTGGTCGAGGGCGTCAGCGCATACACCATGCCAATGCGGGGACTTAGCTGGCTGGCACTGACGTACTCACTCATCCTGTCGTAGCGCAGGCCATAGTTGATCGTCAGCTTGTCGGTGACCTTCCATTCATCCTGCACGTACGCGCTGTAGAGATAGCCGGTCTTGGTGCTCGAGTCAGGGATACTGATCGGCTGATCGGAGGACTGGTTGCCGTTCTCGTCAACCGGAAAGACGGTGAGATTGTTGTCAAAGA
>NZ_DATJWR010000047.1:0-21824 GCF_035501035.1 Paraburkholderia sp.
CTGGTCGGGAGCGATGATGCTCGAGTTCCTCGGCAACGGCGACGCGCAATACAAGGCCGCGCACGACGCGATCATGCAGGCCATCGAGAAGGTGCTGGTGGAAGGCCCGCGCACGCCGGATATGGGCGGCACGGCGAATACGCCCGAGGTCGGCAACGCGGTCGCCGCTGCGCTTTAAGCGCCAGGCGCGCGGGGTGTCGCGGGGTGTCACTGTGCGACACCCCGGTAGGTCATTGCGCCACGCTCAGTGCGGCGCGGTTCCCGCAGCCACGCCTTCTTCGGCGGGCGGCTGCTGACCCGCGGCCGCCGTCATGTCGGCGGGCTGCGCCGCGCGGCAGAGCGCCGTGAGCCACACGTCCTCGCCGTGCGGCGCGACGCGCGCCTGGCCTTGCTCCATCACGAGCCGCCACGTGTCGTCGGGCAGCGCTGCGCGATACAGCACCCGGTAGTCCGTGCGGTGCGCGAGCGCGTCGTTCACTGCCGCTTCGCGCGCCGCGCGGTCGTCCGGATGAATGTGCCGCGAAAGCTCGACATAATGGCGCGGCGCCAGCGCGGGATCGACGCCGAACAGGCGGCACCATTCGTCCGACACGATCAGCTCGTCTTGCGCGCGCAGCCAGCGCCACGCGCCGAAGCCCGCAATGCGCGCGGCGTCGTTGAGCAGTTGCAGACGCCGTTCCTGAATGGATTCCGCCTCCTTGCGCGCGCTGATGTCGATGGTCGTGCCCACCACGCGCACAGGGCGCCCCGCGTCGTCGAGCAGCGTGGCGACGCGCGATTCGATCCAGCGGATCCGCCCGTCCGGCAAGATGATGCGAAAGTCCCATACGCGCGGCGCCTTGCTCGCAACGAGCTCCTTCATGGTCTCGTCGTTCAGCCAGATCGCGTCCTCGGGATGCAGGATCTCCCAGAACTCGGCGTTGCTGTGTATCTCGCGGCCATAGAGCTTCGCGCAGTTGCTCGAATAGATGAGCTCGTCGGCCACGAGATTCCATTCCCACGTCACGATGCCCGCACTTTCCTGCGCCTGCTTCATGCGCGCTTCGTTCGACATGATCTCGGCCGTGTAGCGGCGGCGCAGGTCGGTCATGGGCAGTTCGGTATTGCCCGCAATGCCGAGGTCTTTCACGGCTTCGTCGCCGTAGCGCAGCCAGACCCAGTTCACGTCGAGGAACGCCGCAAGGCGGCGAAGGTTCGAATAGTCGATCTCGCCGCCGCGCGTCCACTTGTGGACGGCGGGGCGTGAAATGCCGACGACGTCGGCAACCTGCTGCAGGCTCAGCTTCTTGTGCTCGAGCAGCACCTTCAGACGGAACGCGAACGTATCCTCGGACATCCATTTCCCTCTATGACGAATCGCGCGGTCGAACGGAACAAGCGAAAAGGGCGGCATACGCCCCAAGGCCTTCTCTCGGGCCGGGCATATGCCGCCGGTGATGGATGGGGCGCGCGGCCCGGACGCCGGGTCCGTCCGCTTATCGCCCGCTAGTTTAACGGATCGGCGCAAGCGCCGTTCGAGGGCACGCGGCCAGCAAGAAGGCCGTCCGGGTCGAACGGACCTAAACGGGCCTAAATCGACTTAAACGGACTTAAAGGTCGATCACGAGGCGCGGCGTGCGCGAGCGCGACACGCACAGCAGAATGGTCTTCTGCGCAGCTTTCTCGTCGTCGTCCAGATATTGGTCGCGATGATCTGCCTCGCCTTCGAGGATCGGCACTTCGCAGGTGCCGCACACGCCTTCGCGGCACAGCGACTCCACGGTCACGCCCGCGCGCTCGATCGCCTTGAGAATGGTCTCGTCCTCGCCCACCTCGAGCTCGATGCCGGACTTGGCCAGCACCACGGTAAACGCCTTGCCGCCCGTGTCCGTGGCGGCGAACTGCTCCGAGTGCAACTGCGCCTTCGGCCAGCCTAGCAGCGCGGCGTTCGCAAAGACCGCGTCGTTGAGGCCTTGCGGACCGCAGACATAGACATGCGCGTCGGCGGGCTGGCTCTTGAAGAGCTTGAGCAGGTCGAGCCGCTGGCCTTCGCTTTCGACATGGCAGTGCACGTTGGCCGCGTGCGGGCCGGCCTTCAGCTCTTCGACGAAAGCGCCATGTTCGGGGGCGCGGTAAGCGTAATGCAGTTCGAGTTCGAGATCCTCGGGGCGATGCTCGGCCAGTTGCGCGAGGAACGGCGTGATGCCGATGCCGCCCGCGATGAACACGTGCCGCTTCGCGCCTTTGGCAAGCTCGAACAGGTTGGCGGGCGAGCCGATGGCGAGCCGCGTGCCCGCCGCCACCTTGTCATGCATGAAGGCGGAGCCGCCGCGCGAGGCCTCTTCGCGGCGCACGGCAATCTGGTACTGGCGCGTGTCGTGCGGCGAGCT
Organism: Paraburkholderia sp.; assembly: GCF_035501035.1. GTDB lineage: Bacteria > Pseudomonadota > Gammaproteobacteria > Burkholderiales > Burkholderiaceae > Paraburkholderia. The sequence continues at coordinate 2,370 of NZ_DATJWR010000047.1, forward strand.
CAGGAGCGAGTACGCATTGTGGTGCCACGCATCGCCGTCCTGCATCGAGACCAGTACGTGGGCGCCGCCGCTGAAGGCGGGCAGCGGCGCGCCATCGGGCAGCGCGAGCGTGAAGCGCTTGATGAGCGGAGTGAGTTGCTCGACGGCGACGACGTCGACAGTGATCGATTCGCGGGCGTTCATGTTGCCTTCCTTTACTGCAGGCCGCGCGGCGCGCGGCGCGTAGTTGCCTCGTGGTTGCCCGTTGTGACTTTGCGGGCAGTGGATTCGGGATTCGCAATTCGCAATGACGGGCGGATGCGCCGCGTAGCGCATCCGCCCGAAGGCCGGCGCGCGGTTTAGCGCGCGGTTTGATTACCGATGCCGGCCATGCAGAGGTACTTGATCGACAGATAGTCCTCGATGCCGTACTTCGAGCCCTCGCGGCCGATACCCGACTGTTTGACGCCGCCGAAGGGCGCGACTTCGTTGGAGATCAGGCCCGTGTTGATGCCGACGATGCCGTACTCGAGCTGCTCGGCCACGCGCCAGATCCGGCCGATGTCGCGGCTGTAGAAGTACGCGGCGAGCCCGTAGATCGAGTCGTTGGCGAGCTGCACGACTTCGGCATCGCTCGAAAAGCGCACGATGGGCGCGACGGGTCCGAAGATCTCTTCGGAGATCACGGCCATGCCGGGCTTCGCGTCGGCGAGCACGGTGGGCGCGTAGAAGTTGCCGCCGCGTTCGTGCGGCGCGCCGCCCGTGACCACGCGTGCGCCTTGTGCCACGGCGTCGCGCACGAGGCCGTCGACCTTGTCGCGCGCCGCTTCGGTGATGAGCGGCCCGATGTTGACGCCCTCGGCAAAGCCGTCGTCCACCTTGAAGGTGGCTACGCGCTGCGCGAAGCGCCGGCAAAATTCTTCGTAGACCGAATCGTGTACATAGAAGCGGTTCGCGCAGACGCAGGTCTGCCCCGCGTTGCGATACTTCGAGAGCAAGGCGCCTTCGATGGCGGCATCGAGGTCCGCGTCGTCGAATACGATGAACGGCGCGTTGCCGCCCAGTTCCAGCGACACCTTCTTGACGGTGTCCGAGCACTGGCGCATCAGCAGGCGGCCCACTTCGGTCGAGCCCGTGAACGTGAGCTTCCTGACGAGCGGGTTCGACGTCATCTCGAGGCCGATCTCGCGCGACTTGCCTGTGACGATGTTGACCACGCCGGCCGGAATGCCGGCTTCTTCGGCCAGCGCCGCGAGCGCGAACGCGGAAAGCGGCGTCTCGTTGGCGGGCTTGATGACGATGGTGCAGCCGGCGGCGAGCGCGGGCGCGGCTTTGCGGGTGATCATCGCGGCCGGGAAATTCCACGGCGTGATGGCGGCGCACACGCCCACCGGCTCGCGCGTCACGACGAGGCGCTGGTCCGGGTTCGGGCTCGGGATCACGTCGCCGTCTATGCGCTTGGCCTGCTCGCCGAACCATTCGATGAACGAGGCCGCATAGGCGATCTCGCCGCGCGCCTCCGCGAGCGGCTTGCCTTGCTCGCGCGTCATCAATTCAGCGAGCGCTTGCTGGTTCGCCATGATGAGCTCGAACCAGTTGCGCAAGAGACGCGCGCGCTCTTTGGCCGTGGTCGCACGCCAGGCGGGGAAGGCGCGGTGCGCGGCTTCGATGGCCGCGCGCGCTTCGGCGGCGCCCATGTTCGGCACGCTCGCGATGCACTCGCCCGTGGAGGGATTGTGGACCGGCAGCGTGGCACCGTCGTCGGCGTCGCACCACCGGCCGTCGATATAAGCCTGCTCACGCAGCAGGCCGGGATGTTGCTGCGAATTCATTCGGAGGCTCCCTTCATTAGTCCTGGTACTGCTGCGCCAGCAGGTTGTGGAAGTGCGCGATGCCGTGCTCGCTGACGCCGCTGCGTTGCTTGTCGACCATGATGCGGCCCTGGCCGCGGTAGCCGCGCGACTTCAGGCCCTTCTGCACGCTTTCGACGAGGCGCAGATCTTCCGGGCGGAACACGGTGCGATACCACTCGATCAGCTTCTTCTGCTCTTCGGTCGGCTCGTCGTTCAGGAAGTAGATGTCGTAGTGCTGCAGCGTGACTTCGGCGCTCATCGGGAATTCGTAGATGACCGTCATGAAGTCGGCGCCCGGCGGCACGTTGAACATCGTGCATGGCCACGCCCAATATCCGCTGAAACTCGGGTCCTTCACGGAAGGATCGAGCTTGAACGAGCGCTCCGACGACTGCGCATGGCCGAATTGCAGCGTCCAGTTGCCGTGCAGCGTGTGCGTGTACTGGTCGATTTTCACGGAGTCCGAGAAGCCGGGGTGCGCCGGGCCGCAGTGGTAGCACTCCAGGTAGTTATCGACGATCGATTTCCAGTTGGCCGGTGTTTCGGTCACAAAGCGTGCGGCCAGCTTGAGGTCGTCGATGACGGGGCACGCCTTGCGCAGGCTGGCTTCGAGGCCGGGCAACTGCGCTTCCACGCCCGGCGCTTGCGGGTTCAGGTTGATGAACACGAAGCCCGCGTATTCCTCCACGCGCACCGGCACGAGTGTCGAATTTTCCTTGTCGAACGCCTCCACGTGGTCGCAGTTATTGGCGTGTGCGAGCGCGCCGTCGAGCTTGAACGCCCAGGCGTGATACGGGCAGGTGATGACGTTCTTCGCCTTGCCGCTGCCTTCGAGCAGTTGGTGGCCGCGGTGCGGGCAGACGTTGTAGAACGCGCGCAGCACCTTGTCCTTGCCGCGCACGAGGAGGATGTTTTCGCCCACCACCTCGCGCGTTACGTAGGCGTTCGGCTCGGCCAGTTCGCTGCGGTGTGCCACGCAGATCCACGTGTTCTCGAAGATCCTCTTTTCTTCCGCCTGGTACACCGCCTCGGAGGTGTAGTAGCTGGCCGGGATGGTCCATGCGAGATCCGGGTTGGCGCAGAAGTCAGCCGGCAGCCTGGGCAGTTCGGGTTTCTTGTGGAATTCGATCGGGAGATAGGTCATGGGGTCCGCCGCACTGGTGAAATTAACTGACAGTTACGAAAAAACTGTGGGTTAACAAAATATAAGGGAAATCCAGTCGGCGTGGGATCAGGGTTATCCCTCGATGGCGGCGTCGTCGTTACGAGAACTTGACGAATATCCCTTACAATTACGGATATATCTCATATTGGTTTGATGGTTCGCAACGCAATTCGATTTTCAAGGGCGAGTCAATAGGAGGATGCGATAGTGCGACGAAACCCTCCAGGATACGTACCATTGTTAACTGAAGGTTTTTGATTAACCATAAGGTAACAACGCCGTGTCCGGAAACTGGCACCTTTGGTCTCGGGACCGGCGTGGAAGGCGAACCCGTGTCGTGCGGGGTCGCTTTCGCCACCCCACAACTGGAGGAGACATGTCACAAGAGGCAATCGCCGAAGCACTGGCGGGCGAAGCCAGTCGCGCAAAATCCCGGATCGAATCGCGCTCGATCGACTACGTGCCGCTCTCCGAACGCAAGGGCCGAGCCTGGCACCTGTGGCCCGTGTGGTTCACGGGAGACGCCAACCTTGCGACCATCGCGGCCGGTGCGATCGGCATCAGCATGGGCGGCAACCTGCTGTGGAGCGCGATCGCTATCGTGCTTGGCAACGTGCTCGGCACCTTCTTCATGGCGTTCCATTCGAGCCAGGGGCCGCAGCTCGGGCTGCCGCAGATGATCCAGTCGCGCCCGCAGTTCGGCTACATGGGCGCGTTGCTCGTGTGGGTGGTCGCGCTCGTCACCTATATCGGCTACAACTCGTTCAATCAGCTCATGGCGGGGCAGACCGCGCATCACCTGCTCGGCACCGAGCCGCATGTGAGCTACATCGTCTTCACCGTGATTTCGGTCGCGCTCGCGGTGTTCGGCTATGACCTCATTCACAAGGCGCAACGCTGGCTCGCGTTCGCGCTGCTTGCCGCGCTCACGATCTTCAGCATCGGCATGTGCATGAAGGTGCAGTTCCCCGCAGGCCAGCTGAGCCTCGCCGGTTTCAAGACCACGCCGTTCCTCGTGCAGCTCTTCTCGGCAGCGGCCTATCAGCTCTCGTGGTCCATTTACGTTTCGGATTACTCACGGTATCTGCCGCCCAGCACCGGCGTGCGCGCCACGTTCTGGTGGACCTTCCTTGGCGCGCTCATCGGCGGCGTCTGGATGATGCTGGTGGGCACCGCCGCGGCGGCGCTCAACTCGCAGATCGAGATTTCGGACGCGGTCCAGCGCGCGGGCGACATGATCTTTCCCGGCTTCGGCACGGTCACGCTGCTGCTCTCGCTGCTGGGGCTGCTCGCCATCACGGGCCTGAACTTCTACGGCGCCTCGCTCACGCTGCTCAGCATCACCGACTCGTTCAAGCCGCTCAAGTCGAACGCATCCAAACGCGTGGTGAGCCTCGTCGTGGTGGCCCTCATGGCGACGTCGCTCGCGTTCATGGCCTCTGACAACTTCATGGGCAAGTTCGGCGACTTCCTCGGCATCCTCGGCTATCTGTTCACCCCGTGGACCGCAATCAACCTCGTCGACTTCTTCATCGTGCGTCACTCGCATTACTCGGTGCGCGAGATCTTCAATCCGCGTGGCATTTACGGACGCTGGAACTGGCGCGGCCTGACCGCGTACGCGGTGGGCTTCGTCGCGATGATTCCGTTCTTCAAGACGGACCTGTACACCGGGCCGGTCGCCAAAGCGCTGGGCGGCACCGACATCGCGATGCTCGTGGGCCTGCCGGTCGCCGCGCTGGTCTATCTGTGGGCCTGCCGCTCGCTCGACATCGAAAAAGAACGCCAGCTCGCGCGCGAAGCCGACCGTGGCCTGAACTAAATCCGCTTCGACAACAACGACAACATGAAATCTATGAATACAGTGCGGCTTGCCGCGCTGCATGCGGCTGCGCTCGCGCTTGCCACGCTTCCGGCAGTCTCCCGTGCACAAAGCAGCGTGACGTTGTACGGGATCATCGACGCGGGCATCACCTACGTCAGCAACGCGGGCGGCTCGCATCAGGTGAAGTTCGACGACGGCGTTTCGTATGGGAACCGCTGGGGCCTGAAGGGCACGGAGGATCTGGGCGGTGGACTGAAGGCAGTCTTCAAGCTGGAAAGCGGCTTTCACGTGGGCGACGGAACCTTGACGAACGGCGGGTCGCTGTTTGGCCGTCAGGCTTATGTAGGTGTGCAAAGCAACTGGGGCACGCTCACGCTCGGCAACCAGATCGACATGACGCAGGAGATGGTCTACATGTACAACGTGTCGGCCTGGGCGAGCGGCTACGCCATCAACCAGGGCGACTTCGACCGCATGAACGGCGACCATCTGCCGAATGCCGTGAAGTACATGTCGAACACGTATGGCGGCTTCCAGTTCGGGGGGATGTATTCGTTCAGCAATACGCCGGGTGACTTCCACACGGGTAGTGCGTGGAGCGTGGGCGCGCAGTATCAGCACGGCGCGTTTTCGATGGGTACGGCCTATACGCAGTTGAACAACCCGTCGGGTATCTATGCGTTCGACCCATACAACATGATCGGCGTGCGCACGTTCTTCGGCAGGCCGACCGTGAGCGTCGATCCTGCCACGGGCGCCGTCACCTCGCTATATGCGAATACGCCGTTCCCGGTGGACAAGCAGGGCGCGTTCGGCGCGGGCGCGAGCTATGCAGTCAAGGACGTCACGCTGATGGGCGCGTTCACGTACACGCAGATCAAGGCGTTCGGAGAGAGCGAGCACATGCTGGTCGCCGAAGGCGGCGCGAACTGGCAGGTCACGCCCGCAGCGAGTCTTGTGGGCGGCTACCAGTACACGCACTTCGACGGCCACCACTGGAATCAGCTTTCGGCGGCCGTGCATTACCTGCTTTCGAAAACCACTGACGTCTACCTCTCGGGCGACTGGCTGAAGGCTTCGGAGGGTGTCGACGCGGTGATTGGCTATAGCTTCACGCCTTCGTCCACGACCGCACAGGCCGACGTGCGCATCGGCATGCGTCATTCGTTCTGATGAAACTGCCTGCTACCCCCGAGCTCGACGACCTGCGGGTCTTCTGCATGGTTGCCCGCAAGTCGAGCTTCAGTGCGGCTGCCGAGGCGCTTAGCGCCTCGCCGGCGTACGTGAGCAAGCGCATGGGGGTGCTCGAAGCGAGCCTCGGCACGCGCTTGCTGCACCGCTCGACTCGCCGGGTGGCGATGACGGCGGCCGGCGAGCGCGTCTTCGCGTGGGCCGAAAAGATCCTCGACGACGTGGGCCAGCTCGTCGAAGATGTCTCCAGCACGCGGCGCATCGCGCGCGGCACGGTGCGCGTGTCGAGCAGCTTCGGCTTTGGCCGCAAGTTCGTCGCGCCCGCGCTGGCGGCCTTGTCGGAGCGCTATCCGCAATTGTCGGTGCGGCTCGACCTGTTCGACCGGGTTGTCGACGTGGCAGGCGAGGGATTCGATCTCGACGTACGGATCGGCGACGAGATCGCGGGCCATCTGATCGCAAAGCGCCTCGCGACGAATTATCGCGTGCTGTGCGCCGCGCCTTCGTACCTCGCACGGCATGGCGTGCCGCGGACCGTCGCGGAACTGGAGTCGCACGCCTGTCTCGCGATCAAGGAGCGCGATCACCCGTTCGGCGTCTGGCGGCTCGAAGCGGGTGGCGAGACGGTTGCCGTGAAGGTGACGGGCCCGCTCTCGACCAATCATGGTGAAGCGGCCGTGCAATGGGCGCTGGCCGGGCGTGGCATCGTGCTGCGCTCGATCTGGGACGCGCAGCCCCTGCTGGACGAGGGGCGGCTGCAACGTGTGCTGCCCGAGGTGATACAGCCCGCCAACGTGTGGGCCGTGTTTCCGGAACGGCTCGCGCAGTCGGCGAAAGTGAAGGTGTGTGTGGATTTTCTCGCCGAAGCGTTTGCGCGGGCCGGACTCGGTGGCGCCGGATTCGCGGTGCATGATGATCGGGAATCCGAACCAATAGAGTCGATTTCCATCTGACCATTTCCTCCATTTCGACATGCGGCCCTGGTCGGCCGGGCAAACGGCGCTAGGGGGTATGTCCGCATGCAACGCGCATGCTTCGTTAGCGAGCAAGGGGCGATTCGGCAAGGCTTGATGACAAACCTGCATGAATCGGTTCCGAAATATCGCTTCTAGTTCGCTTTCGTGAATCGATTATTTTCGGCATCATGCATGGCGGGCCGCACAACCGCTGGGAAAACCTGACGATCGAGCATGACCAGTTCGTAGGTGGCTGGGGCGCGCCGCGCGGCGTCGCCATGATCGTGGGTTCCTCGTTGCTGCGCACCGAAATGATCGGCATCGCCGTTCGGGCGAGGGCGGCGCAAAATGTGTGATCCGGCGCTGTTGCGCAGGCACAGCGGCGGACCGCCGTTGCCGGCGCAGACGCTCTGCTGTCCGTTTTCGTTTTGCGGAATCCAGGAAGCACGTGAACAACTACTACGAATCCACTGTCTCCCGTCGTCCTTACCCGCAATTGACCGGCAAGATCGATACGCAGGTCTGCATCGTCGGCGGCGGGCTCGCCGGCTTGAATTGCGCACTGGGACTGGTCGAGCGAGGCGTGCGCGACGTCGTGGTACTCGAGGCCGAGTGCGTGGGCTTTGGCGCGTCGGGCCGTAACGGCGGCTTCGTTTTCGGCGGTTACAGTCTCGACAATGCCGACCTGCTGCGCACGCTCGGCCATAGCCAGGCGCGCCACCTGTACCGGCTCACGATCGACGCCGTGGACCTGATTCGCACGCGCATCGCGCGCTACGGAATCGATTGCGAGATCGTCGACCGTGGCGTCGTGCTCGCGAACTGGTTCGACGATCCGTCCCGTCTCGACGCACTGCGCGTACTGATGAAGCGCGACTTCGACGTTGACTGGGAACCGGTCTCGAAGGAGGCGTTGCGCGCGCAGTTGAAGACCGCCCGCTATCACGGCGGCCTCTTCGAGCCCAATGCTTTTCATTTTCATCCGCTGAAGTACGTGCTCGGCGTGGCGAACGCCGCTGCACAAGCCGGTGCGCGAATCCACGAGCAGTCTCCGGTGCGCGCGATCGAGCGAGACGGCAGCGGCTTCGTCGTGCACGCGCCGAACGGCACGGTGTGTGCGAACGATGTGGTGTTCGCCGGCGGTGGCTATGCGCGCGGCGTCGCTCCGCGCATCGAGCGCGCAGTCTTGCCGATCGCGACATACGTGATCGCAACCGAGCCGCTTGGCGCGCGCCTCGCCGAAGCGATCGACGCACCCTATGCGATCTACGACACGCGCTTTGCGTTCGACTACTATCGGCCGCTGCAAGACACGCGCATTCTGTGGGGCGGCCGGATCTCGGTGCTCGATCGCGGCCCGGACGCCATCGCCCGACTGCTCAAGCGCGACCTCGCACGCGTGTATCCGCAACTGGCGGATGTGAAGGTCGAGCACGCGTGGGGTGGTCTGATGAGCTACGCGCGGCACAAGATGCCGCAAATCGGCCGCGACACGGACGGTGTCTGGCATGCCATCGCATTCGGCGGCCACGGAATGGCGCCCACCACGGTAGCGGGCGAGACGCTTGCCGACGCGTTGGCGCTCGGCGTGCCGGTGCCCGAAGGTTTCAACGCGTTCAGCCTCTCCCGCACGTTCGGCCTCGCGGGCCTCGCCGCCGCGCAACTGACGTACAGCGCGTTCCAGGCACGCGACGCGATCGCCGCATACCGACACTGAGCGGAGTACGGCGCGCTGCTTGTCCGGAAGCTGGAGCGCATTGTCCGCCCCAGCCTACGGAAAATTTTTCGCGCCACCCTTTCGTATTGCTGCGCGTTGCCGTTAACCCGTATGGCTCGACACGGGCACGGGCGCAATCACAAGAGCAAGACGAATCGAAAGTGGCAACGAGAATCACCGAAGGGGCGCAAGTGCGGGCCGCAGCAGGCGCCGAGGCGGTCATTACAGGCGGTGTGGCTGCACAAGCCGGCGCGCAGGAGCTTGCCGGCCACGTGGGCCAGACGCGAGAGGACACGCGCGAGCACCGTTCAGCGGCCGTGCGTACGCTCATCAAATTGCGCGCCCACAAGGCCGAGCTGATTCTGCTGGCCGTCGCGGCGGGCTGCGTGATCTCGTTCGCCTCGTGGCTCGACGGACAATTGCGCCCCGCGGTCGTTGCACACGAACGCAACGAGCTCGCCGCCGAAGAGCTACGCGATCGCTTCGAGCCCTGCCTGCCCAACGCGGGCCGCAGTCATACCTCCTGGTGCGGGGCGATTACGATTCCGGCCCCCCGGCCGCAGCCCGTCGTGCCGATCCCGCTCATCGCGGGCGCGCCGGCGGCGTTCTGCACGGCCAACGGCGGCCTCTCCTGCTGAGGCCTGCGCCGCGCCTCGCCTTGCCGGGTGGCTTCGATACTGGTATTGCCGCTCGTCTTTTTCGCGCTGCGCGTTGCGTTTATGCTCGCGCCGATACGAACAGCGGAGCACGAAATGGTCAAGGCAACGAGGCGCGGCGAACCCTATTGCGTGGCGCTTAGCAACGGTCGCTTCGAACTGCTCGCCGATACGCACAAGAACGGCATCGGCGGCGCGGTCGGCATGCGTCCGCATGAACTGCTCGAAAGCGCCCTCGCGGCCTGCGTATGCATGTCGATCGAAATGGCGGCGGCGCGCGAGGCCTTGACCTTGCCGGCTTCGAGCGTCGAGGTGAGCGTGGAGCGCGGCGACGAGTCGAGCTGTTTTCGCGTTGTGGTGCGGTTCGAGGGGCCGTTGCCTGACGCGGCGCGCGATCTCGTGCGCGCGGCCGTGGCCCAGTCGCCCGTTGCCCGGACGCTGGTGAATACGGTGCGTGTGGATTGCGCGGTTGTCGACGAAGGCGCGTGACGGCGCGGCGTCACACCGCGTCTACGCCCACCAACCCCTCAAACGTCTCGAACAATAACGCGCGCGCCCACCGGTGCCCAGGCGCGCGATGCGTGCGCTCGTGCCACGCGAGCGCCCTGGTGAATCCGCGAGTGCCGAGTGTCGGCTCGACAAGCGGGAGTCCCACTACACCCGGTTCAGATCGGGCATTCTGATATCAATACTGTTGGTGGCCGAGATATTGCGCTTCGATTGGATTTATTTCAGCATGGCGCGCATGATTTCCCGTGTCCATCGCCTGCGCGGCGTGAGATTCAGCCTCATGGCCGTGTGGTGCGACAACCCCGCGGCAACCCCGCGCTAACCCATCAGTCAGCATCGTAAGGTAGCGAACATGAACGAGATTATCTGCCCCGAAGACTATCCGCCCGGCACGACCGACAGCTTCGTTTCCAGCGAAGTCATCGTCGCCGCCCTCTGCACTGCCGCCAATTCCAGTGGCCGCGTGCGCGTGCTCAAGCAGCAATCGCAAAAGGGCAAGCCTGGCGTGGCGCTAGCCGGAACGCGCCCGAACCCGATGATCAACGGTCACCAGGACTGGCTCGACAGCCTCGTCGGCGCGGCCCGCCAGGCCACGGGAGCACGGCAATGAAGGCCGCCGTGGTGCGTGCGCCGGGTGGCCTCGACCGGATCGAGATGCGCGACATTGGCGAACCCGGCGCGCCCGGCGCCGGCGAGATCCGCGTCGAGCTTCATGCCACGTCGCTCAATTTTCATGATCTGCTGGTCGCCAACGGCAGCATCCCGACGGCGGATGGGCGCGTGCTGATGTCGGATGGGGCGGGCATCGTGTCCGCAGTCGGCGCCGGCGTGACGGAGTTCAAGCGCGGGGATCACGTGGTGTCCTGCTTCTTTCCGCAATGGCCGGACGGCCTGCCCTGGCAGGCCGTGGGCAACTTCGCGCAGACGCCCGGCGACGGCGTGGACGGATTCGCCACGCTGCACGCGGTGCGGCCGGCGAGCGCCTTCACGCTTGCGCCGCGCGGCTGGACTCACGCCGAGGCGGCCACGATCACCACGGCGGGGCTCACGGCGTGGCGCGCGCTGGTGGCCGACGGCGGCCTCAAGGCCGGCGACACGGTATTGACGCTCGGCACCGGCGGCGTGTCGATCGCGGCCGTGCAGATCGCGCGGATGATGGGGGCTTCGGTGATCGTCACGTCGTCGTCGGACGAGAAGCTCGCGCGCGCGAAAGCGCTGGGCGCCGACCAGGTCGTCAACTATCGGCAGCACGAGAAGTGGGGTGCGCGCGTGCGCGACATGACGGGGGGAAGGGGCGTGGATCACGTCGTCGAAGTGGGCGGTCCGGGCACGCTCGCGCAGTCGATCGACGCGGTGCGCGTGGGCGGCCACATCGCGCTGATCGGCGTGCTGACCGGCCGCGAGGGCACCGTGCCCACCTCCGTGCTCATGGCGAAGCAGGCGCGACTGCAGGGCTTGATCGTGGGCAGTCGGCGTCAGCAGCAGGACTATGTCGCGGCGCTCGAGCAGGCCGGCATCCGCCCGGTGCTGGACCGCACGTTTGGCCTCGACGAGCTTGCCGATGCATTCCGTCATCAGCAGGCCGGTGCGCATTTCGGCAAGGTCTGCGCGGCGTGGTGAAGCAGCGCGGCGCACGCGTGGCGCCGCGCTGCTTTGCGCGTTGCGAGCGCGTTTGCTACCGCGCGCGCGGCGAGGTGCAGTCGGTGAACAGCACGTTAGTTAGCAACGCGAATTGATTTCGGAGGCGCTGGCCAGCGGCGCCCTACTTCGGAGAGCGATCCGGCTGCCGTCGCTCAGGCCGTAGCGTGGGTGGGATTCACTTCGACCGTTACGTGCGAGAGTCCCTTGAAGCGCCTGAGCGCGGCGTGATAAAAGCTCGGGCTGCGCTGGGCATCGCGGGTGACGACCGAAACGACCGCACTCAGGTGACCCGGGCCGACACGCCAGACATGCAGGTCGAGCACGGTGTCGCCGTTGTCCTCGATGACATGGCGGACGTTCTCGGCCATGCGCCGGTCCGGGCTCATATCCAGCAGAGTGCCGCCCGTATCGCGCATCAAACCCCACGACCAGTTCGCGATCACCAGGGCGCCGATCACACCCGCGAGCGGGTCCATCCAGAGCCAGCCGAAGGCGCGCGCGAGCAGCAGACCGATGATCGCCAGCACGGAAACCGCCGCGTCGGCCATGACATGGATGTACGCCGAGCGGATGTTGTGGTCGCGGCTGGCTGCCGCGTGCGCGTCGTCGTGATCGTGCTCGTGTTCTTCGAATTCGATCCGATGTTCGCCGTCGGGCAGACGCACGACGGCCTGGAATGCATGCGGCTCCGGAATGTCCTCTTTCGACTCCAGATAGCCGCCACGGTCGGCAAACGCGAACGTCTGGCGTGTGCCGTCGGGGCGAATCGTCGTGATCGAAACCGCATCGGCATGCAGCTTCGAAGAAGCTGTCTCGGGCTTGATGCGGAACACGGGCGGCACGTCATCCTCGAAAATCGACACGGCGAAGACGCCGGCGTTGCCGAAAATGCGCTGTGCCTCTTCTGCGTGGGCATGGGCGTGATCATGACCGTGGCTATGCCCATGGTGGTCGCCGCTCAGCAGCCACACGCTTGCGAGATTGACCAGCAGACCCACCACAGCGATCGGGATCGCCTCGCCGAAGCGGATCGGCACGGGCGCGAAAAAGCGCGAGACGGCTTCATAGCCGATCAGCAGCGCGATCATGGCGAGCACGATGGCGCTGGTAAAGCCCGCGAGGTCACCCAGCTTGCCGGTCCCGAAGACAAAGCGCGTATCCGTCGCATGCCGGCGCGCGTAGGTGTAGGCGAGGGCGGCGATGAGCATCGCGCCTGCGTGCGTCGACATGTGCAGGCCGTCGGCGACGAGTGCGAGCGAGCCAAAGAGGCTGCCGCCCACGATCTCGGCCACCATCATCGCACTGCAAAGCGCGATGACCATCCAGGTCCTGCGCTCGTTCTCCTCGTGGGCCGCGCCCAGAAAGATGTGATCGTGTCCCTCCCCGAAGGCGGCGTCTTCGAATCTGCTCATGCTGCTCTCACTTGAAATAGCTGTGGACCACTTCGATCAGCTGCTCGGTCCCGCTGCCATGTTCGTCGTCCGGTTCGGCGTCGACCAGGTGGGTGCGGATATGGTCTTCCAGCACGACGGCCAACAGTCCGTTCATCGCGCCGCGACAACTGGTGACCTGCTGCAGGATGTCCATGCAGCCGCGTTCTTCCTCTAGCGCGCGCTCGATGGCCTCAACCTGCCCCTTTATTCGGCGAATGCGGTTGAGCAGCTTCTGCTTCTCGCGAATCGTATGGCTCATTCCTGTCCCCCGTTGGCTCCAGCCTGCTTTCGTCAGCGGGCTGCAGTGTAGCACCAATAGGGTAGGGGGGTATACTAGCCGGCGGCAAGCGGCATCCGTTCGCACCGACTATTGCCGCGCGGGTTGGCAACGCCGCAGGCTGAATACCGGCGTGCGGCGTTGCCAACCCACGTGGATCGTCGGCCTTCGCGGCCAGAAGGGAATTCGCCTGTGCGTGTACGTGTCAGGCAGCGAACGCGCGGTCGCAGATCTCTACGCGGTTGCGTCCAAGATGCTTGGCGCGATAGAGCGCATTGTCGGCATCGCGGGCGAGCTGTTCGATCGTTGCTTCGGCGGCCGCGAGGCACGCCACGCCGACGCTGCACGTGTATCGAATGCTCGGGGGCTTGAGCTCGGGCTCGGCGATGCGTACGCGGATTGCCTCAGCCAGCCGATGAGCGTTCTGCAGGGAGAGGGCCGGCAGCAGCACGGCGAATTCTTCGCCTCCCCAGCGCGCGAGACACGCAGACGCCGGCAAGACCTCGGTGGCGCGTCCCGCGAAATCGATCAGGACACGGTCTCCCGTATGGTGCCCATGCTCGTCGTTCACGCGCTTGAAGTGGTCGAGGTCGATGAGGAGCATGGAGAGCACTTCACCGTTGCGCTTCGCGCGCTCGCGCTCGTCTTCGAACGCAAGAGCGAGCGCACGCCGGTTCAGGAGACCCGTCAAGGGGTCGCAGTATGACTGCCGCTCGAGCTGCGTGCGTAGCCGCTCTATCGCCATCAGTAGAAGGCCCACTGTCACCAGCAACGAAAAGGCCGCGCCGGCGGTGAGATAGAACGTCTGCATCGATTCGGGATGAAACAGGCTGGGCAAGCCCTCCGTCTGGAGCGCGACGGTAACGCAGCGTGCGCCCGCAACGGCGGATTCAGCGAAAAGCAGTGCGCCAACGGACGTTGCCAGGCGGCTGGAGCGGCCGAAACGAAGCATGACTGCGCCGTGGGTGCCGTAAAGCACGGCCAGTATCCCGGTGATCACGACCGTGCGCCCCGCAACCGATTCATGGACCAACCAGAGCGAGGCGGTGCCGGCTGCACCGCTGCACACGAGCAGACGCAAGAAGCGCCAGCTGGGGCGGCGCCCAAAAAACAGCTCCGAGCCGATGAGTGCCAGCCCGGTGCCAAGGATGATCCCGCCGTTCGCCGCGAGGATCGAAAGCCAGCCCGGCACGGTGCCACGAAAGGCGAGGAGGATCACCGATATGCTGACGACCAATGCGCCCGACGCCCAGTGACGTATCCCGCGAATGTTCTGAGGAAAGCTTCGGGCCAGGGAGAACAGGGCGATCGCCATGAGTCCCGGCATGACTGAAGACATCAGAATGACCGTGCGCAGATCGAAGGGCGGCATGCGGTTGCAATGAATGTTGGCACCGCGCCTATATACCATAGACATGCCAAAGAGAGTGGCGCGAATACGCGGTGTGAACTTTAAAGCCACGCGTGGGCGCCATGTGTTTGCGCGATTGCGCGCCGGCACTGTGCGGATGTGCGGGAAGCCTGCATGATGTCGACGGCCCGTCGCGAGATCGACTGAAGGTTGACAGAAACGCGAAACGGGCAACGGGATTCGGTGCCGGGAGGGCGCCCAATGCAGGATTCGCGTGCGGCCAGGTGGGAAAATCGCGAGGCGGCACTCTTCAGAAATTCCGTCTCCGGCCGTTACTGGATGGATGGCATGCCGTGTTGCGCGTTGTCGAAGTTGCCGATTGCGGAAGCGACTGCGTAGATGGCGTTGTGCGGACACACAGTCTCTTTGACAGCATGAAAAACCCTGGAATGGACGCCGGAAGCGAGTACTGCGTGCCGGTGAGCGACCTGCCTATACCCGTCATCCGTTATGACGCGCAGGGTCAACGGCGCTACATGAATCGCGCAGCCCAGGCGATGATGAGGGCCGCATCTGGAGGCTCGAGCGCCTCGTATGCCGAAACCGGCCTGCTTTTGCCGCAGACGCTGCAGCAGTACCTCGACGTCATGCACGAGGTCGCGAACACGGGCAACGCGCGTGAGCTGGAGCTCTCGTTCGATGGCCTGCCCGAGGCGCAGCGCGAACACTTCCTCGTGCAGTTCGTAAGCGATCCGGTTCAGGACGATCAATCAGGAGTGCTGGCGATTTATTTCGACATCACTGCCCGCAAACGCGCGGAGGCAAAACTGCGCGAGCGCGAGTCGTTTCTCGAATCGCTGCTCGACACCATCCCCATTCCTGTTTTTTCGAAAGACAGAGGGGGGCGCTATTTGCATCTGAACCGCGCCTTTGAAGCATTTCTGGGCGTTCCAAAGCAGCGATTCGTCGGCAAGACCGTCTTCGAGACCAGCCCGTACGAGCTGGCGCAAACCTATTTCGCCATGGACGAGGATCTGTTCGCGAAAGGCGGCATCCAGCGATACGAATTCAAGGTCCAGAATGCGAGCAAAGCGGTGCGTGACGTGGAATTCAGCAAGGCGGTCTTCCACGACGATCAAGGCCGCCAGGCCGGATTGATCGGCGCGATTCTCGACATTACCGAACGTAAGCGGGTGGAGTTCGAACAGCGGGAGCAATACGACGAGATCCTGCTGCTCAACAAGAGCCTCGAAGGCAAGGCGCTCGAATTATCGGACGCCCGCGCGCAATTGATAACCGTGCTCCATACCATTCCCGACATGGTGTGGCTAAAGAGCACGACCGGCGTGTTCCAGCTGTGCAATCACAGCTTCGAACAGTTTGTCGGCAAGTCGAAAGCTGAGATTCTCGGCAGAACCGACTACGCGATTTTCGATGCCGAGCTTGCCGACTTCTTCCGGGAACGCGAAAAGG
The DNA here is from genome assembly GCF_035501035.1 of Paraburkholderia sp. GTDB lineage: Bacteria > Pseudomonadota > Gammaproteobacteria > Burkholderiales > Burkholderiaceae > Paraburkholderia. The sequence goes on from NZ_DATJWR010000047.1 coordinate 18,397, forward strand.
CGGCCATCGATGCAATGCATGTGTGCGTCGACGAAGAATGGGTAGTCGCTCCCGCGACGGGCGAACGTACGTTGCTCGAAACTCGCCGGCTGCCGGTATTCGACGCGGCAGGGACGGTGGCGGCCGTGCTCGGCGTGGCGAGAGACATCACCGAAAGGCGCCGTTTCGACGAGAAACTGGCCCGTCGCGAGCGCGAATTCAGAACGCTCGTTGAAAACTCGCCCGATACGGTTGCCCGTTATGGAAAGGACTTCAGGCGAATCTACGTGAATCCCACTTTCGCGGCGCTCACGATGGGAGGGGCCGCTGCGCTGCTCGACAGGTCGCCGAGCGAATTTCCAGGGGGGGCCGGCACCGTTCTCTACGAGCGGCAACTCGCGGAAGTCTTCGAGACCGCTAGCGACAGGGAGTTCGAGCTGACCTGGGAGGCCGCCGACGGCAGACATCTCACGCACCTGCTCAGGCTGACGCCGGAGTTGGGAGCGAACGGCACGGTGGAAACGGTTCTTGCCGTGGGACGCGACATCTCGGAGCTGCACGCGTCCAGAGGCAAGATCCATCGCATGGCGTATTTCGACGCGCTGACCGCGTTGCCGAACCGCGTGCTGTTCAACGAACGGTTGCGCGACGCCGTCACCGCCGGCTCAGGCAGTCGCTTGACAGCCGTCATGATGATCGACATGGACCGCTTCAAGGGTGTCAACGATACGATGGGCCACGCGGTCGGCGATGAGTTGCTGCGTGAGGCGGCGAGTCGTCTGCTCGGCTGCGTGCGTCCCGGCGACACGGTGGCTCGCTTTGGCGGCGACGAGTTCGCCATTCTGCTGCCCGAGGTTTCCGGTCGCGGCGTGCTCGAACAGATCTCCACGATGATCCTCAAGCGGCTCGACGAGCCGTTCCCGCTCGACGGAAGAGAAGTGTTCATTTCGTGCAGCATCGGCATCGCGCTCTATCCGATCGATAGCACGGATGCAAAGGATCTGCTCAGGTACGCAGATTCGGCAATGTACCTCGCGAAGCGCTCGGGCAGGCGCGGTTTTCGTTTCTACACGAGAGACCTGACGATCGAGGCCACCTCGCGTCTGTTGCTGGAGTCGGAGCTGCGCCGCGCGATCGACCAAGGCGAGCTCGAGCTGCATTACCAGCCTCAGGTCTTGCTTCAGGGCGCGGAGGTCATCGGCTCGGAAGCCCTGTTGAGGTGGAAGCGTCCCGGCGAGGGGTTCGTTCGCCCTGGCCAGTTCGTACCGCTTGCCGAGGAAACTGGCCTCATCGTCGATCTCGGGCGATGGGTGCTTCGCGAGGCCTGTCGCGCGGCCGCTGAATGGAATGTCGCGGGTGCCGCGCGGCACAAGGTGTCGATCAATCTTTCGGCCAGGCAGTTTCAGTCGCGCGACCTGCTGCCGGTGATCCAGGACATTCTCGAAGAAACAGGCTGCCAGCCCCAGTGGCTCCAGTTCGAAATTACCGAAAGCCTGCTGCTGGCGGAAAACGACTCTGTCATGAGCGCGCTTCTGGCGTTCGAGAACATGGGGCTGTCGATCGCGATCGACGATTTCGGCACCGGCTACTCGGCGCTCAGTTATTTGACGCGCTTTCCCATCGATACGCTCAAGATCGATCGCACGTTCGTTCAGCGCGTCACTTCCGACCGGCGTCATGCCGAGCTCGTGAAGGCGATCCTCTCCATCGCGCGTTGCCTCGGGCAGCGCGTGGTTGCCGAGGGCGTCGAGACGGTAGAGCAGGCCGCGTTTCTCGATGCGCATGGCTGCAAGGTCGCCCAGGGTTTCCTCTACAGCAAACCGCTGCCGAAATCGGAAATGGCTTCGCTTCCTCGCTTTCTGAGCCCGGGCGTCGCTTACGACGGCAAGCCCTGAGCGCGCGAGGGAGTCGAGGCTCCACTGCCGAAGGTAGCGGCGAACATCGTGCGCGGCTTGGCGAGCACGATGTCCGCCGCAATCGGCATTTGGGTGTTTCGGCGCTCAGGGTTGCGCGTCGGGCATCGTATGGACGATCAGCGCATAAAGGTCGTCGAGATTGTCCTCGTTCTCGAGGCTCTCGAACGGATCGCGATTCGCGCCGAACGCTTCGTCGATCTCCACCCAGTCGGCCAGTGTCAGATAGCGCTGCGCGGCAGGCAGGATCACGGTTTCTTCAAGGCGCTGGTGGTCGGCGTAGAAGTCGGCATAAGCATTGACTTCGTCGCGCAGCGCGGGCAGCGCGTCGGCACCCTCCAGCTCGTACCGTGTGAGAACCTCTTCGAGCGCCTCGATACGCCGTGCGCCTTCCTCGTGCTGGCGCCCGAGTTCCTCGATCACGGCGTCGAATTCGTCGGTACGCTCGCGCAGCCGTGCAAACAGGTAGCGTTCTTCCTTCGGATGATGAATCTGCTCGGGAAATTCATGTATGTAGTAGAACATCGCGCGCATGAGCATGGCGTCGGATGAGTCGGCGCTGGACTCCATGCGATCGGTCACGCGCAGCATGCCGTAGACGATGCTCGTAAGGCGTCGGTGTTCGCTCAGTATCACTTGTATCGCGTTGCGTCGCGTGGCGGGTTCCATGTCGGGCTCCGTGACAAGCTCGGCCGACCGGGCGGGAAGAGAAGGTCGAGGGCACGCCGGGACGGCGCCTCGTGGTCGGCCGCAAGCTGTTCACTATGGAGCCGGTGCCGCAAGATGCATTGATCTTTGTCAATCCGTGCGGGCCGTGCATGCGGTTGCGATTCCATTTCCCTTCGCCGAACACCACGGCAGGCAATCGATCGCACGCCGATGCACGTCTAACGGAGGTGGGAATAAATCTGATTTGCAATCGAGGCGGCGGCGATCACGCCACCCATCATGGCCCCCATAACGCCCGGGCTCGTGACGTCTTGTCCGGTGAGAAATAGCCGCGCAATGGGTGTGCGGACATTCAGACTCTCGGAGAGGAATCGGCGAGGACTGACTTCGAGCCCGTAGCTTGCGCCTTGATACGCGCCTGAGTAGGCCGTCAGGGTCAAGGGCGTGGAAACCTCATGAAACACCACCATCGGCGCGAGGTTCGGGAAATGGCGCGCGAACTGCGCAAGCAGGCGCTGCTCGATGAGCGCCTTGAACGCCGTGTATTCGTCAGGCCTGTCTTGCAGCGAAGAGCCGGACCAGCGCGAAAATGGCTCCCAGCTGGTGAGCGCTACGACTTCGGCGGTATGCCGTCGATGGTCGTCGGGCGTACGTCCCGGATCCTTCAGCGAAGGGAAAGAGACGAACAGCACGGGAGGCGGCGCTTTCTCATTCGCCAATTGCCACACGCCGTCGTTCGTTCCCCAGGTTTCGTGGAACCAGTGATTCGATGCCGACGCCCCATGCATGCTGATATCGCCTTCGAATCCGAGGTACAGCGTCACGTGGCAAACCGAGGGCTGAAAAGAGCGTATTTCCTTCGCCCAT
>NZ_DATJWR010000048.1:0-15348 GCF_035501035.1 Paraburkholderia sp.
TCTTTTCGCGGGGAACGGGCGCGACAGCGTTTTCGACGGTGGGCGCCTGGCCGACGGTTGGTGCGGCTGGCACGCGGGTGTCCTGTTGCGCAAGGGGCGGATCGCCCATTTTTCGCGATTGCATCTGAACCGGGCGGCAATCTGGCACGAAGCTGCTTGAGCCAGGCCGATTCAGCGTATTACGTGAAAAAACAACGAACTTCCGGAAAACGAACGCGTAAATGCCGATCGTATCCGAATTGAAAGGGAATTGTCGCCCGGAAAATACACCTGACCATTTGCGGATGACAAACGTCCTACGCTGCGTAATACTGCTTCGCGCGAAACGCCCGCCTAGATCGGCAAGCGGACCGTATCGCAGTTTCAGGCTGTACTAATTCACAACGTGCCGGTCAATATTTGTCAGGTTTGGGGAACAACAGATGAAAAAGATTCTCGCCTCGCTCGTCGCAGCATCCGCCGCACTGATTTCGGTTCAGGCATTCGCACAAGACGCTTCGGCTCCCGCTGCAGCCGCACCGGCAGCCGCTTCGCCGGCAATGGCCAAGAAGCAGCACAAGCAGCTCAAGCACCACGGCAAGCGCGCCGCTGTGGAGGAAAAGGCATCGGCAGCGGGCACCGCAGCCAAGGGCCAGCCGAACTAAAGCACCCGCGCGGCCGGGACCGCGTGGCGGCAACGCTGCGCGCGCCCTCAGCCATGAAAAAGCCAGAGCATTTGCTCTGGCTTTTTTTTCGCGTGCGTAGCCGGGCTCGGGGTGTTCAGTGCGCGTCGTGCGCGAGCCCTGCCTCCAGCAATTCGGCGAGCAGACCGTTCAGGCCGCCCGGATGGTCCTCGGCGCGAGCTTTCAGCTTCGCGACGAGTTCGGCATTGAGCTTGCACGCGAACGGCACGAGTCCTTGCGCCTGGTCCAGCTTGCGCTGCTCGCGGCGGTCCAGCGCCGGTTGCTCCGAGCCCTTGCCGAAGCGCTCGGGACCGGCCTTCTTCGTCGCTTGCTGCAGTTTCAGGGCCTTGTTCTTCTCAAGGTCGGTTTTTTTCATGGCCATTTGTCTTGCTCCGGTGTTGGGCGGTGGCGCGCATTGTACGCAATCGACCACGCGCGTCCATTGCCGTTCGGGGCCGCCTGATGCTATCCGGCGCCATCCGGTGCCCCCAAGATGCCGCTACACGCTGCCGCCGGGATCCAGCCCGTCGTCGCCGCGATGTCCGTCGTGCGTCGCGAACGTGTGTGCCGCGTGGCGCGTCAGGCCATCGATCAGCGTGCACATGCGCTGCCAGTGCGAGCCTTCCCAAAATACGCGCTCGCAGACGTCGCAAGTGACGAAGCGCGTCTGCCGTTCGTAGACGCCTGCCGGCACGCGCTCGCGCACGGCGGCGCGCTCGATCGGCCGCAGCGGCGCGTTGCACGTGAGGCATAGCCGAAACGGCCGCGCGCTTGCCGCGAGATCCAGCCGCTCGAAGATCTCGTGCACTTGGGCGTGCGGCTTGAGCGCGCGCACGTAGCAGCCGTGCGTGATGCTGCGCCGCTTGAGCAGTTCGCGGTCGCGCGTGAGGACGATGCGATGCTCGGCGGCGGCGAGCGCCTCGATTTCGTCGTCGGGGAAATGGTTGTCGTAGAGCGTGTCGAAACCCGCTAGCCGCAGCAGTTGCGCAAGCCCGCCAAGATGCGCGTCGGCCACGAAGCGCAGCTCGCGCAGCGGCGCGTCGCGCACGCGCAGCAGCGGCCGGATGTCGAGCGCTTCGAACTTCGGATAGACGGCCACGCGGTCGCCGTCGGCGAGCGGGTGATCGAAGCCCACCGATTCGCCGTTCACGAGGATCAGCTCCACTTCCGTATGCGGCACGCCGAGCGCCTCGATCATGTGCTTCGTCGTGGCATCGCGCGCACAGGCGCAACTGAACGCACGCCGGCGCAGCGGCCGCGCCAGAAAGTCGTTCAGCTCCTCGTAAAAGCGAAAGGTGGCGGTGACCATGCGAAGCAGTATCGCACCGCGTGCCCGAGCTTGTGCGAGCTTGCGTTCGCGCGAGCGGTGCGGGCGTTCCTGCAGCCTGGGCCGCCTTGTGCTGTACTGAGCGCTTTCCCAGGTTTTCCCCGGATCTTCAGTGGAAGGAGTGTGCGATGGACATCGGCTTTATCGGACTTGGAGAAATGGGCGGCGCGATGGTGGGCAATCTGCTCAAGGCCGGGCATACCGTGCGCGTCTGGAACCGCACGGCGGCCAAGGCGCAGGCGCTTGCCGCCGCGGGCGCGCGCCTCGTCGGCTCGCCGGGCGACGCATTTTGCGGCGACGCCGTGATTTCGATGCTCGCCGACGACGCGGCGCTGTGCGAGGTGATCGACGCGACGCTGCTCGACCATGCGCCGCAAGGCCTCGTGCACGTGAACATGGCGACGATTTCGGTGGCGCTTGCCGGATCGCTCGCACACGCGCACGCCGGGCGCGGGCTGCACTACGTCGCGGCGCCGGTGCTCGGCCGGCCCGACGCCGCGCAGGCGGCGAAGCTCACGATCATGGCGGCGGGGCCTTCCGAGGCGATCGACCGTGTGCAGCCGCTTTTCGATGCCGTCGGCCAGAAGACCTGGCGTGTCGGCGCGCAGCCTCAGCAGGCGAACGTGATGAAGCTCGCCGCGAACTTCATGCTGGCTTCGGCCGTGGAGTCGCTCGGCGAGGCGGCGGCGCTGCTCGACGGCTACGGCGTGGCGATGCGCGACTTTCTCGACGTCGTCACGGCTGGTCCATTTCCGGGCCCGGTGTATGCGGGCTACGGCGGCATGATCGCCGAGCGGCGCTACGAGCCCGCGCTCTTCAAGGCGCGCCTCGGCCTGAAGGACGTGCGCCTCGCGCTCGCCGCCGCCGACGCGGTGGCGACCCCGATGCCGGTCGCGAGCGTGCTGCGCGACAGCCTGCTCGAAGCCGTGGCGCACGGCGACGGCGAGCGCGATTTCGCCGTTCTCGGCAAGGTTGCAGCACGCCGCGCGGCGCGCGAGGGGCAGGGCGGATGAGCGCCCGGGCGCAGTGAGGTGCGGCGAACGTTCGCGGGTGATTGCGGATCAAAATCTTCAGATGACCGCTCGGTGACGCACAAATACCCCGACGGTGGATGGGGACAATGTGGCGCATCGCAACGGACGGCGGCCGCATTTCCGGTGCCGCTCGCGGACGCGGGGGACGGGGAACCGATGACGACAGCAAGGCCTACGACCGATCGAACCGCAGATCGGCGTGCGCGGCCAATTTCAGGGCAGGAGACGGCGGATGGAGACACACATCCTGATCGCCGATAACGACGAGAAGTCGCTGGACGGCCTCAGCACGCTGCTGACCGATCTCGGCTACGGCGTGTCCGTGGCGCGCACGCTCGACGAGGCGTTCGAGCTTGCGGCGCGTGGTGCGCCCGCCGTGGCGATCGTGGCGCTATCGCTCGCCGGGGACGAGCCAGCGAGCGTCGTGCGGCGGCTGCATGCGCTCGGCGGCGAGCGCGTGCCGCTGCTGATCGCGCTTGCCGGCTGGGGTGAGTCCCAGCACCGCGAGGAGGCGCTCGCGGCGGGTTTTGACGTGCATCTCGTGCGCCCGGTGGGGCTCGATCAGCTGACGTTCATCCTGTCGATGACGGGATGACGACGAGTGTGTTGTTGCGAAGCAACATGCAGGGTGCGCACTACTTTACATGTTGCATTGCATCACGCTAGTCGATATACTTGTTTCTGTCTCCTCCATGTCTCCTCTGATATGGATTCAGCCCGCCAACCATTGGCGGGCTTTTTTTTGCCTGTGCGTTTTGCGGGGCACTCCCCGAGCTTTATTGCGCGACGGAATAAAAAAACCGGCTCCAGGGAGCCGGTTTTTCGTTCGTGCAGCGCGTCGCGGGGGCTTTAGCCAATGAGGCCGGTGTTTTCGTCCGCGCCGATCGCGAGGTTCATGCACTGGATCGCAGCGCCCGAAGCGCCCTTTCCCAGGTTATCGAGCCGGGCGACCGTGACGAACTGCTCGTCGTTGCCGAACACGAACAGATCGACGCGGTTCGTCTCGTTGTTCGCCTGGACATCGAACATGCCGGCGTCGAGGTTTTCGTCGGCGTTGAAGGGCGCCACTCTCACGAACTGCTCGCCCGCGTAGTACTCGGCGAAGAGCGCCTGAACGTCCTGCGGCTTCGCGCGGCGCGTGAGCTGCTGCGGCGAGAAATAGGTCGTGACCGCGAGGCCCTTGTAGAACGGCCCGACGATCGGCGTGAACACCGGCGCCGACTTCAGGCCGCCATGCACCGTCATTTCCGGCAGATGCTTGTGCGTGAGGCCGAGCGCGTAGGGACGCGGGCTCGCAAGCTTCGGATTGCCGCCCGCTTCGTACTCCGCAATCATCTTCTTGCCGCCGCCGCTGTAGCCGGTGAGCGAGTAGCTGTGCGCGGCGAACTCCGGCGCGACGAGGCCGGCCTCGACGAGTGGGCGCATGGCCAGCACGAACGCCGAAGCGTGGCAGCCAGGCACCGCAATGCGCTTCGATTGGCGCACCTTCTCGCGCTGGCCTTTGGTCAGTTCGGGCAGGCCGTAGGCCCAGTCGGCATGGGTGCGGAACGCCGTGCTCGCGTCGATCAGCACCGTGCGGTCGTTCTCGACGAGCGAGGCCGATTCGCGCGAGGCGACATCGGGCAGGCACAGGAACGTGACGTCCGAAGCGTTGATGAGACGGCGGCGCTCCTCGACATCCTTGCGCTGGGCCTCGTCGATGCGCAGGATCTCGACGTCGGCGCGCGGCGACAGGTATTCGAAAATCTTCAGGCCGGTCGTGCCTTCCTGTCCGTCGACAAAAACTTTCGTGCTCATCTCGGTCTCTCTGAACGCGGGGATTCGGGGTTGCAAAGGCTGGCGCGGCCGCGCCGGGCGGGGGTATGCCGCCCGTCACCCTGGGCAGCGCCGGAACGGTATTTTAAGACCACTGGCGGGCGCACGTGTGAACGCGCCTGGAAAAAAATCGGGGGCTTACCCGTAAGGCCGAGGTGAGGCGCGCGGGCGCTTGGTCGAAGGCGCGTGGGCCGGCGACTGTGCCAGCAGCGCCGTGAAGCCGCCGAAAAAACGACGAAACACGCGGCATCGTCGCCGGCACCCGGCTGATACGTGGTATGTGATACGTGATCCGCGGCACAACATGCTGATCCGATCCGCGTTGCGTCATGTGCCATGCGCGCCGCACACGCGCTAGCCGACTGGCGTTCCTCGCGCGAGGCAATCGCGCCGCCCGCCGATTGGCGTATCTCCTGCTGTCCATGTCAGCGACCGTATGTGACCGTGAGCTGCGCGCTACCGAGTACCGTCCCGCTGATCTCGCGATCGAACAGTGCGGCGGGACGCCCTTGCACGAGCGGGAGCGTATCGAGGCGAAGCGCGTAGACGGTGATCACATAGCGATGCGGATTGCCCGGCGGCGGACACGGGCCGCCATAGCCGTCGACATCGAAATCGTTGCGTGCTTCCACCGCGCCGAGCTTGCCCAGCACGCCCGCCGCGCTGGCGTTCTCCGGCAGGCTCGTCACGTTCGCAGGAAGATTGGCGACGGCCCAGTGCCACCAGCCGCGTCCCGGCGCATCGCGATCGAAGATGGTGATGGCGAAACTGCGCGTACCTGCAGGAGCATTGCGCCACGTCAGACTCGGTGAGCGATTCGCGCCATTGCAGCCAGCGTCGTTGAATACCTGGCGCGGGCCGATCTTGCCACCATCGTTGAAGTCGGCGCTCGTTAACGTGAAAGTTTCGCCTGCTTGAGATAAGGTTGCGGGCGTCGCGGTTGCCGCCATGACGACACAGGTGAGCGCAAATGCATGGCGTATGCGATTCGACTCAACGGCATATGTGCACATCAGCAAGTTCTCCTGTATGTTTCTGAAATTCGGGCCATAGAGTGCTGAACAATGCTTTGAATTGTGCTCCAGACCGAATCTGCTTCAATGTAAAGGCGCCGACAAGCGAAGTTTCGCTTATACATGTACAGAATGCCCGCAATATTCCGCTATAGTTGTAAATTGTCCTGTTCGGGCTCGCGGAGTCGTCCGGCGCCAGAAAGAAGAAGCGAAATAGAACTGGCCGAGCGCCGTAGAGAGAAAACCAGGTTTGCCGAAAGGGGGGAGGGGTAATGCAGCAGCCAATCAGGGTCGTAGTTGCCGACGATCATCCGGTGATCTTGTTTGGTGCCGAACACGCACTGCTCAGTTTCCCGGGCATACAGGTCGTTGGTCGCGCGCGCCAGTCAACAGAGCTGGTCAAGGCGTTGCAAAGCGGGCCCTGCGACGTGCTCGTGACCGACCTCGCCATGCCGGGCGGCCAGTATGGCGACGGTTTGCCGCTCATCGGCTACCTGCGGCGCAACTTCCCGAACATTCCCATCGTCGTCCTGACGATGCTCGAAAACGCAGCGTTGCTCAAACGCCTGGGCGAACTCGGCGTGATCGCCGTGGTGCACAAGTCCGACGACCTCAGCCATATCGGTCTCGCCGTGCAGCACGTGAGTCGCAACCTCGAATACATGAGTCCGCAGGTCAAGGTCGCGCTCGATCAATTGCGCATCAATGCGGGCGGAAAAACCGATGAGGTGATTCTCTCCAAGCGCGAACTCGAAGTGGTTCGACTCTTTGTTTCAGGCATGACGATCAAGGAAATATCTGAAAAACTGAATCGGAGTATTAAGACAATTAGCACCCAGAAGAATACGGCGATGCGCAAGCTGGGACTCGATCGAGACTCCGAACTATTTCAGTACGCACAAAGCAACGGTTTGCTCAATCTTTCGTCGAATGCACCCGATGGCGGCGCGGATACGGAAACGGTGCAGTGACTTCGGAGCCTCGCTTTCGCAGCCCTGATTTCGACCCAGGCGCTGGGCAACGCTGCGAGCGGGCATGAAAAAAGGCCATCTGCCTTTCGGTAGATGGCCTTTTTGCCGAGCGCTTGCGTCCGTGGGAGCTTACTGCGGTGCCGCCGTCGCGCCACCGTGCGCGGCCGACCATTCGGCGGGCGCATGCAGGAATTTCTCGACTTCGTCGAGCGTCTTCGTTTCGAAGTAGCCCGACGCCTTGGCGACGCGCAGCACGTCCCACCACGTGGCGAGTGCGTGCAGGTCGACGTCGATGTCCTTCAGGACCGAGACGCTTTCCTTGAAGATGTTGTAGTGGAACAGCACGAAGCAGTGGTTCACCTGCGCGCCGGCCGTGCGCAGCGCGTTGATGAAGTTGATCTTGCTACGGCTGTCGGTGGTCAGGTCCTCGACGAGCAGCACACGCTGACCTTCGGTGAGCAGACCTTCGATCTGTGCGTTGCGGCCAAAACCCTTGGGCTTCTTGCGCACGTATTGCATGGGTACCATCAAGCGGTCCGAGAGCCATGCCGCGAACGGGATGCCCGCAGTTTCACCGCCGGCCACGGCGTCGATCTGCTCGTAGCCGACATCGCGCAGGATGGTGGCTTCGGCCATCTCCATGAGGCCGCGGCGCACACGCGGATACGAAATCAGCTTGCGGCAGTCGATGTAGACCGGGCTCGCCCAGCCGGAGGTGAAGATGAAGGGCTTTTCGGCGTTGAAGTGCACGGCCTTCACTTCGAGCAGCATCTTGGCGGTCGTGTCCGAGATCGTCTGGCGATCGTAGCCTGTCATGGGCGAATCCTTGGATATGAGTGCGGGAGGAGGGCGGGCGCATGGCCCGGTGGCGCTGGCACGGCCGGCTCGAAGCGTGGCTTCGGCGCTGGCGATGCGCGGTCCGGAGGCGTCGATCGTCTGACCACATCTGACGAATTTGCCAGCATGGAGTAAGGGCGACTCGCTCGGTCCGAACGGCTTCTCTTGCGCGCGTAGGCCGGTATTTTACCCGACTTGACGATCGCCGACGAGTCGCCCGGCTAGCCGCGCCGCCTATGTGGGGCGCGACCATGGGCTGCAATGCGGGGCTGCAATGCGGGGCCGCGATCCCGGGCTGCGGATCAGGGCTGCAATCCCGGGTGCGTCTTCGGCCGAGCCGCCGGTGATCGAGCGCGCTGAGTGGTCTCGGCTTCGCGGTTGTGACAGGCCGGCCTCGCCTTTACACTCACGCCGGTTTGCGTTCCCGCTCGAACGCCCGTTCCTCAGGATTACCCAGATGACCGCCGTTTCCCAGCCAGCCTCCGCCGCGCTCAAGCGCGGTTATGCCCTGCGGGCGCTCGTCGCTTCGGTGCTCGGCTACGCCATGGACGGCTTCGATCTGCTGATGCTCGGCTTCATGCTGCCGGCAATCAGCGCCGATCTGCACCTCTCCGGCGCGCAGGCCGGCGCGCTCGTCACGTGGACGCTAGTTGGCGCGGTCGTGGGCGGTGTCGTGTTCGGGGTGTTGAGCGACCGCTACGGGCGTGTGCGCGTGCTCACCTGGACCATCCTGCTGTTCGCCGTTTTCACCGGCATGTGCGCGCTCGCACGCGGCTACGCCGATCTGCTCGTCTACCGAACGATCGCGGGCATCGGGCTTGGCGGCGAGTTCGGCATTGGCATGGCGCTCGTCGCCGAGGCGTGGCCTGCGCGGCTGCGCGCGCGGGCGTCGTCCTATGTCGGGCTCGGCTGGCAGTTGGGCGTGCTGGCCGCGGCGCTGCTCACGCCGTGGCTCTTGCCCGTGATCGGCTGGCGCGGCATGTTCGCGATCGGGCTCTTGCCGGCCGTCGTCTCGTTCGCGGTGCGCCGGCGCGTGGAGGAGCCGGAGCTTTTCGTCGCGCACGCACAGCGCGTGGCCGCTGCGGGGAAGGGCGAGCGAGCGCGTGCGCTGCGCCTGCTCGTGGCCGATCCGCGCACCGCGCGGGCGAGCCTCGGAGTCGTCGTGCTGTGCTCCGTGCAGAACTTCGGCTACTACGGGCTGATGATCTGGCTGCCTGCCTACCTTTCGAAATCCTTCGGCTATTCGTTGACGAAGTCGGGGCTCTGGACCGCCGCGACCGTCGCCGGCATGGCGCTCGGCATCTGGCTCTTCGGCATCGCGGCCGACCGCTTCGGTCGCCGGCCCGCGTTCCTCTTCTACCAGGCGGGTGCCGTGGTCATGGTGTTCGTCTACGCGCAGCTTTCCACGCCGTTTGCGCTCTTGATCGGCGGCGCGGCGATGGGCGTGTTCGTAAACGGCATGATCGGCGGCTACGGTGCGCTGATTTCCGAGCTCTACCCAACCGAGGCGCGCGCCACCGCGCAAAACGTGCTCTTCAACATCGGCCGCGCCGTGGGCGGCTTCGGGCCGCTCGCCGTCGGCGCGCTGGCCGCGCGCTATTCGTTCACCGCGGCGCTCGGCATGCTCGCCGCGATTTACGTGCTCGACATCCTCGCGACGCTCTTCCTGATCCCCGAACGTCGCGGCGCCACGCTCGACTGAGCATCCCAACCGTAAGACGAAAGCGTGCCCGCATCGTCGGCAAGACGAATACCCGGTATCCGTCTTTGACCGACGTGGACGTGAAGCGCACGAGGTGTACACTGGTCGGCCCCGCTGGAACGCTCGTGCCGCGATGTGCTCTTTCGCTTCGTCTCGCGCAGTTTCGTCCACTGCCTGGGTTCGTCGCCGTAGCCGCATGCGCGGGATCCCACACTGCCGAAATCGCGCGTGGCGTCGCGCGATCCGGCGGGCTTACGAACATAAAATATTCTCTCTCACGTCTCTCACGTCCAGGCAGGCCTGAAAATGGATGAACAACTGAAGCAAAGCGCGCTGGCGTATCACCAGAATCCGAAGCCCGGCAAGATCTCGGTCACGCCGACCAAACCGCTATCCAACCAGCTCGATCTTTCGCTCGCCTACTCGCCCGGCGTCGCCGCCGCGTGCGAGGCGATCCACGCCGATCCGCTCGATGCGCAGAAGTACACGTCGCGCGCCAACCTTGTCGGCGTCGTGACGAACGGCACGGCCGTGCTCGGCCTCGGCAACATCGGCCCGCTCGCCGCGAAGCCGGTGATGGAAGGCAAGGGCTGCCTCTTCAAGAAGTTCGCAGGCATCGACGTGTTCGACATCGAACTCGACGAACTGGACCCGGACAAGCTCGTCGACGCCATCGCGATGCTCGAGCCCACGCTCGGCGGCATCAACCTCGAAGACATCAAGGCGCCCGAGTGCTTCTACATCGAGCAGAAGCTGCGCGAGCGCATGAAGATTCCCGTCTTCCACGACGACCAGCACGGCACGGCCATCATCGCCTCGGCTGCGATCCTCAACGGCCTGAAGGTCGTGGGCAAGGACCTGGGCAGCGTGAAGCTCGTGTGCTCGGGCGCGGGTGCGGCGGCGATCGCGTGTCTGGACCTGCTGGTCAAGCTGGGACTCAAGAAGGACAACATCCTCGTCACCGACTCGAAGGGTGTGATCTACGAAGGCCGTGGCAATCTCGATCCTTCGAAGGCGCGCTACGCCGCCAACACCGAGGCGCGCACGCTCGGCGACGCGATCAAGGCCGCCGACGTGTTCCTCGGCTGCTCGAGCGCGGGCGTGCTCAAGCCGGAAATGGTCAAGGAGATGGGCACGCAGCCGCTGATTCTCGCGCTCGCCAACCCGGAGCCGGAAATCCGCCCGGAAGAAGCAAAGAAGGTACGCCCGGACTGCATCATCGCCACGGGCCGTTCGGACTATCCGAACCAGGTCAACAACGTGCTGTGCTTCCCGTTCATCTTCCGCGGCGCGCTTGACGTGGGCGCGACGACCATCACGGAAGAGATGAAGCTCGCGTGCGTGCGCGCGATCGCGGAGCTGGCCGAAGAAACCGACCAGGGCGACGAAGTGGCGAAGGCCTATGAAGGCCACACGCTCGAATTCGGCCCGGACTACCTGATTCCGAAGCCCTTCGATCCGCGCCTCATCATCAAGATCGCGCCGGCCGTGGCGCAAGCCGCAATGGATTCGGGCGTCGCCACGCGCCCGATCGTCGACATGGACGCCTACCGCGAGCAGCTCGGCGCGACCGTCTATCGCACGGGCATGGTGATGCGCCCCGTGTTCGCGGCGGCGAAGGCGAACTGCGCGCGCGTCGTGTTCGCCGAGGGCGAGGACGAGCGCGTGCTGCGCGCCGCGCAGTTTGTGCTCAACGAAAAGATCGCGAAGCCGATCATCGTGGGCCGTCCGTCGGTGGTGGAGATGCGCCTGAAGAAGATGGGCTCGAAGCTGCGTCCGGGCACCGACTTCGAGATCGTGAATCCGGAAGACGATCCGCGCTTCCAGAAGAGCTGGCAGGCCTATCACGAGCTGGGCGCGCGTCAGGGCATCACGCCCGAGGTCGCGAAGGCGTCGATGCGCAAGTTCAACACGCTGATCGGCGCGATCCTCGTGCATCTGGGCGATGCGGACGGCATGATCTGCGGCCTCGTGAACAGCTTCGACTATCACCTGAAGTTCGTCGAGCAGGTGCTGGGCAAATGCGAGAACGCCGAGAACTATGCGGCGATGAACCTGCTGATGCTGCCGGGCCGCAACATCTTCATCAGCGACACCTACGTGAACGAAGTGCCGAGCGCGGAGCAGCTCGCCGACATGACGATCCTCGCCGCGCGCGAGATCGAAAAGTTCGGCATCACGCCGAAGGTCGCGCTTCTTTCGAGCTCGAACTTCGGCAGCGTGCGTTCGTCGACTGCGCAGCGCATGCAGGCCGCGCGCCAGCTGATCGCCGAGCGCGCGCCGCAACTCGAAGTGGACGGCGAAATGCACGGCGACGCGGCGCTCTCAGAGCTGATCCGCAAGCAGTCGTTCCCGGGCACCACGCTTACCGGCGAAGCGAACCTGCTGATCATGCCGAACGTGGAAGCGGCGAACATCGCGTACAACCTGCTGAAGGTGATCGGCGGCGAAGGCGTGACGGTCGGACCGTTCCTGCTGGGCGCGTCGAAGCCGGTGCACATTCTCACGCCGGCGGCAACCGTGCGACGCATCATCAACATGACGGCGGTGGCTTCGGCGAACGCGGCAGTGGCGAAGGTGGCGGCAAAGTAAGCGCGCTTTCTACGATCGCCTGATGTGAAAAGGAAAAGGGCGCACCGTTCGTTGAACGGTGCGCCCTTTGTTTTCAAGGCTCAGTTTGCGCGCATATGCAGATCAGGCACGCAGATCAAGCTACTTGCCGTGCCGCGCCGTTTTCCGGCGAGCGCCACTTCTCGAGCAGCGTGGCCCACTTCGCGCGCGTGGCCTTGAGGTTGTTCTCCTTCACGTGGCCGTAGCCGCGAACCGCGTCGGGCAGGTTCGCGAGTTCGACCGCGAGCGGGAGATTCGCCTCGCTCAACCCGCCGATCACTTCACGCATCAGCGCCTCGTACTCGCCAATCAACGCTCGCTCGTGGCGACGTTCCTCGGTGCGGCCGAATGGATCGAGCGCCGTGCCGCGCAGGAACTTGAGCTTCGCGAGCATGCGCATGGCGGAGAGCATGCGCGGGCCGTACTGCTTCTTCACGAGATGGCCCTTCTCGTCGTGCTTCGCGAACGCAGGCGGCGCGAGATGGAAGTTGAGCTTCCAGTCGCCTTCGAAGCTTGCCTTGAGCTTTTCGATGAACGCCGGATCGGCGTAGAGGCGCGCGACCTCGTACTCGTCCTTGTACGCCATGAGCTTGTGCAGATTCTTCGCCACGGCCTCGGTGAGCGGAGCCTGCCCATCCGGATGCTCCAGCTTCGCCTCGGCGCGACGCACGTCGTCGACGAATGCGCGGTAGCGCTGCGCGTATGCCTCGTTCTGGTACGCGGCCAGATACTGTGCGCGCTTGTCGATGAGCGTGTCGAGCGCCCTGGGCGTATGCAGCGAGACGATCTTCGCACCTGCCGCTGTTTCCAGGCTCGCAGCGTTCTGCTCGGACAACGGCTTCTTGACGAGCTGATCGACTGCGGCGCGATCGTGCGCCACGCGGCGGCCCCATTCGAACGCCGCGAGATTCTTCTCGACCTGCACCGCGTTGAGCTCGATCGCGCGCACGAGCGATTCGTGCGTGAGCGGCAGCCAGCCCTTTTGCCACGCGTAGCCGAGCACGAACGGATTCGTGTAGATCGCGTCGCCGAGCAGTGCGAGCGCATAGCGGTTCGCATTGACGGTCGCGACGTTCTCCACGCCCGCTGCTGCACGCACGTCGGCCTCGGTGTTCGAGCCCGGGAACTGCCACTGCGGATTCTTGATGAACTCGGCAGTCGGCGTGGGTGCGCTGTTGAGCACCACGTGCGTCACGCCTTCCTGCATGCGTGAGACGCAATCGTCGCCAGCCGTCACGATGGCGTCGCAGCCGATCACGAGACTCGCCTCGCCCATGGCGATACGCGTGGCGTGGATGTCGTCGGGGCGGTTGGCGATCTGCACATGGCTCATCACCGCGCCGCCCTTTTGCGCGAGGCCGGTCACGTCTAGCACCGTCACGCCCTTGGCCTCGAGGTGCGCGGCCATGCCGAGCAGCGCACCGATCGTCACCACGCCGGTGCCGCCTACGCCCGTGACGAGCACGCCGTAGGGACGGCCGATGGCCGGCACGTCGGGCGTCGGCACGCTCGGCATGGCCTCGTTCGCCACGCTGCTCGTTTTCGGCTTGCGCAACTGGCCGCCTTCCACCGTCACGAAGCTCGGGCAGAAGCCCTTCAGGCACGAGAAGTCCTTGTTGCAGGTCGACTGGTTGATCTGGCGCTTCGTGCCGTACTCGGTGTCGAGCGGCTCGACCGAGAGGCAGTTCGACTGCACCGAGCAATCGCCGCAACCTTCGCACACGGCCTCGTTGATCACCACGCGCCTTGCCGGATCGGGATACGCGCCGCGCTTGCGGCGGCGTCGCTTCTCGGTCGCGCAGGTCTGGTCGTAGATCAGGATGGTCGTGCCGGGAATCTCGCGCAGTTCGCGCTGGATGGCGTCGAGCTGGTCGCGGTGATGGATCGTCACGCCCGGCGCGAGCGTGGTCACACCGTCATACTTCGACGGTTCGTCGGTGACAATCACGATCTTCGCGGCGCCTTCGGCGGCGACCTGATGCGTGATTTGCGGCACGGTGAGCACGCCGTCGACAGGCTGGCCGCCCGTCATCGCGACCGCGTCGTTGTAGAGGATCTTGTAGGTGATGTTCGCTTTCGAGGCGATGGCCGCCCGAATGGCGAGCAGGCCCGAGTGGAAATAGGTGCCGTCGCCGAGGTTCGCGAACACGTGCTTGTCGTTCGTGAATGGTGCCTGCCCGACCCACGCCACGCCTTCGCCGCCCATCTGGCTGAACGTGCTCGTGTTGCGGTCCATCCACACGGTCATGTAGTGGCAGCCGATCCCCGCCATCGCGCGCGAGCCTTCGGGCACGTTCGTCGACGTGTTGTGCGGGCAACCCGAGCAGAACCACGGCTTGCGCTCCACCTGCACGCGCGGCTTCGCGAGCGCTCTTTCCTTCGCGTCGATCACGGCAATGCGCGCCGCAATGCGCGCGCGCACGTCGGACGGCATCTCGAACTTGTCGAGCCGCGTGGCGATAGCCTTCGCGATGATCGCGGGCGAGAGTTCGTAGTGAGCGGGCAGGAGCCAGTTGCCCATCGGCACCGACCATTCGCCGCCGGCGCCGTCCTTCTCGTCGAACTTGCCGAAGACGCGCGGACGCTGCGCGTCGGGCCAGTTGTAGAGCTCCTCCTTGATCGCGTATTCGAGGATCTGGCGCTTTTCCTCAACCACGAGAATTTCCTCGAGCCCGCGCGCGAACGCGTGCGCGCCCTGCGCTTCGAGCGGCCACACGCAGCCCACCTTGTAGAGCCGAATGCCGATGCGCGAACAGGTTTCGTCGTCGAGGCCGAGGTCGGTGAGCGCCTGGCGCACGTCGAGATACGCCTTGCCGCCCGTGATGATGCCAAAGCGCGCGTGCGGCGAATCGATCTCGATGCGGTCGAGCTTGTTGGCGCGCACATAGGCGAGCCCTGCATACCACTTGTAGTCGAGCAGACGCGCTTCCTGCACGAGCGGCGGATCGGGCCAGCGGATGTTCAGGCCGCCTTCGGGCATCGCGAAGTCTTCGGGCAGCACGATGCGCGTGCGATGCGGATCGATCTCGACCGAAGCCGACGATTCGACCACGTCGGTCACGCACTTCATGGCGACCCAGAGGCCGGAATAGCGGCTCATCGCCCAGCCGTGCAGGCCGAAGTCGAGATATTCCTGCACGTTCGACGGGAACAGCACCGGCAGGCCGCAAGCCTTGAAGATGTGCTCCGACTGGTGCGCGAGCGTGGAGGACTTGGCCGCGTGGTCGTCGCCGGCTAGCACGAGCACGCCGCCGTGCGGCGACGATCCGGCCGAGTTGCCGTGCTTGAACACGTCGCCGGAGCGGTCGACGCCGGGGCCCTTGCCGTACCACATCGAAAACACGCCGTCGTATTTCGCCGACGGGTACAGGTTGACC